>JAYYDY010000123.1:0-6642 GCA_036160375.1 Thermoplasmatota archaeon | reverse complement strand
GTGAAAACGAAAACCCTCCTCGGGCGGCAAAGATGGGTAGGTGGACGTTCGACCTGGATCGTACATCACCATGGGTTGACGATAACGACCTCTGCCATGAATCTGTGGACGTACACCCCTTCATTTCCACTCGACCCGATTTTCACGATCAAAACCGTGATTTTCCAACATTTTTATCCAGAACATGATAGACCATATTCGCCATACGTTCCAATGACGTCTTCGATACGACATTCTTCATCAGACGTTTTCGCTACCTGCGGCCACATTTCCATCTTCCAATGGAAACAGGGGGGTCTGTGCACAAGCACCATTTTCCTCTGGAAACCAACTGATCTTGCATCCACTCGATCATCAGACAAACAACATTCCGTGGAATCCATGAACGAGAACACCCTCGTGGTGTTCATGCCGTCCACTGGACACTTGCTCCAGGTGGACGATGACCGGTGCTACGGCTGTGCTGCTTGCATCATGGTGTGTCCCGTCGATGCACTCAATCTCCATGGGTGGCTGGTGGAAGTGGACCATGCCACGTGCACCTTGTGTGACCATTGCCTTCCAAGCTGTCCAGTTGATGCGCTTTCCATGGAGTTGCTGTCGTGATTGTTGTGGTAGGAGGTGGCCTGGTGGCCGTTACCGCAGCTCAATCCCTTTTGGATCAAGGCCATGACGTCATGTTGACCACCGCTCATGCGGAATTTGGATTTCCACACGGAGGATGCGGATTGTGGGACACGTCTGTGATTAATTGGCCCCTTCAAACCCTCGAAGAAGCCGTGGCTGCTCAAGACGGTTCAATCATCACGTGCCGCAGCCAATGGCTGGTGAAGCGGCTCGTCCACCTGTTCACGGCAGCAGGCGGAAGCACGTCGACACGTGTTCGTCTTCAGCAGCTGGAGGGTGAATGGCACGCAGCCGGGACCGGAACGGTTCCCCTTGCTGAGGTACAGCACGTCCTTCTTGCCGATCAGGACGTGACTGAACCATTCCCGGGTGTCGGTCTTCCGTTGCTGTCGCATGCCCAGGCTTGCATGTGGCACGGTGCCGTTGTCGCGGAAGGCACAGCCGTTGATGCGGAACACATGGGTCAGCGGGCCGATGGCTCCATCGAAATTTGGACCACAGAGGCTGCAGAACTCGACGCGCTCAAACCGTTTACGTTGGAATCGATGACCCTGGTATGGAACGAAAAGGATCAGCCACTGAACGCCGCTCGGTGTGCTCACCGCACCATTGAAGCCGTGCAGGAGTTGATGACCTCAGGGCGTTTGGCCGAAGCATGAGCCTCACCACCCGTCGGCTGTACCTCGAATCTTTTGAGGAGACGTACGCCACGACGTTTTCGGCCAGCGTCACGGACGTGGACGGTTTGGACGTGGTCCTGGACCAAACTCGCTTCTACCCCACCGGCGGCGGACAGCCGTGTGACATTGGACATCTTGAAGGTCCAACCGGATCGCTTGCGGTCAGCGATGTTCGAGGACGCGATGCCGTGCATCACAAGCTCCCCGAAGACCACAACCTCCAGGTCGGGGACGAGGTCACGGGGACCATCGACTGGGAACGGCGGCATGCGCACATGCGGATGCATACCGCCCAACACCTCCTCAGCGGCCTTGCTTACGACTTGTTCAACGGCGCCAGAACCGTGGGCAATCAAATCGGCGCGGAGCGTTCCCGTCTTGACCTCCGGCCGGTTTCGATGACCGAAGACGAGGTCATGGCGCTTCGTGCCGCCTTTGATGCCGCCGTTGCCCAAGACCTCCCACTCAGCATGGGCGTGCAAGATCGGCAGACCCTCATCGATGAGGTTGGTGCAGAGCGTTCGAACGTCGACATGATTCCGGCATCGGTTCAGCAGATGCGTATCATCCGAATTGGCGACCAGGTGGACGTGTGCCCTTGCGCTGGAACGCACGTTCGTTCGCTTGGCGAAATCGGACCTCTTGGAGAGGTTCACGTCAAGAGCAAGGGGAAGGGGACCAAACGGTTCGCTTACACCTTGGACGGCCGGCCGATTTGATCCGTGAGAGATGGCCTCCAAGGTCAAGAACCATTCTTCGGTGGAACGGAGAATGTAACGTAAAGCGATGGAACGATGACTAATCAATCCTCATCATCGAGGTCAAGAAGTTCTCCGACTTCATCGAGCAAACCACCCAAGGCTTCTCTGCGCTTGATCGCACCCTCGACATGGGCCTTCTCAACCACGGACCGCAACCCTTCAACAGGCTCTTCGGCAGCCTTTCGTTCAGCTGAAATGCGCGCCTCGAGAGCGGGGTCTTCCCCCAACCGATCCGACCGGTCAACGGTGGCGATGGGTCGACTTGGAATGGTCCTCCGGGCCTCTGCATTGATCTGTTCAGGGTCGAACACCACCTCGCCCAATTGGCGAGCCGTGGCCGCTTCAGGTGCCTCGCCCAACCGATTGCCCACGCTGCTGACCACGCTTCCTTTCTCACGCGCGCGGCTGGCGGCAAAGGCTGCTTCCACATCGGCCTGTGTGGTTGCTTGGTTCCGTGAAGCGACGCCTAATCGACGCATCTGTTCCTTCAAGACCGGTCCGTGAACCGGATCATGGTCATGCCGATGTGGCTCAGCCATGAGGCTGAGGAGGTGACGTGCGGCTTGGTCGATTGGACCGTCAGCTCCCGCTGCCAATCGGTCACGGACGCTTCGATGGGTGGCAATGCACGTTCGGCAACGCTCACTGCCGGGAGTATCCGGTGCGTCGCACCACGCGCAGCAACCGGCCAAACCCATCTCGGCCATGGCCCTGCGCACAGCGGACATCGTGTCGCAAGGGACGCCGCCCGTCCATCAAACCTCGCGCAGCACGATGCCGTGCTTCGCGTAGGTCGAAAGGCACCGTTCCAACAGGCCGTGACCGACCGCTTCGGGCGCATGCACGCCAGGTGAAACACCACCGTCGAGCATGTGCTCAACCACAGCGCAAGTGATGGCTCCCGTCGTTCGGGCCATCGATGACCCACTTGGACGACCTTCGTCGTCGAGGATCCATCGCGTGCTCCCGTCACCTTCGGCCACGACTTCCATCCACGTGAATTCAGGCCGGCCGGCCTCCCAAGCCCATGCTTGGACCAATGCGTCCTCGTCGTATGCCCCCTCAAGTTCGATGAAGCGGTCGATGTGCCCGGGCCATCGCACCGTGGCCTCGGTCAAATTCTCGGCTGGAATGGTGTCCAGCACGGAACGCAGACCGTCGGTGAGGAAGGCCTCCATTTCCCCCCGCCCTTCGACGTCGAAGCGTTGCCGCTCCGCCAAGGCGGGAACCGTGATGACGGCGCCATCTCGCACAATTCGAGCGGGTCGCGTGTATTCTTCGATGACGTCGTAGGGGGAAAACGGCGCCATGTAACTCCATCCATCGTCGATGTTCACGGGGTTTCCTCCAACGCGCACGCGGCCCCGAGTCAGGCGACCGTGGCGCCGCACCCCTTCCGCAAGCAACAGGTTCGACATGCCTGGTGCAACGCCGATGTCCCACACCAATCGCCCACCGTGTCGAACGGCGAGGTCGTGAAGCACACCAGGGTCCTCGGCCGTGAAGGCGAGATCGGCGACGGCACACCCACGCTCGAGCAACCCTGAACGGATGCCGTGGCCGATGCGTCCGGGGAGCGTGTTCACCACCACATCGGGCGTATGCTCGTCCACCATCTTGGCGCTGGCAGGAACGTTGAGGACCACCACGCCAGGAGCACGAGCGGCCAAAGCTGACGCATTCGTGTCGACCGCGGTCACGTGATGACCGTCTGCGGCCAAGGTGTCCGCGACCCATCCGCCGACCAATCCAGCGCCGAAAACAAGCACTCGCCCCATGAGCCGTTGACAACCCTCTGTCCCTTCATCCTCACGCTTCAAAACAGCACAAGCAGGCCCTTTCCAAAATTCGACCGCGAGATTAAATTTGAGAAAGCAGGTGTAGCACCATGGTGACGATTGGGGAATACTACACCCGTCGTGTTTCATCCGAGGCTTTCTTCGGGTTCGGAGCGCTGATCTCCATTTTCTCCATCTTGGTCCTCCTGTGGATGATTGGGCTGGCTTACCTTGTTTTTCGTGCAGACAGGTCAAAACCAGAGAACCGGTTCATGGCCCTGCTCCTAGTGTGTGAGGGCTTCAAAGCCTCGTGGGTCGTTGCCGACCTGTTCCTCTACGGTTCAACGTGGCAGGGTTTGTGGGATACGCTGTGGTGGACCAAGATCAATTTCTTCTTCGCTTCACACGTCATTTCATGGATGTTATATTTCTCATTCCCGATCTACTATCGAATCGAATCCCTGTCGTTCATGCACCGCCCAACGTTGCAGCAGCATGCATGGTACGTCGCACCAACGGTTGGGTTGCTCCTTTGGATGTTCATCGCTCCACAAGACGGCTTCCGGTTTGAGAACTCAGCGTGGATGATTTGCACGCAGACGGCCGTTGACCAAGGTGCACTCCCCTCTCTCCAGCTATGGTGGGGGGAGATCACACCGTCCATGATCGAACGAGCCGAGGCCCTGGGACCGTGCCCGCGACCCTATGATTTCCACGTGGTGGACGAACCCACAGGGCTGTGGACGATCGTGTTGGCGTCGCCCATGATCTCCGTCATCGCACTCCTCTTGCTTCGGTCGTCCATGAAACAGGGTGAGAAACTGGACCACGTCGACCAAAAGAGCAGGCTTACGTCTCGATCACTCTACATCGGCTTCCTAGGGAAAGTCACGATTCAGATGACCTACTTCGCCACTATTCTCATCGTGTTCCCCCTGTTGAACGGAGGGGTCTTCGTTGACTTCGCAGTGACCAGTATCTGGCAATATGGCACTGACCCCTCGCCACGAGATCGTCTGATGCTCTTCTTTTGGACCTTCATGATTCTCTCCGGGCCTCTGGCCATTGGTTTCGAAGCCATGATGTTCGTCCACGCTTCACTCAAGGACACGGTGTTCGGCATTGACGAGAACCTCAGGAAGACCTTCGGTACCGCTGTTTTCACGAGCAGCGGCGTGATTTTGTTCATCGTCGGCTGTGAATTGATGGAGAGCGCCCTCAACCTCCCAGGCGTGTACGGTGGGCTCGTCATCGGTGTGGCCGCCATCATTGTCCGCAAACCCGTCCTCAGCTTCATTGATGGGTTCTCGTCGAGACTCATTCCATCAGGATACAGTGAGCAGGAAACGGCCTATCTGAACGCGTACATCGCAGCCATGGAAGACCACATCGTGACGGCTGAAGAACGTCGTTTGCTGGAGATGCTCGCCACCTCGTATTCCCTTGATGCAGAACGCGTTGAAGAGATTGAATCCGCCTATGATGCAAGCCTCGAGCTTGATTCGGAAGAGGAATGAAGCAGGGGTCAAATCCCTCATTCGCCTTCACCCGGCGGAGGGGTAAACATGGCCAATTTCACGCGCGGTGGGTTAAGAGATTCCGACGAATTGAAACCCGCACGTCAGGCTTCGCCGCCATGCACCACTCGTCTCGGCGCGGGTTGATTTTTCTCGCCGGCCTTTTGCTGACGGCAAGCCCCGCCCAAGCCTTCTTCTTCACCGAAACGAGCAATGAGAGTTTTTTGGCCATTATGGCCATGCTGTTGGCCGGTGTTGCCGTACCTGTATGCGTGATGCTTCTTGCCTTGTCCCTAAGCGAAAAGTCACGCCCTCTGCTCAAGAAATGTGCTTGGTTCCCTGGTGGGATGGCGGTTTTGACCTTCGCTCTGTTTCTCCAGGCTGGAATGCTGTCCGAGTTGTTGTTTCTTCCCATGGCTCATGCTGGTTTAGCGGTCATCATGAATCGCCTTGGAGGGATGTAACCATGGTGACCGGTCAGGAAGATCTTCTGGTTGAAGCGGTGGTGCAGACCGCGGATCGGATGGCGCCGAATTGGCGCAAGTGGCTGTGGTACACCATTCAGACCGCTTTTGTGGTTACGGCGGTGGTGTACATCGCCTTCTTCCGCTGACGTCACACCTCATCCGAAGCGTCGTCAAAGGCCGAGTAATCGTCCACAAGCATGCCTTGTTCGGCACGTCGTGTGCGGACCAAGGCCGCCACCACGAGCAGCACCACGAGCAGGGCGAGACCAAGCAGAACGTCAGACGACGGGCCGGTGGTCGAAGCCGGGCAATCCTCACCCACACCGTTCTCGCATGCATCGTCTGTTGTCCCATCACCGTCATCTGGGCCTTCGGGCACGACGACGACATCCTCCTCCTCGATGGTGAAGGACGTCGTGGACGCGTTGCTGTTGCCTGAAGCGTCCACCGCCGTCACCGTCGTCGTGTAGGTGCCTGCAGTCAAGGCTGGGTCCGGGATGAACACCATCTCGTGGTTTTTCTTGAGGGCAACCGTGTCGCCTTGGAGCACAGCATCCAACAGCTCGACGCTTTCCGTGGTGGCTTCATCGGTGTACCACGTGATCTTCAGTTGCATCGCTCCTGAGGAGCCAGAGACAACCTCTACGGCGAGGTTGAGGATTTCAGGAGGGGTCGTGTCGCTTTCGTTTGACGTGGTGAAGTTCAGGTCGGCGAACAGGGTTTGGTCACCGTCCTCGACCATGATGCGCACCCAATACGCACGTCCAGCCTCCAGTCCCGTGACCGTGAACGCATGGTCGGTGGCGGCCGGC
>JAYYDY010000122.1:0-30075 GCA_036160375.1 Thermoplasmatota archaeon | reverse complement strand
GTACGGGCCCATCGAACTGATGAGGTCGACGTTCGGGTGGCCTTTGAGCACCATGCCGTCCATGTACATCAGCGAGCGAATGATCGGGAACGCTTCCTCTCCAAAGGCGCAGCCTGCCAGGACCGCTGCTTTCACCGTCTTCATCATCTGCTCGGTCAGCGAAACTTCACTCACGGAGGTGCCCACGAAACCGTCGTACAGTTCGTTCATGGAATCGTAATAGGTCTGCAGTGTATCACCGGTCGGACGAACGGCGGCCATGGTTAACATGGCGTCAAAGGCGTTCTTGAGTTCGCCCTTGGCGAGGAAGTAAAAGAATCCAAAGAGCGCATTTCGGACGTGTTCCGGTGCGTTGCAGATGGCACCCGTGTCGATGAAGAAGAAATTACCCTGGTCGTCCAACATCGCGTTTCCAGGGTGAAGGTCGCCGTGGAAGGTACCCAACCCGAACATGAAGGCGCCGTGAATTCGGAACAGTTCAAGCATGTCCGGCCACGTCAAACTCCCTGCCTCAAGGTGGTCTTCCAGCGTCGGATGGGTGATCTCCTCCATGACGAGGACGCGTTCGTTGGACAGGCGTTCCCACATGGTCGGAAACTTCAGTTTCGGCATCGGGAAATGCTCTTCGATCGCCTTGGACTTGGCAATGAGCTGATTACGTCCGTCGATTTCGTTGAGCAGGTTGAGTTCCCTGAGCGTGTAGTCTTCAATGTGGGCGAGCAATCCAATCGGATTCCCGACTTTTCGCAACCTCGGATTGAAAAAAAGCCCCATTCGAATCCAACGCTTCATGCGCTGAACGTCTCGCTTGAAGGCATCCTCAAAATCGGATTTGATGACCTTCACCACCACCTTGGTGCCGTCCTTGAGCACACCACGGTGGATTTGGCCAATGCTTGCAGCAGCAAACGGTTTCATGTCAAGGTGCTCAAAGTGGTCGAGGAATCCGTCGGGGGCGAAGCGGTCGAGGAGGCGTTGAGAGTCTTCCTCTGGAATGGTTGCGGCGCGGCTGTAGAGCTGTTGAAGTTCGATGCATCGGTCGGGGTCGATCAGATCGGGACGAAGGGCGAAGATTTGGCCAAGCTTGACCGCCAGCAACCCCATTGATTGGATGGCGTCGATGTCAACCGGCTTTTTTCCCTTGATTTGCCGAAAGAACCGGAGGAACGTGCCGAGCTTCATGCGATTCACCCGCCTCAGTCGTTGAGTTCAATCGTGCTGAGTTCGTGTCGGTGGATGAGGTAGCGCCAGAGGTCGTCCTTGTCGCCGCTGCCTTCAACGCGTTGAATGACGACGTTGGCTTCTTTGGCAAATCGCGTTGAAAGGGCACCCTCAATGATGCCGTCGTCCATTTCCCACATGGGCAAGGCATCGGGGTCGTCAACGGGTGGATGGTTGAGGCCCACAACGACGTGGAATTGTGGGTCAACATCGTACTGGAGCAGGCCGAGTCCAGCGTGCTCCCACCAGTCCATCATCTCGTCAAGAAACTCGATGTCATTTTCTATAGAACGTAGAGAGAAGGCGATTTCTTGGCCGACTCGATTGCCGATTTGTCGCAGCATACGGCTGATGTCAATTCCCAGCACCTTGAGGTTGGAAAGTTTCCCCTCGGTGAGTCGGCTGCGTGCTTCGTTCACCTCGTGGCCTGCAGCAAAGAAAGCCTCAGGGTCAAAGGGTGTGTCTTCTTCGGGAAGTTGACCGTCAAAGCCAAGGGCGACGGAGACGTTCTTCAAGAACGAACCCTCACCAATGGTGAGCCGAAGCGGGTCGTTGATTTGGTTCTCCGTAAACCGAGCACGGGCGGTTGCCAGCGGAACTGCGCCTTCCCAAATGGCGTCGATGAGGTGGAGATGCGCCTGGGAAAACGGGCCCGATTCGATGATCAGCGCAGCGTCTTCTTTCCCTCGACCCACGGGGTTGTCCTCGATGTTGAGGTACTGGATGACTTCTGATTGGTCTTGGACGAAACCGAGTGAATCAAGTTCGTCGGAATGCCGGACGTCGATGGCCTTGTCGAGTTGGTCGAAGAAACGCAGGGTGCGCCCGTCCAAGTGGGTGATGATTTGCACCACAACGCCCCGAACGGCGGCCGTGTTCACGGCTTCCAGGGCATCCGGGCTGCGGCAAAGGTGGAGGATGCCAAATTGGCCCAGGAGGAGAATGAGTCGCTCTTCGGCATCGTTGGCCATCTTTTGCAACCGGTTGTAGATGTGGCTCCGCTCCTTGAGCACGGCAAAGCGCGGGTCATCGATGTCACGTCGTTGCTTCTCGTAGGAAGCATCGGTTTCGGTGATGCCCTTGGAAAGTTCATCAAACCCTTCCACGAGTCGGTCGAGTTGTTGTTTTCTGGACTGGATGATGTGCTCCATTGCCTCGTTGATGCGAAGGCTGGAGAACAACATGGGGCGGTCAGCGGTCGCGGTCACAATGCCCATTTCCTGGAGACGAGAGAGACTGTTGTATGCATCAAGGCGTGTCGTGTTCAGTTCCTTGGCGAGTTCTGAGGCTTTCATTTTCGGACGGGACCCGAGGATCATGATGGACCGGACTTCACGCTCGTTCAGACCAGCCTCGAGGAGCAACTCGTCCCACATCAGCCGTCACCCCGAACTTGGGAGATGTCGGCCAGGATTTTGGCAACGTGTCGTCGTGGGCGGAACAGCCAGTCGTAGACGTACTGAATGGTGTTGTCGGGGCCGACGAGGAACGAGGATTTCGCTGGGAATTGCCCCAGGTGGACGGGAACGTTGAACATCTTTCCAACCACTCGCTCGGGGTCGGCGAGGAGTGGGAACGGGAGATCGCCAAGGTTGCTCTTGAAACCCGCCAGTTCCTCGGTGGTGCCAGGCCCGATGCCAACGATGGAGCACCCAACGGAGGCGAACAAATCATGTTGCTCCTTGAAGGTCAAACATCCTCGCTTGCAGGTGGGGGAATTGTTCCTTGAGTAGAAGAAAATGATGCGCCATGTGCCATCCAGCGTGGCGCTGTCGAAGGCTTCGCCGTGCTCGTTTTCAAGAACGAAGCGAGGGGCATCCTGTCCGACGATGTTGGTGCGCATGGTGATCACTCAGTTTGGAAGCAAGTGCCCCATTCTTGCGCTTTTTGTTCTCATGTACGAGCGGTTGTGGGCGCACTGCCCAACAATGATGGGGACGCGGTTGACCACGTCGATGCCGTGTTCGAGGAGCTGGTTGCGCTTGTCGGGGTTGTTGGTCACGAGTTCAATTGAAGAGACACCCATGCTGTACAGCATTTCTGCGGCAAAGTCGTATTTGCGAGCGTCGCCCGGAAGGCCCAAGGCAAGGTTAGCATCGAGGGTATCAAGACCGGTGTCCTGCAGGGCGTAGGCTTGCATTTTCGAGTACAGCCCAATGCCACGCCCTTCTTGGCGCATGTAGGCGATGGCGCCGTGGCCGCGTTCTTGAATGGCTTTCATCGAGGACTGGAGTTGTGGTCCGCAATCACAGCGCAGCGAACCAAAGGCGTCGCCGGTCAAGCATTCAGAGTGAATGCGGATCATCGGCGTGCCTTCTGACAAATCGCCGACGTAAAGCAAAGCGTGTTCCTTGCCGTCCGTAGGGTCTCGGAATGCACGAATTCGAAATTCTCCGTGGGCCGTTGGCAAAACAGCGTCTGCTTCGGGAGCGCTTTGTATTTGACGAAATTCAGCGCCTTCCATGTTACAAAATTAGCCGAGTTTGTATATAAACACTCGTCTTTTTCTTACAGGGGGCCAAACTGCGTTTGATATACTGGGTTGAAGAAATATTTTCTGATGGCCAGCCTGCTTTGTGATTTGGGCGTGGCCGCACGGGTCATCCGAGAGGAGAAAATCCTCCTCGTCCAGGAAGCATCAGGGCCCCACCAAGGCAAGTGGGGATTCCCCAAAGGCAGGGTGGACCCCGGCGAAAGTCCAGAGGCTGCGGCGCTCAGGGAACTGGCTGAAGAATCCGGCCATGACGGCCAGGTACTGGGTCTTGCAGGTGTGCGAACAGCACTGAGAAAAGGCCAACCAGCCGTCTTTTTGTGCTACGATGTCCAAGTCAACACCGAAGTCGACCACCACACGAGCGAGGAGATTTCAAACACAGCGTGGTGTTCTCTCTCGGAGTGCTCCAATTTGGAATGGGTATCCGAAACCATGCACCAGCTGGCCGTTGACGGACTCACGCGCAGAAGCCTGATGCGCAACCATGCAGGGCTCACGGCCCGCTCGAACCCCTACGCCGTCTACCGTACGAGCAAAACGGAACAACTTCACCGAGGTGGCTCCTCATGATTCCGAGCAGCCGCCTCAAGATTCACGGCGTCCCCAACGAGCATGGGGAAGTTGTGGTCTATTGGATGACAGCCGCAAGACGAGGTCAATGGAACCATGCCCTCCAGCACGCCATCGACCTCGCCAAACAACACAACCTGCCGCTGGTCGTCATCGAATGCTTGGCGCTTCAGCACCGATGGGCGAACGATCGGATTTCCACCTTCGTGCTCCAAGGCATGGTGGACAACCGCACGGCGTTTGAGGGGTCCGGTGTGACCTACATTCCCTACGTCGAGACCAAGCGAAAGGAGGCCGCCGGCCTGCTCAAAGGGTGGCTTGACCACGCACGAGCTTGCGTCATTGATGACTACCCGACGTACTACCCAAAGCATGTGCTCAACGTTGCTTTGTCCGTGATTCCTTGTGAGATTCACGTCGTAGACTCCAACGGCTTCATGGCCATGCGCGCCCAAGGTCGCGATTTCTCAACGGCCTATTCGCTTCGACGCCACCTCCACAAAACCATTCGAGAGCACATGCATGAATTCCCGCACCGCCGTCCGTTGGAAGCCGCTGCCGACCTTCCCCAGGTTGACCCCGCTGTGGTGAACGCGATCTTCGCACAAACCGATACACCCATCACGCCTTACGAATTTCTCTGGCGTGTGTCAGAGGGCGGGGACATCGGAAGGGAAGCCCTCTCAACCCTGGCCATCGACCACGATGTGCAACCCGTCATGGGCAAGAAAGGTGGCTATGTTGAAGGCCGCCGTCGCTGGAAGGAGTTCTTTGCCGAACGCCTTCAGGCCTACCATGAAAAGCGAAATGAGCCTCAGGAACGGGGTGCAAGCGGACTCTCGCCGTGGTTGCATTACGGCCACATCAGCGTTCACGCCATCCTCCACGACATCTTCACCCATCACCGTTGGGATGTCAGCATGGTCAATGCTCCCAACGACGGACGCCGGCAGGGTTGGTGGGGTCTTCCCGAACCCGTTGAAGCCTTCCTCGACCAAATTATCACCTGGCGAGACATCGGCTTCATTCACTGTGCCATGGTGGAAAATCACGCAGAATACGACTCCCTCCCCGAGTGGGCAAAGACCACCCTTGCCGAGCATGAAGAGGATGAACGCCCGCACCTTTACACGTTCGAAGAACTCGAAAACGCCAACACTCACGACCCGTTGTGGAACGCAGCTCAACACCAACTCCGACAGGAGGGCATCATCCACAATTACCTCCGTATGTTGTGGGGCAAGAAGATCCTGGAATGGTCGCCTGACCCACAAACGGCCATGGATTGGATGATCGCCCTCAATGACCGCTGGGCCCTTGACGGCCGGGACCCCAACTCTTACACCGGCATCGGCTGGGTCATGGGTAAGTTTGACCGAGGATGGACCGAGCGTGCGGTCTACGGCAAGGTACGGTGCATGACCAGCGCCTCGACCGCTCGGAAATTCAAGACCAAGGGCTATGTTGAGAAGTACACGGCGCCCAGCGACTCATCCAAGGTGTTGGGGTCTGGCCCCTCGTTTTACTCAGCCCATCAATGAGGAACTGTCATGCCAACCTATGCTCACGTCGCAGGCTACGATGCACCAGTGGAAGACGTGTGGGCTTGGTACGACAGCCCGGGAGCCTTTCGTCGTATCATGCCCGAGTGGGAAGGCATTCGTCCCCTTGAAGCCGGCCGACTGGTGGACAACGCTACCACCCGGTTCCGTGTGTCGCTCGGACCGCTTCGCCCCATGTGGGTCGCTCGTCACTACGGCGTCGTCCCGGGTGAAGTCTTCAACGACGTGATGGAGAAGGGACCCTTTGGCAAGTGGGACCATGAGCACCGCTTCGTCTCAACCGGTGCAACATCCAGCGAAATTCACGACACGATTCAGTGGAAACTTCCCCTTCACCCGCTGACCTTCTGGACAGCCCCGTTCACGGTAAAAGGCCGTATGGATCAGATGTTTGCCTATCGAACCGTCCGGGTCCAAGAGGACCTCAAACGCATCGCCATGTACGCCGACCGCCCAAAGCAACGCGTGCTCGTCAGCGGCTCAACCGGCCTGATTGGGATGCAACTCTGTGCCTTCCTCCAAGCCGCCGGCCACGATGTCGTTCGACTTGTTCGTCCATCCACCGTGCTCCCTCCTGACGCCTCCGAACAGCCCCGCGTGGTTTGGAACGACCAAACCGGGGAGGTGCTCGAAGGCAGCATGGAAGGGTTCGATACCGTGATTCATCTAGCGGGTGCTGGCATTGGCGACAAGCGGTGGAATGCCAAGCGTAAGGCGCTGATCGAAACCAGCCGCACCGTTCCCACCGAACAACTTGTTCGCCTGTTCACCAGCCTTTCGAATCCCCCCAAGACCTTCTTGTGTGGGTCTGCCATCGGGTTCTACGGCAACCGTGGCGATGAGGTCTTGGACGAGACTTCTCCAGCTGGCGACAATTTCCTCGCCAAGACCTGTATTGCCTGGGAGGAAGCGGGTGCAGCGGCCAGCGAGGCCGGCATTCGAACGGTTTGGATGCGCACGGGCATCGTCACCACCCCCATGGGCGGTGCCTTGCAGAAACTCCTCTTGCCCACGTTGATGGGCGCCGGTGGTCCGGCCGGCGGCGGTCGCCAGTATTACTCTTGGATTTCGATGGACGACCAAATCTACGCCACGTATCACTTGATGATGACGCCAGAATGCGAGGGCGTCTACAACTTGACCGCCCCCGAACCGGTCACGCAGAAGCAATACGCCAAGGTCCTCGGAAAGGTCCTGCGACGCCCGGCCTTCGCTCCTGCCCCAGGGTTCGCTCTCAAGTTGGTGTTTGGAGAATTAGCCCAAGCCCTCGTTCTTGACGGCCAGCGAGTGCTCCCAAAGCGCCTGCAAGAAAGCGGCTATGTCTTCCGTCATGAACGATTGGAGCCGTGCCTGCGTCAATGCTTGGGCAAGCAGAAATTGCGTTAAGTTCGCCGTCACCCCGTAGGGGTGCTTTTGATAATCCGTTTGCGCATGCCACGGCATGTCCGGTCGAGTTGCCATCCTTCTCGTCCTCGGCCTCGCGCTGCTCCACATGCCGCTGGCGAGTGCGGATAACGACCCCGCTAGCGCCAACGGATTGACCGATGGCGTGTCGTCCAGCGGGTACGTTTGCGATCCCAACGGTTGTTCGCCAACGGACAAACGAGACTACTGGAAAATTCAAGGAAAAATGGGCGACATCGTCCAAGTGACGTTCTCTGGCAGCATGAGCAATGCTGCATGGTGGTGCCCGGGTGACGGGTGGGAAGGGACGTTCACGATGGGCTCCGTTTCGCAAAACGTGGATGACGGTTCGCCGACCGCCACCCTCTCGACCACCCTCTCAACGGCGGGTGAGATCCTCATCAAGGTGGAAGGCAAAGACTCCTGGTGCAACGATGGCTTTGACTACACGCTCACGCCATCGATCGACAAGACCAACCGTGATTCGGACGAAGACGGGTTCGTTGACACCGAGGACGACTGCACCAACTTGGTCGGGGCTTCCACCAACGACCGCAAAGGTTGCACGGATTCCGACGGAGATGGCTGGTCCGACCCCGACAGCGGGTGGGGTGTCCAAAATGGCGCAGATGCCTTTGCAAGTGAATCCTCACAATGGTTGGACTCCGATAACGACGGCTACGGCGACAACCTCGATGGCTACCAAGGTGACCACTGCCAATTCAGCCGAGGTTACTCCTCATCCGACCGCTTCGGTTGCGTTGATTCAGACGGCGATTCGTACTCCGACCCCGACCCAGGCGGGTTAAACGGCTACGAAGCTTGGTTCGCTCACCCCGTTGGCCAAGCGGACGCCTTTGCCAACGATGCTTCGCAATGGAACGACACGGACGAGGATGGCTACGGCGACAACTGGGACGACCCCTCCCTCAATGCCACTCGGGCGGTTTGGGGCATTGGTCAATTCGTGGACAACGCCACTGAACCCGATGCCTGCCCGTTCATCCGTGGCGGTTCATTCTCCGACCGTTTCGGTTGCGTTGACACCGACATGGACACGTATTCGGACGGCGATGAGAATTGGACCATCGACAACGGTTCGGACGCGTTCCCGCTTGAACCGACGCAATGGTTGGACACGGACCGGGACGGTTGGGGCGATAACCAAACCATGGGCGCACAGCGCATCGACGACTTCCCGTTCAACCCCACGCAGTGGCGGGACACCGACCGGGACGGCTGGGGTGATAACCAAACCTACGGTGCGACGCAAGTGGACGATTTCCCCTTCGTACCCTCTCAGTACAGGGACACCGATGGTGATGGCTACGGTGACAATTTGACCGGCTTTGAGGGCGATGTCTGCATGCTTTCTACACCCGAAGAAGTGGATTCAGGGTGGATCAGCCGTTACGATCGTCTCGGTTGCCGGGACGTCGACAAAGACGGCTTCTCCGACCCCACCGATTTGTGGACGGCGCACCCGGGCGGATTTGCTGATGCCTTCCCCAACGATCCTTCTCAGTGGCATGACACCGACGACGATGGTTACGGTGACAACCTCGAATACTTCGACGGCCAAACATGGCGCTCATCGTACCGACCCGACGGCTGCCGCACAACGCAGGGTGAGTCCACCTTCGACCGATGGGGCTGTCCTGACGGTGACGGCGATGGGTGGTCCGACCCCACCTCAACATGGTTGGCCAGCCCGGGCGGCTCGGGTGATGCATGGCCCGAAGACCCCACCCAATGGCACGACATCGATGGTGATGGCCGTGGCGACAACCCACGAGGAACCACAGCCGATGTTTGCCCTTCTATAGCGGGAACTTCGGTTGGTCCTTCCTCGGGTGGCGACCGTTGGGGTTGCAAAGACACGGACGGCGACGGTTGGTCTGATTTGGGCGATGCGTTCATCCACGAGCCGACCCAGTGGCGCGATTCCGACGGTGATGGCTACGGCGACAGCATGGACGGCCATCAGGGCGATGCGTGCCCGGAAACCCGCGGGACTTCGCTGCTCGACCGCCTGGGGTGCCGAGACACCGACGGTGATGGTTGGTCTGACCCGACCGAGTCTTGGCCTGCTCATCCGTTTGGCTTGGCCGACGCCTTCCCCACCGAAGCGCTCCAGTGGATGGACAGCGACCAAGACGGCTTCGGTGATCTTCCGTTGGGTGCGTTCCGCGACGACTGCCCCAACCAAGCCGGATCTTCAGAGCGGGACCTTCAGGGATGTCCTGACCAGAACGGGGACGGATGGTCTGACGCATACGGTGAATTTGCTGCAGCCATCGCCATTATGGGCGAGGACCCTGCTGCCTCATGGCTCACGTACGCCGTCATGGGTGCTGGCTTCCTCTTGGGTGCGTTGGGGGCGTTGTTGGTCAAAGGGTCCCGGCGGCGAAAGGACTTGCTCGAGCAACTGATTCAGGACAAAGAAACCGAGCTGATGAACTCCCCGGGCATCGGTGAACCGGTTCCAGCCCTCATTCCGTTGGACCAACTGCCGCCGTTGCCGGAACCTCAAGGAGGTGAAGACGATGGCTGAGAACCGGTGGTATGCCCTGCTGTTGGCCGTGATGATGGCCGCCTTGCTGCTTCCCGTTGGCTCGGTGAGTGCAGAAATGACAACCGAAGAGCGACTGGAGGCCGAGGGTTTGACCGTCTTGGCCTTGCGAAACGACACCATTGATTCCAACCAGGACGGTGACATCGATGCTGTTCGCGTGGTCGTGATTCTCAACTCCACCGCAGCGTCGAACGAACTCATCGTCAAACTGCGAGGGTTGCACAAAGAGCGAGAGGTGCTCGAAACGCAAGAGGTCGCCTTTTCCGGTCAAACCAACATCACGGTGGTGTACGATGCGTGGTCAAGAGGTGAACATGACCTTCGCTTGGACTTCCTCGATGCCAACGGTGAATTCATCGCCTCCTATCCACTTCCAACCTTCATGCTCACGCCAGCGCTTCAGGTGCCTCGTGTTCAACTGGCCCTCAATGCAGGGGACTCGCTCCAGACCGGTGAGTTGTGTGAAATCACGCGAACCTTCGCCGACGAAACAGGTCCTCGATACGGTGAGACCGGTGTGCGAACCTTCACCGGAGCACCGTTTAGCGTACTGGATTCCCATGAAACGCTGGACTGTGCTTCGTGGCCGGCGGGCGATTATGAGTTGAAAGAAACCTATCGTAACGGCCTGGGCCAAACGGCTGAGAGCACCCTGAATTTCACCATTCAGAACCGTCCAGCACCAGCGTTCAACCTTCTTCCAACCGGTCACGAGAACACCACGGAAACACCGTGCAGCGTCCGAATGGAATTGACCGATGGTCGCCCGTTGGACGGCCTGACGATGGTTTGGCGCGTCAAGGGCGACGTGGTCGAAGGTGCCAATTCCACCGTGCTCGATTGCTCCAACCTCGCTGCTGGTGCCTACCTCATCGCTTTGGAGGTGCAAACAGACAAGCAGATCACGTCCACGCAAGCCATCAACCTGATTCGGCTTCCGGCCGCTGATTTGACAGCGGATGAGCGGGCTTCCCTTCCCTCCACCTCGCTGGGTCCAGAGACGGCCACCGAGTCCGTTGGATGGATGTCGATTGGCGTTCTCGCCCTGATCGTCTCCATCTTCGTCTTCCTCCTTCTCGTCCGAAATCCCGAACCTGAACCGCTCGAACTGCCCTCGCTTGGCCCGACGCCCCAAGTGTTGGCAGACGGTTCACCCGATACCGAAGGCCTGCCCACCACCGTGGACGACCAAGGGACGCTTTGGCGCCAACATCCTTCCGGGGCGTTGGATTGGTGGGACCGAGAGTGGAGCGTTTGGCACCGGTGGGAGTAGATGGAGTTCGTTGAATCATTGTTGGTTGGGCTTGGTGTCCTTGTCGGCGTCGTTGTGTTGCGTTTGTTGTACGTCTGGAACACGCGAATCCGCCCCTTGCAACCCTCGTTGGATTTGGAATGGGCGGCTGATTGTCAACACCTGACCACCGCCCATGTTGATGGTTCGGCCATCACGTTTCAGATGGTTCGGAACTTCACGTGGCGCACCACCAAGGACCGTGACGAAGACTGGGTGGAGGAGGTCAAGGTTGACGCCGAGGATCTCGAAGCCGTTTGGTTCATGGTTGATCATTTCCACTCCATCAAAGGACTGGCTCATACCTACCTGACCTTTGAGTTCGGAAGTGGGACATGCCTCTCCTTTTCCTTCGAATCTCGACGAGAGAAAGGCGAGCGCTACCATCCATGGGACGGCCTATGGCGAGCCTACGAACTCTACCTCTTGGTAGGGTTTGAGCGCGACGTCACCGGTCTGCGAACCCACGGTCGTCGGAACCGAGATTACATGTTCCGCGCCAACACGCCGCATGAGAAAAACAAGGAACTGCTCTTCGCCATGATAGACAAATTGAACGATCTTGCCGTGAACCCCGAATGGTATCACTCCTTGCTGACGACCTGCAACACCTCCATCGTGCAAATCGTCAATCAAGTCACGCCCGGTCGAATTCCGTTCCTCTGGCGCAATTTCCTTCCTGGTTACACCCCGAAGGCAGCGTACAAACTCCAACTCATCGAGGACTGGGGCGGTTTTGAGGACACCCTTCGCAAGGCAAGGATCGACGAAAAAGCACAGGACTGGGACGGCGAAGAAGACTACTCGGCTATGCTTCGCTCGTTCCTTCCGCCAGCTCGGTCGTGAGCGGCTTTATGAGCATCATACGGCCTCCGCTGAAGGAGAGGTGAACGATGCGTTCCACAGCCACGTTGTGAAGCCCTCTCGAACCCATCTCCAATTTGCTATTCTCGAGGGGAAACGATGCGCCCTTGAGTTGCACGTCAGTGGCTGCAGGCAAAGCGAACAGGGAGAATTCATCTCCTGGCTCCATTTCTATAGAATAATCCACTTCGGGTTGAAAGAACCGATAAACATGGCTGGGAGCAATGCACGTGATCTCGATTGAAGAAGCGGCGCAGGAGAGCAGGTTTGCCCATTCCTGTTGAGGGTCGCCGCCGGTGGCGCCCATTACCGTGCAAGCATTCGCACCCAACGCTTCGAGGTAGGCGAGCCCTTTGCTGAGGTCGTTGGCGTCTTGCGCAGGGCGTTCAACAACCGTTCCTTCTCGGTCACGAAAGGCAGCAAGAGCCTCTGGTTTGATGCTGTCCATGTCGCCCAAGAGCACATCGGCGTGCAGGGCATGTTCTTCACAACGGGCCAACGCCCCGTCGAGGGCGATGACCTGGCCGGCCTGACCGGCCAGCAACTGAACCACCTCGGGCGAAGGCCAAGTTCCACAGGCCACCAGGAGGGGATAAGGGTCGGCCATGGATGTTCGTGAGCGTCGCACCTTCTCAACTCAACGGTTGACGCATGACGCAGAGGTTGACCCCCTACGGGGGTCAGCCACAGGTGAACAATGATTTTCAAGGTCGCCGGCTGTGCTAACCGTATGGCGGCCAACGATTTTCAGAACAAAGGAGGCAAAAGCATCGGCCTCGTTGTGCTTTTTCTCCTGTCGCTTCTCTCCCCTCTCCTGATGAATCCAGCCGATGCCCCATCGTTGGAAGGACCCGGAGATGTCGGCTTCAGTGGCCCGTTTACTCAGGCTTCGGGCTACGGTCATGACATCGCTGGTTCCGCCATCGACGTCGACGGGTTGGTCGGGGCCACGGTTCGAGAGGAATCCATGCTCGACCTGTGGCAGACGGAAGGGCTGAACGTTTCCTTCGGTGAACACCACGGCACCCCTGACATGAAACTCACCCGCCACGACAAAGCCCATCTTTGCTGGAGCACCCAAGAGGGCAGCGTTCGAACCGCTGTTTACCGGCCAACTGGTACGTGGACCACCAGTCTTGTTGACACCGTGGCCACCTCCAACGCCTCTGACCTGGTGGATTGTGCCATTGGCATCACTGCCAACGAGCTGCAGCGGGTCCTCTATGCCGACGGCGATGACCTGAAGATGGGCCGCTACGCACTGCAGAGTGCTGCCTACTACGACGGCCCTCGCTGGCACACGCGCACCATCATGGAGGACGTGTCGCCGACCCATCTGGCGCTCGACATCACCCCTCAGGGATTGGAGTGGGGGTTGATGCGAACGGCCACCGGTGCGCTTCACCAAGTGAACTTCAGCGGTGCCTACTGGACCGATTACCTCCTGGATGAAGGTCCGGTGGGGGAGAAGTTTGAGCTTCAACTTGACGAGGACGGCGTCGCCCATGTTCTCTACACACTAACCACCACCGGTGAGGTCGTGTTGCTCCGCATTGACGGCATGGAGCAGGACCGCCGCCTTCTGCTTCAGGACGACGATCTTGTCGATGTGCTCGGCATGGACCTTGATGCCAACAACATCGAACAGGTGGCCACTGCCACCCAGAGCGGGTCCTCCTTTTCGGTCAACCTCATTCGTTCGCTGGCCGGCCAAGACACCGGCCGGGTGAACCCTGTACCATCGACGGCCCTGGAAGGCGAGGATGACGAAGATGAGGGGTTGATGTTGATGGGCGACGTGAACGCAGACGGCTTTGACGACCTTGTGATCTCTACGCCTACGGCCGATGTGGTTTCCATGACCGACAACGGGCGGGTGTCCGTCCACTACGGCTCAATGACGGGCTTGTCCGACCTTCCCGACATGATTTACGCCGGCGCCTCCGACGGTGCACATTACGGTGCAGGCATGGACCTTGGCGACTTCAACAACGACGGCATCATCGATTTGGCCGTTGGTTCGCCCGGATGGGCACCGGCTGGTGATGAAGAGGTTCGGCACGGTTTGGTTCACGTTTACCTCGGCAATGCCTCCGGACTTTCACCCTCACCGTGGGTCAACCTGACGGGCGCCTCCAACGAATCCCTAGGGAGCGCTGTTGCAGCTCTTCATCACACGGGAAGCGGCGACAGTCTCGCAGCCACGGCTCGCAATTACACGTTCGAGGTGAGCGGTACGCAAACCGACGCCGGGAAGGTGAACCTCTACACCGGCAATGAAAGCGGCATGTTCCCTTCGCGAAACTTGACGCAAACCGAGAACGGTGGTCTGTTTGGTCGCTCGCTTGAGGCCTGCGACGTCAACAACGACGGCCACGACGAACTGATTGTTGGCAACACCGGAGATTACAGTAAACCGACGACCTACTCATCGGTCGAGTACTTCTTTGGGTCTTCATCGGGCTACAACGGCACGGCAGACCACACCTTGGCCTCCATCGTTCAGGGGAAGTTGTTCGGTTTCAACATCGCTTGCGTCGGCGACCTGAACGGTGACGGTTTCAACGAACACATCATTTCTGAACCCTTCAACTCCACCACTGGAGCCTTCGGCGCTGGGACCTTATGGCTCTTTGAGGGCACCAACGGTCCACTTCCCGGCGAGGCTGATTGGCGCTACTGGCCGCCGGCTAACAGTCGAATCGGCGAGTCGATGGCCGCTGCCGGCGACATCAACGAAGACGGCTACGGGGACGTGTACATTTCCAGTCGAATGGGCAACGCTGCAGGCCGCGTCGAAATCTTCCTTGGCTCAGCGACGGGCATCAGCGACGACCGGCAACTCCTCGCTGAAGGCAACAGCAGCGAACAACTCGGCTTCCGGATGGCAGCGGGTGGCGACATCAACGGCGACGGTTTGAGCGACCTCTTCTATTCCATGCGGTCCCAAGAACGAGGTGATGCGTTTGGCCTCACCTACCTCATGGTGAGTGAGCAGGATTGGGAATCCATTTCTTTTGAGCGTCAAGGAACCGTCACCGATGTACAACTCGGGACAGCGGGACGAGGCGAGACGAGCATCGTCTACACGCACGCCGATGCGCTGCGCCTCCATGTGTCGAAACTTGAGCACATGAACGACGGCACCCCTGGCGGGCAATGGGTCGATCAGACGCTGATCAGCCTCAATACCAGCCACCTTGGGGTGGCCTTTGACGTGCGTTCCTCCGGCCAACCGTTGGTTGTGATGGAAAACACCTCTGCCATGATGGTGGCCTCCACCTCCTCCATGACCGCGCTTCAGCAAGCGGTGGCGACCACCGGAACGATGGGTCAATGGTTGGGCTCGACCATCACGGAAGACAACAAACAAGTTCTTGCTTACACATCGGGCGTTGGCAACCAAATCTTCACAGCCACCCAAACCTCAACCGGCTGGTCTTCCGAACTCGTTCGCACGGGAGCCGACCTATCGCAGGCCATCGACGTCAACGTCGACAGCCTCGACACCCCGCATTTGGTGTATCGACTCACCAGCACCAACCAACTTGAGTTGGCCGTTGGCGGTTCGAGTTGGTCCTTGACGGCGCTTGGCGCCCCAGGCGAGGCCTTGTCCCAACAGCACCCTGCCTTGGTGCTCGACAACGACTCTGTGGCCGTTGGGCTCGTCGCTTCCAACGGTTCGGGAACGAACCTTGAGGTGTGGATTCACGATGGAACCAGTTTGTCCAAGCACACCCTCGCCAACCACAGTGAACTGACAAGCGAATTGGGGTTGGCCGTTTTGGACAACGGCTCGTTGCTCTTGGCTTCGCTAACCAACGATGGTACCTTGCGGGTCTTCGAGCAGTGGCCGGGTGCGAACGCATGGGTTGAGCACACGGTGCCTCAGCCAAGCGGTACGGTCAGCGAATACCGGCTTGACCTCAAGGGCGGGGACTCGCCCTTGCTTGCTGTCCGTGCCAACGCCATTTCCTCCATCCTCGGGCTCAACGAAACGGGTGCGTGGGTCTCTCTTGCAGAACGACCAGCAGCGGCCGTCAACGGGGCGTGGGATGTCCATCACGATGGGGATCATGTGCTCTTGATGACCAGCGACCCGGTCTCCAACCACCTCGTCTTCAACAGCGTTGAACTCAACAGCACCATGGGTGAATCCAATCCATGGATGTCGGTTCGCTTTGGGGACATCACCACCAACCATCGCGTTCACTCAGAGGTGGACGACAACGGGACAATCCACATGGCCTATTGGGACGAAGCGAACGACGACGTCATCATGCTCCGTCTATACCGCGACGCAGATCGTGACCTTGTGTTCGACCTCATCGACGGTCTACCCCACGTCGGCGACCAGTGGATGAACAGCGATAGCGACGCCTACGGGGACAACCCGCTGGGGCCCATCCCCGATGCTTGCCCGAACGATACGGGTTCCTCCTCGTTCATTTTCCAGGGATGCGATGACTTCGACACGGACGGCTATCGGGACGACATCGACGGTTGTGACGACGAAGGCGGCACCTCGTGGATTGATCGTTTCGGTTGCGAAGACCTCGACCAAGACGGGTGGTCCGACAACGATGCCTCATACTTTGACGGTGACGTATTCAAGAGCAATTGGAAGCAAGCCTTGGACACCGATGGAGACGGCTTTGGCGACAACCATGGTGTGGACTGTTGTGCCGTCCCTGTGTTTGACCCCAACGCTGGACCCGGCGACCTCTTCCCCTACATTGCCTCGCAATACACCGACTACGACGGCGATGGCTACGGCGACAACGACACCGATACCGTCTACGGCGATTACTGCCCTTGGGATTACGGTACGTCCTACCGAGACCGCAACGGTTGCCTCGACACCGACGGCGACGGGTCAAGTGACCCCTCGGGTGAGGGGACGATTTTCGAGTGGAACGCTACGGTCCACGGAGCTGATGTTTGGCCGTTTGATCCCACGCAGTGGCAGGACTCCGACGGCGATGGCTACGGCGACAACCAATCCGAGAACGCTACCAACCCTGACCGATTCCCGATGCGAATCGCAGCGGCGAACGACACGGACGACGACGGGTATGCCGACAACTGGACCGAGTATTACAACGGCTCCAACGCTCAAGGCATTTTCATCGATGCCTGCCCGACAGAATGGGGCAATTCAACCCGTCGAAATTTGACGGTCTATGCCTACGGCTGTCCGGACGCCGACGGCGACGGTTACACCGACGCCTATGTCTTCGATGTTGACCCGGACACAGGCCTTCGTATCAACGAACTTGGAGACGCCTTCCCCGACGAAAAGACGCAGTCAAAAGACAGAGATGGAGACGGCTTTGGCGATAACCCGATCGGCGTCGATGGTGATCAATGCCCCGAAGTTCCCGGTGTGTTGAACGGAACCGATGGCGTAGGTTGCCGCGTGATCGACATCGACGACGATGACGGCGACGGTCTCATCAACGAGTTGGATTTGATCTGTCCTAACACACCGCTTGGCGAGCAGGTCAACGAAGAGGGTTGTTCGCAGTCCGAGCTTGACGACGACGAGGACGGCGTGAAAAACAACGTTGATGCTTGCCCGGACACCGTGGCGGGCGCCACCGTTGATGCGCAAGGCTGCAGCGACGAACAGCGCAACTCCGACTCGGACGGGGACGGTTTGAACGACCCCGATGACAACTGTCCCAACACCGCTGAAGGCATGGAGGTCGACGAGAACGGATGTTCCCAAGCTCAGCGAGACAGCGACGGAGACGGCCTTTCCGACCTCGATGACGCCTGCGATGACACGCCACCAGGCTTCCCCATTCTTGCCAACGGTTGCACCGACGAAAGCGCCCTTGACACCGACCTCGATGGCGACGGCTACAGCGGCGTCTACACCTACGACATCGACCCCATCACCGGGCTGCACGTCAACCAGACCGGCGATGCGTTCCCCAGCGACGCCACGCAGTGGTTTGACCAAGACGGCGACGGCTACGGCGATAACCCCTCACCGGCCAACAACGCTGACGATTGCCCCGCAGAAACGGGGACTTCGTACATCGATTTCCTCGGATGTTATGACGACGGTGACGGCTACCGAGATGAGAACGAGCCTGAAGCCCTTCGTGGCGACCCCACCCAATGGAGGGACTCGGATTTCGACGGCTACGGCGACAACTGGGGCGACCCAACTTGGAACGCCACGCGCAACCCCTCATGGCCGGGCCAATTTGTCGCTGGTGCGTCCAATGCAGATTTCTGCCCAAAAACCACACCTGGCCTCCAGGTGGACGACGAAGGATGTCACATCTCCGAGCGAGACAGCGATCTCGACGGCGTGATGGACGACGCTGACAACTGTCCCAACGAACCCAAGGGCGTGGACGGCTACGACGACGGATGCCCCTATGTCCCACTGTCTGGTGATGGCGAAGAGGGCTTGCTCGGTGTGGATGCAGGGACCATCATGCTCGCCCTTGGCGGCCTTGGTGCACTGCTGATTGTGAGCCTCTTGGTCGTGAGGTTGTTGCGCCGTGAAGACGACGATGATGACGACGAGGACTACGACGATTTCTACGATGATGATGAGGAAGAGGAAAGTATTCTCGATAAGATGGACAAGGCAGCAGCGACGCCACTCCGTTCTCGCCCAACGCCTCAGCGAGCATCGTCGCCTGCTGCCAAGAAGGGTCCCAGTGGGCCGGCGCCAAGCCGGCAGACGCCAACGCGTCAAGCCGGACCTTCCGGTCGTGCACCGGGCGGTCCACCTCGTGGTGGCGGTGGTCCTCCAGGGCGCGGTCCGAGCAAAAAACCATCACCCAGTAAGGCAAAAACCCCTCAAAAGGCTGCTAAAAAGAAGGTCGTTGCTGAGGACGAGGAACCCGGAAAGAAGGTTCGCAAAGCGAAAATCAATGTTGACATGTCGATTTTCGAAGACTGGCAAGCCGACGACCGAGAAGCCGCCGTGGATTGGGTGGTTGGTGCGTTCGCTGACGGTGATCAGGAACGAACCGTGTTGATGCAACTCCAAGAAACGGGTTGGACCGCCGAGCAATCCCGAGCGATTTGTAACCTAGCGAAAAACAACCGAGGTTGAGCCCCTTCATGAGGGCTTAAATGGGAAGCGACGGTGGCGGGGAAAGGAGGAGAGGAAATGTCAGACGAGACAGGAGCATCTCCCCAAGGCATCGAAGTGGACGATGCTGCGGCGTACTTTGGTGTGACCGAATCCAGCGACGTCCTCCACGCCATGATGGCCATGCCCCGCGAGGAGGCCATGATTCAGTTCTTCGAATTGCTCTCGGACATCGTGCTTCGCCCCGGCGACTTTGATTTCGAAGCCGCCAGCGAGCGCATGCAGTGCGAGGGTGGAGAAATCTACTACCTCGTGGCGGGCCACCTCGGCCTCATGAGCATGCCCGACCCGCTTCTCCAGGCGCTCGGTATGCCCGATTCCGCCGGCGAAACCGCTTCGCCCGCTGATGGTATTGGGGAAGGCGATCGTGCCGCCCTCGAGCGTTTGGCCGACCCGATGCGCATGATGAAACTCTTTGCCGTGGCGTTCCAAACCGGCTCAAAGGACGAGGTCGTGAAGTACATGACCGGCTTTGAGGGCTACCTCAACGACGTGAGTGGTTCGGTCGCCGCTCTTGTCGCCATCAACCAAGAGTTGGATGCGGCGTTGGATGTCGCCGGCCACGTGCTTCCCATTGCCACACTGGCCAGCGGTGCGGCCGCTGCAACGACCGTTGAGGTCCCAGAAACCACATCGTTGCCCGAACCTGCTTCCGAGCCAGCACCGGCTCCCGTGGAAGCAGTGCCAGCCGCCTCAGCGGTCGCTGCTGAACCCACCGGTGTTCCTTTGCCAACAGCAGCCCAGCCTGAACCGGCCCCAGTGCCTGTCCCCGAACCCACCGTTCCACTCCCCGCCAGCACCGTCGCTCTTCCCGAGGTTGTTCCAACAGAGGTCGAAGAACCGACCATCAACGTCGAGAGTGAAAAGCAGGTCGCCAAGGCCACACAAGATGCCTTTTCTGGTGCGTTCAGTTCCGAATTGATTCCCGAGCATGAACCTGCGTCTGAAGCCGTTCCAACGCCCGACACGTCCGAAACGGCCCTGCCCGTCGCTGAGGAAGAGCCGGAGTTTGTCAGCGCCGCCGAGCACTTCATTGCCGCTGATGAGGATGGGAGCGGGGCCCTCGACGTCGAGGAATTGGCCCAAGCCACCGGCACCAGCCTTGAGGAGGCGGCCGAACTCCATGCTGAGGCCGACACCGACGGCGACGGGGTCGTCACCCTGTCCGAATTCATCGCATCACCAGCGGCAGAGAAAACAGCGAGCTTGCCCAAACCTGTGGCGCCCGTTCGTCGTCCGCTCGGCCAGGGTGCTGCACCAGCACAACCTCAGCCTGCACCGGTTCAGCAACCTCCGCAACCACCCCAACCTCAGCCCTGGCAACAACAACAGCAGCCACAGCAACAAGGCTGGCCTGGCCAACAGCCGCAGCAAGGTTGGCCTCAACAACCTCCTCAACAACAGGGCTGGCCACGCCCGCAAGCACCGCTGGTTCAACCGACCATCCGTTCAGGCGTTCACTGCCGTGGTTGCGGCATTGGACTCGACCCCTACTGGCGATTCTGCCCGGTGTGCGGTCAGCAGAATTTGGGGTACTGAGGGTTGGTCAGTACGCCACAAACGTCCCCTCTTCGAAGAGGACGGTCTCGTCAAGCCAAACACTCGGTGCTCGTAAAACACCAGGAATTTGGATGCCAACCGCCGCCGAACCACCCAGCGTGGTGTTGTCTCCGATGGAGAAGTAGGCCGTTCCGAGTTTCTTCTCGTCCTCCAGCACGTTCCCTGCGAGCCGTGCGTTGGGGTTCATGCCGAAGCCGAATTCTGCGATGGTCCACACATTTTCCTGGTCCTTCGCTTTGAGTCGTTTGGCGGCTTCTCCGAAGGTCTGTCGGATTTGCGCTGCCACCGTGCCACCTTTGACATCGACCACCAAGCCGTTCTCAATCTGCAGGACCACGGGCTCGTCGACCAGCGCAGAATCCCACGAACCGTCGATCACGACGGTCCCGTTCATCGTCCCTTCACGTGGTAAGGTGAAGATCTTGCCTGCGGGAAGATTGGTGAGCATTCTGGGACGATTGCAGATGCCGTTGTCGTCCAGTTTCCACTCTCGCCAGTTGACCTCGAAGGTCACGTTGGTGCCGGTGTCGGATTTCACGTTAACAATGCGCTTGCGGCGGAGGAGATTGTTCATCTCACCGATGTTCTTCTTGATGATGTTGAAGTCGGCGGACATCCCGCCTTCGGTGAACATCTCGACGGTCATACCTGGCATGGTAGCCACCCTTGAACCGTCCTTGATGGCTTGGCGCACGGCTCGGGTGTGGGTCAGAGAATAGCGCGTCGGTGCGATGACCACTTGCTGCTGACGCATGAGGTTGGCCACCGGTGTGGGGGGCTCCTCACCGTGATGACGGCCTTTGGGCATCACCACGAGCAAAACCCGGTCGGACCGGAGGCTGGCGGCGTCATGAAGCGCTTGGCCCACCTGTGTCGTGGTTGGATCGCACACGATGAGAATGTTCTCACCTCGCCTCACATCCATGCAGGTGTCAATGACGGTACGGGCACTTCGCGCCATTTTTTCGCTGAGATTCAGATCATCTTCCTCCTCATCCTCCTCAAGGATTTGAGGAGCCGGCTCTCCCTCTTCGACCAGCCCTTCGGCTTCGTCCATGATGTCCTCGATGTCTTGGTCAATCGGTTCATCATCGTCCTTCCCCGAACCTTTTCGGCGAAACGGGAGGACCATGGCAATCGTACCGTTCAAATGTTCTTGAATGTGTGCATATTTCTATCGCTTTGCCACGCAATGTTCTCGTTTCCCTCGGGGGGAGTGTTGAAGAAGCACGGGGCGTTGAAACCGCTCATGGAAGCCTATGATGAGTTCATTCAACGCGTGAAAGACATCCACCGACTTGGTGCACTGCAAGGTCATCTCGGCTGGGACCAGGAGGTGCTCATGCCCACCAAAGGCGCTGCATCACGTGGCGAAATGATGGCATGGCTGGCCGGGAAGCGACATGAGCAATTGACCGACGGGCGGATGGGCGAACTCCTCGACCTCCTTGAATCGATGACGCTTGACGCTGACCAGGCTGCCAACGTCCGTGAAATGCGCCGTTCGTACGACCAAGCTGTTTGTTTGCCAAAGGCGTTCGTCGAATCCTTTGCCCAAGCACGGTCCGAAGCGCTCGTGGCCTGGCAGTCCGCTCGGGAAGCCTCGGACTTTGAAGCCTTCAAGCCCGCCCTCGCTCACCTCATCGCTCTCACCAAACAAAAAATCGAGTTGCTTGGGGTCTCCTCAACGCCTTACGACGTGTTGCTCGATGAATATGAGGTGGGCATGACCGTCGAAGACTACGACCCGTTGTTTGCAGGCCTTCGTGAGCGCCTGGTGCCGCTTCTTCAGGCCATCACACAGGCTCAAGAAACCAGTGATGAGCCGGTCCTTCCCACCGACGTGGTCTTTGCAGTCGAGGCTCAGAAGGCGTTTTGTGAAGCCGTGTCCAACCACATGGGCTTTGATTTCGAGGCAGGAAGAATGGATGCCTCCACCCATCCATTTTCCGCAGGATTGTGGCCGGGCGATACGAGGTTTACCACTCGGTTTGATGAGAAGGATCCGTTCTCTTGCCTGTATGCTGTCATGCACGAAACGGGCCATGCGCTGTACGAACAGGGACTGGACCACGACCACCGATACACACCTCGTGGTGCTGCTGTTTCACTGGGCGTCCATGAATCTCAGAGCCGATTTTGGGAAAATCAGATCGGTCGAACACCCGCCTTCTGGAAGGTTGTTCTGCCGTGGTTCCGTTCGGCCTTCCCCGATGCTCCTGAAGTTGATGAGCACACGCTGAATCGATTGGCCAACCGGGTCGAAAAAGGGTTTATCCGTGTTGAAGCGGATGAAGTCACTTACAACTTGCACGTGATGTTGCGCTATGAAATCGAGAAACAGTTGTTCAACGGCGACCTCGAAGTTGACGATCTTCCCACCGCCTGGAACACCATGTTCAAGGCGTGGTTTGACGTTGAAGTGCCCGAAGACCGATTGGGCTGCCTTCAGGACATTCACTGGTCCATGGGTGCCTTCGGATATTTCCCAACCTACACCCTTGGCAACCTGTATGCTGCACAGTTGCTGGAGGCCATGGCCGCTGACTTGGGCGACATCGATGAACTCGTCGCATCAGGAAACTGGGAGCCCATGCTGACCTGGCTTCGCCCGAGGATTCACGAGCGCGGCAGTCAGGTTTCACCGGCCCAACTGATCGAGGACGCTACCGGTTCTCCACCGAGCCCCGAGCCGTTCTTGAGGTACGTCGAGCGAAAGTACGGCGAACTCTACCAACTCTAAGACCACGGGGTCATGATAAGTGGGGTGCCCACGGCACCGGGCTCGACCAGCACACGCCCCTTGGGCCCTGTTTCAGGTGATCGTTCAAACACCGGCACACCTGCAACCACGGTCACTTGCGTCCAGCCCACCAAGTCGCGCCCGTTAAACGGGCTCCACCCAACCCTCGTCCACGTCTGGGCGTCCTCAACGGCTCGGACGGTGTCCATGTCAACGAGGATGACGTCGCCATCCATGCCTTCCTCCAAGCGCCCTTTGCCGACCATGTTGAAGCAGTCGGCCACGTTGGTGGACATCCACTTCACCACGTCTTCAACCGAGCAGGCTCCTTCTTTTGCATGGGTCAGCATGACGGCAAGGGAGGTTTCAACCCCCGGCATACCGCTGGGAGCCGCTGGGAAGCCGAGGGCTTTGGCCTCAAGCGTGTGAGGGGCGTGGTCGGTGGCGATGCACTGGACCGTGCCACCCTTCAACTGCTTCCAGAGCGTTTCACGGTCCTTTGCGTACCGGATGGGGGGGTTCATCTTCAAACGGGTGCCTTCGCGAGCCACATCGGTTTCATCGAAGGTCAAGTGTTGGGGGAGCGTTTCGGTGGTGATGATAGCTTCATTTCCGCTGGCTGTTGAAGGAAGGGCCGTGATGCCCTCCAGCCAGTCGGCCTCGATGCCGCTCGTGAGGTGGAGGACGTGCAGGCGGTGGCCAGAGGCTTGTGCGAGCTCAACCGCCAGTTGGGTGGCGATGAGGGCGGTGACATCATCTCGCCACTCGGCGTGCGCTGCCATATCGGTTCGTCCTTCGATGAGTTTGGCTCGTTCATCCATACGCTTCTCGTCTTCGGCGTGGACGGCGATGAGCCCGCCGGTGCCGTTGAAAATACGCTCGAGCGCCTCACGTTCGTTCACCAGCAGCGTCCCTGTGGAGGAACCCATGAAGATCTTGATACCGCAAATGCCGGGGATGGCGATGGGGGCGTCGGGGGTGCCGACGGCGTCCTGCAGGTCGCTCACGTTGTCGGGGGTGGCACCGATGAAGAATCCGTAATTGTTGACGCACTTCTCTGAGGCGGTCTTGAGTTTGGATTTCATCCCTTCAAGCGTTGTGATGGAGGGCTTGTTGTTGGGCATGTCGAGGAACGAGGTGATGCCGCCGCTCACGGCCGCTGCAGACCCAGAACCGAGGTCTTCCTTTTCCGGCTGACCGGGATCCCTGAAGTGGACTTGAGGATCGATCATACCGGGCATCAAGTAGAGCCCCGTCCCGTCGACGAACAGCTCATCATCCATGGGCTCGAGGGTCTTGCCGAGGGCGATTTTCTCAATGAGGCCGCCTCGGATTCTCAAATCACCCACCCCGGTTTCATCGGGAAGGACCATCGTTGCGCCGTGAATCAGGATGTTGCCGGTCATGTTGCTCTCTCATGCGTTGGAGCGGTGTTCGGCTCATGAACATGATGTGGGGGTCAACAGCCGTTTAGCGGCGGGCAGCGGGAGGGCGGAATGCATCGCAGACGCTGGCGTCCATGTCCATGTACGGCCCGCCCATCAGGTCCACACAGTACGGAACCGCTTTCCATACCTCATCGATGGTTTCACGAATGGACTTCGGTCGTCCGGGGAGGTTGAAGATGAGGCTCTGCCCCCGCAACCCACCGACTTGTCGGGAAAGGATGGCGGTCGGGACGTACTTCAGCGAGATGGCCCGCATTTGTTCGCCGAATCCAGGCATCATGCGGTCGCAGACAGCCTCAGTGGCTTCGGGCGTAATGTCCCTTGGGGCTGGCCCGGTGCCGCCCGTGGTGACGACCACGCTGCATTCCTCCTTGTCCGCCAGGTCAAGCAGCGCTGCTTCCACGGCTTCGCGTTCGTCGGGAACGCATCGGTACACGGTCGTCCACGGACTCTGGATGGCGTCTTGAAAGAAGGCCAGGATGGCAGGTCCACCTTCGTCCGTGTACTCGCCTCGACTGGCCCGGTCGCTGACGGTGACAATGCCGAGGCGGACGGGGTCACCAACGTGGCCCTCGCGGCCGGGAAACGACGTGATGGTCTCCATGAGATCACCTACTGATCGCCGTACTTGGCGATGATGTCGGCGTGGAAATTGTCCAGCAAGGTGTCCTCAAACAACTCGGTTTGACGACGCATCTTCGTCGAGCGAATGTGAAGAACAGCCATGAGGATGAACACACCAATGACCAAGGGGATGAAGACTTCAAGCTTGTACTGGTGCATGAATTTCACAATGCCCTCGGCGGTGTAGGCCCACGTGACCGAGGCGATGGAGCCCCCGATGAGGGTCGCGAGAAGCACTCGCATGAACTGCATGCGGGACAGGAGGCCGAGCATGGCACCGACCAGGACGCCGGAAGCCATGAACGGAATCCAGACGAAGAAAATCAAGCCCCAGAAACCCCACTTGTTGATCATCTCACGCTTCTCGTTGGCCATGTATTCCACGGTTGAGAGCGTGTCGCCGAGGAATTTCGTTTGGAGAACACGGCCGCCGAGCCCATCCTGCTTGGCAACGGCCACGATGCGCTCATCGTCGGTTTGCGAACGGCGTTCAACGCGGCCTGCACCGGAGCGGTCGGCCAGTGTGGATACTTCGTTGCGCGTCTTGACAACCAGTTCCTGCGCACCGAGGAGGTCTTCGTTTCGCTCGTGGATGAACCGGTAGAGTTCGTCCTTGATCTGGGTCGAGGTTTTGTTGAATCGCAACCAGGCAAAGCGCTGCGTGGGCCGGAACAGAACGGAGACGAAGACCACACGGTCATCGCTGGTGACAACGGCTCCGGTCATTTCAACATCTGAACGTCGGGTGAAAAACAAGTCGAGGCTGTCCCTAACATCGTCTTCGATGCGGGAGAGCGAGTGAAGTTCGGAGAAGAAACTGGAGTAGTCCTGTTGCTCGACGTTGAGGTCGGCTTCCTCTCCGCGAGCCCCGATGCCAACGCCCGAGTCAAAATCGATGTTTGCTCCGTCGCCAATCGCCCTCACGTTGAGTTGAACCGGTTTGTACACACGGAAGATGGCGAACTCTTCCAGCAGGTTGCGAAGGAGTTCAGCGCGAACTTCTGCGCCGTCAGAAAGGGTGTTTTCGGTGTTCTTGTAGGCGACCATGATGTCGATGGACAACTCCCTGACTTCGGTTTTGAACAGGTCGTCGTCCACGTCGATGGAGAGCTGGTCGCTCACTTTGTAGACGGTGTCCTCGACCAGCCGGTTGATGTGGGCGCGGGAGAGAATGTCGTCCGCCTCTTGGTGGTAGATTTTGTACATCACAGGATAGATGATGAGGAGCGTAATCAGGGAAAGCGAGAGCGAGATGAACGCCATCCACCAAGCAGGGATACCGGCCGCACCACCGGTCAACATGGCGGTTTCACGGCCGCCGCCCAACTCAGCACCCATCAGGATGTAGCCCCAGTCGCCGAGGTCTTGCACCGTCCAGCAGGAGCGAGGTCCAGCGTCCTCAATTCGAACTTCGGAGTGTTCGTCATCGTTGACAAAGGGGAGGAAGGCGAGCGCTTCCTTCGTGATGTCATGTTCAAACTCCACGCTCTTGGAAATGGTCTCCATAACCACGGTCGATGAGGTGTTTCGCTCTTCGTAAACGGTCACTTTGAACTCAAGCTCGTAGTGGCCTTCGGGGAGTTCAGAATACGGGGCTTTGAAGAACGCTCGTCCGTTACTGCTGTCGGCTTTGTTGATGGTACGCACCGTTTCATTGGACCCGTAGGCGCCCTCCACCAGTGCCTTCGTGTCATCGTTGATGTGGGAAAAGAACGTGTAATTGAGGTAGGCTTCGCCGTTAGGCAGGTTGTGGCCGGCGATGGAAAACAACTCTTGGTCGGGGTCGGGGAAGATGTTGAGCCAGGGCTCTTCGGTGATCTCGGTGCATTCGTCGCCGATATCGAGGAAGGTGGTTGAGGCCGTGTGGTCAAGCGTGGTTGAGTTGCCCAGCATGCCCGAGGACATGGAAAACAGCAGCAGGGCGAACAGGATGCCGTAAGCGACGCCGCCCAGAAGGACGAAATCCTCAATCTTCGAGAGGAACATGCGGCCGCCGCCTTGCCGACGTTGCCGAATTTCCTGCAATTCCTTGCTCTCACGGTCCTTGGCCTTGGCATGGTCGTCGTGCGAGTCGTTGGCGTCGGATGGGGAGACCTCGTCCTTCGCCATGAAGTTGCATACCCGCTCCAGTTCAAGAATGCTACTCTGTAGGTTGACGACTTTCTAAGCCATGAAAGCCATTCTATAGAATTCAATCTGGTCGGCTGCTTCGCACATTGAACGCAACGGTTGGTGGGTCAGGCCGGACTTGAACCAGCGACCTCGGCATCTTCAGTGCCGCGCTCTCCCAACTAAGCTACTGACCCGTGCAAGGTTGGCCAATGCCCTCGCCATATCAAGCCTTCCGCTCACGGCACCAGCGCTGGGGAACCGGCCAAAGGGCGAGACATGAATCATTCAGCGCCCTTGAGCGCTTCCTTTTGGAAGGCAAAGAGGGCATCAAACCCGACATCGGCACCCTTCAGCAAGGCCGCCAACTCATCAGCGGAGAACGTGGATTCTTCACCGGTTCCCTGGACCTCGACGTACTTGCCGTCGCTGGTCTTGATCACGTTCATGTCAACGTCGGCGTTTGAATCGAGCACGTAGTCGAGGTCAAGGTAGACCTCACCGTCGATCAGGCCGACGGAAACGGCCGCCAAATCGTGAGGAATGACCGTGTTCTCGTGGTTCTCCCGCTCGAGGGCGTCCAAGGTCGGCGGCGTCCATCCATCCTTCCGCTCCTCAGGTGTTGGTCGCAGGTCAACGGGAAGACACACGCCTTGAGCGATGAGTCGACGCACGGCGAGGCGAAGGGCGATGTTGGCCGCCGTGATGGAAGCGCATCGGGTGCCACCGTCGGCGTTCAGGATGTCGCAGTCCACGTTGAGGGCAATGGGTCCAAGCGCCTCCAAATCAACGGCGGCACGGAGGGAACGGGCGATGAGGCGCTCGATTTCCTGCGTTCGGCCCTTGGCGCCACGGCGCTCACGGCGGAATCGAGAATCGGTGGAGCCGGGAAGCAGGGAATACTCGGCGTGAACCCAGCCCTTGGTGGCGTCGCGTGGGAACCATCCGGGGAGGCGTGCTTCTTTGGTGCAGCAGGCCAGAACAACGGTGTCGCCTTGCTTGTAGAGCACGGAAGCAAGGGCGTTGGGGGTGAAGTCCAGCGTTACTTCGGGCGTTCGCATTTCGTCGTTGGCTCGGGAAAGGTTGAGTTCGGTTTTGAATTTCGCCATGGTGCAGGCTACGGTGCGGGCTTCATCAAGCCTTCTCAAGCGCCAAACGACGGCACGGGCAGGTTGAAAGTGTGTCTTCCACTCCATCTTTTCATGCCTCAACCCCAAGCCGTGATTTGTGCTGTTGCACGGACGCCCATCGGGAAATTCATGGGGGCTTACGCCTCCATGTCAGCCGTGGATTTGGGCGTCTTGACTGTCAAGGAATTGCTGGCTCGGGCTGAGGTTGACCCCTCCTCGGGCTTGATTGACGAGGTCCTGTTCGGCCAAGTCCTTCAGGCAGGTGCTGGCCAAAACCCGGCACGCCAGGTGGCCTTGGGCGCCGGCCTGCCGGTCTCAACACCGTGTGCCACCATCAACAAGGTCTGCGGCTCATCGCTCAAGGCTGCCATGATGGCGGCCAACAGCATTCGAGCAGGCGAATACAAGGCCATCATCGCCGGTGGGATGGAAAGCATGTCCAACGCCCCTCAACTCTTGATGGGGCAGCGAAAGGGCGCCAAGATGGGCAATTCCACGCTCGTCGACTCCATGATTCACGACGGTCTGTGGGACGTGTACAACGATGTTCACATGGGCGCCACCGGTGAAACCGTCGCCAAGGAGTGCAGCATCGACCGAGCCACCATGGACGCCTTTGCCGCTCGAAGCCAGCAACGGGCTGCAGAAGCCTGGGCCAACGGCTGGTTCGATTGGGAAACCTTCCCCGTGGAGATTCCGCAACGCCGAGGCGACCCCGTCGTTTTGAGCACGGATGAGGGGGTTCGTGGCGGGACCACGGCCGAATCCCTGGCTGGTCTTCGTCCGGTGTTTGATCGTGAAGGAACGGTGACCGCCGGCAACGCCAGCACCCTCAACGACGGTGCCAGTGCCGTGCTTATCGCTGAAGCAGACTTCGCCAAAGCCCAAGGCTGGGAGGTCATCGCTACCATCGAAGACTACTGCACCTCCGGTGTTGAGCCCGCCCGCGTCATGTCCGCCCCCATCCCCGCTGTCAAATCGCTCCTGGAGCGTAACAACCTCGACGTGCTCGACGTGGACGTCTACGAGCACAACGAAGCCTTTGCCTCAGCCTCGTGTGCTGTGGCTCAGGAGGTCGGCATTCCAGACGACCGCTTCAACCTTCACGGCGGGGCGGTCAGCGTGGGCCACCCGCTCGGCGCCAGCGGCACGCGATGCCTCATCACGATGCTGGGTGTCATGCGCCGCCTCGAAGCAACATCGGGCATTGTGACCTTGTGCCTCGGCGGAGGAAACGCCGTTGCGATGTACGTTCGTAGCCCTGAGTGAGCCGTTGCTTACTCGACGAGTTGGAGCACGTCTTCAGGCGGTCGCCCGATCACCGCTTGGCCGTTTGCCACCAAGACCGGGCGTTCGA
>JAYYDY010000121.1:0-3691 GCA_036160375.1 Thermoplasmatota archaeon | reverse complement strand
CGTTTCGTTGGAGCACCACCCCCATCGTCAAGGGTGAGTTTCTTCGTCGTCCATCAGCGTCAGCGACCACGACATCATCGTGTTGGACATGGCCTCGCTCCATCGGGAGCAGGCCAGCAGCAGTTTCCAGAAGGGTTGACTTTCCGGCACCGTTCGCTCCGGTCAACACCATGGTTTGGCCTGCTTCAACGGCAAGGGTACAGCCCTCAAGCACGGTGTTCATGCCTCGGCGAACCTCAACATCAACGAGGTTGAGGGGGACCTTGGCCATGGTGCGGGGAAGGGCCGACCAAGGAAGAACCCTCCTGTTTTCATCCTGCGAGACACCAACTCAAAAGAGAGGAACACAAAGCGCCCTCCATGGGCTTCGCTATGTCGCTGTTCACCACCAGCGAGTGGCTCGTCCTGTTGCTGTGGTTTGTGGCCGTCAGCGCGCCGATCGTCTATGCTGTTCGGACTCGAACCTCACTGGCCATGGGCATCACGGTCTCGGTTCTGTTAGGTGCGGTTGTTCAGGTGCTTTGGGCCATGCTCTATTCGTGGGGTTTGGTGGAGTAATGGGTTTGGTATGATTTTGTGTTGGTGCCAAATCGGACTCTCGATCTTGAAAATCGGACCTTTGACCTCGCTTTTCTTCACACATTGGCCACGGCGGGTTTTCTCCACAGTCAAGGCGACATGATGCATGTTTTGGGCAACGTCATCATTCTGGCCTTGGTGGGGGTGCCATTGGAGCAACGTCTCGGCGGCAAGCGCTTTGCAGCCGTCTATGTCATTGGCTTGCTCGGTGGCTCGCTGGGATGGGTGGCGTTCAACGCCGCCTCAGGCACGCCAGCACTTGGCGCTTCTGGAGCAGCGTTCGGTTTGCTCGGCGCCTACCTCGCCGGTTGGCCCAAGGACGAAATTCCGTTTCCGCTTTTGTTGATACGTCCCTGGCCGGTCGTCTTCATCGCGTTGCTGTATTTCGGATTGGAACTGGTTCGGGCTTTGGCGACCATGGAATCGGGTGTTTCAAGCGGTATTGCCCACATGGCCCACATTGGCGGCTTCATCGCAGCCTACGCCCTTTTGCCTTTGGTGGCCAAAGGCGGGCCTGTTGAACTCGGCGTGGTCGACGGCGGGCCGAGTCAAGGTGATGTCCATGCTGCAAAACGCCGTCGCCTCAAGGCCACCATGGTGAACCTCAACGACATTGAAGACCCTTGGACGGCACGTGGTCTTGATGTTCCCAAACACCTTCGGGAACCGCTCAAGAACTTGGTTCAGGCCAGTGACGAGCCCGAGACCAGAACCGCCTGGATGGAGCATCTCGCCGACGCTGGCCGTTGCCCTGTGTGCGATGCACCGCTGGGTTTGGTCGAGCGGAATTCGGGACCCCATTTGCAGTGCTCGTCCGCGGTTGAGCATCTTGAATGGCCACCTCGCTAAATCCTCTCATCATCGGTCCACAGCGTGATACAATTGAGGATAGAATCAAAGGTGGGCAGGCGTTCCAGTCAATTGAGAGGTGGGGTTGTGCTCGGTCAACAACAGGCATCGTTGCGGACAGGTGCCGTTCTCTTTGCGCTCTTGATGCTCTTCGCCGACATCAGCGGTGGCGTCCTTGCCAGCACCACGTCCACGTCCGAGGTCAGCGAATACGAGCCCCCAATATTGGTGGAGGGTCTTCCTCCGTTGATGTGCGGCGAAGAACTGTGTGAACGCCCGACCCGGCTCTTCGAACGAGGCGACAGGGAAGCCGCAGAGGATGACCAGTGGTGGCAAGCCTACGGTCCCGACCTCGACTGGAACGGCATGGACGACCGCCTCCAGCGCGTGCTCGCTGGCGAAGAATCCGTCTCATCGACAGCAATTATGGGCCCTGATGGGCGAAAAACGGTCGCCATCGTGGTCGATTATGCATGGGCGCCCAACGGCGAAGAGATCGCCACGTTGGTTGAAACGCTTGAGGCCCACGGTTGGGTTGGTGAAGAGGAAGGCGCTTGGTTCCAAGTCATGACCTCCATCGATTCCGTGCTCGTTGACAAGGTGCCGGTGAGTGCCCTCATGGATATCTACCATCTTCCTGGCGTGGTCGTTATCGAGATGCAGAACCTCATGGCGCCCTTCAACGGCGTTGCGAGCGAGGCTGTCCGTTCCATGCCTTCCGATGTTTACTCTGCAAGCACCTATTCACGTGGCTATTACGGCGAAGGTGTGGTCATCGCAGTTTTGGATACCGGTGTTGACAATGAACACCGAGCCCTGAACGATTTCGATGACATCGACGATGAGCCCGACAGTAATCCGAACAGTTACAACGACCAAAAATGGGTTGCAGGCTTTGACGCGACATCCTCGGCTTCGAACCGGGATGGAAGTGTAGACCCCGACGACGGAAACGGCCATGGGACTCACGTTGCAGCGACGGCACTCGGCACGGGCGGTTCGCAACGCGTCCACACCGGTAGCGGCATGGGCGCTTATTTGGTTGATGTCAAGGTGTTGACCGATGCAGGAGGTGGAGGCACTGACCCGGCAGAGAACTCCCAATATTCCGCAAACGGCATTCAGTGGGTCATTGAAAATAAGGACACGGATTGGGGCAACAACGATTCCAGCCGCGGCATCGACATCGCCTCCATGTCCTTCGGCTCGTTGAGTACGCCGCTCAACCCTAACGACGAAGGCGACAATGGTTCGTCTGCCGAAGCCCGTTTGGTCAATCAAGCAAGCGAAGCCGGTATCGTTTGCATCGTGGCCATGGGCAACGACGGGGCCAAGCGAGTCCCCTCGCCTGCCAGCGCAGACGGGGCCATCTCCATCGGGGCGGCCGACGACCGAAACAGCGTCAACCGCACGGACGATATCATGGCTTCCTATTCCAATTGGGGGCCACGATTGGATGACGGAGACGATGATGAGTGGGATGAACTCAAGCCCGATGTTTCAGCGTTTGGCACGGGCATCATTTCGGCCTCAGCGGAAACTGGGCCTTCCTTGCCGGGTGAACTTGGGGGTTCGTTGGCCGACAACGAGTACGATTCAAAAGACGGTACGAGCATGGCCACGCCATTGGTCGCAGGAATTGTGGCCTCTCTACTCCAAGCCGACGATACGCTCTCGCCAGAGGACATTCGCAATATCTTGCGAAACTCTTCAGAGGCACGGGGCTCAGCCTCAGAACCGGATATCTCAAATCGATGGAATGAGAAATGGGGCTTCGGCCTTGTTGACGCATCCTGTGCGCTCGACCATGTCCTTGGCCGCTCTTGCACCCCGCTGGAGGACAACGGCGGCGTCATCGTCACGCCGCCACCAGGAGGAGGAGGCGGGCTCGGCGAGGATGTCTCGATGAGCGCTCCTGTGAACCAATCGCTGTATTTGGAAGGAAACACCCTCTCGGTCGAAGGCACCACCGATACCAGCGAGAACGCCTATGTTGAGGTTCAGGTCAAGTTTGAACAATTCTTTGATGACGGAGAGAGCACCGAACTCACCAATTGGCTTGGCGCTGATGGCACGGTTGAAGATTGGTACGTTGACATGGTCGTTGACGATGATTGGGTCGATGCTGATGAGGCCTACACGCTGATTTACGCCCGTGCGCTCAATGAAGACGGTGAAGCCTCAGTGGTCGATGTCCGAGTCGTCCGCTTTGCTCGAATGACGGTCTCCATCTCCGAGCCGCCGCTCGGTACGGCTTTGGTTG
>JAYYDY010000120.1:0-15422 GCA_036160375.1 Thermoplasmatota archaeon | reverse complement strand
AACCGCCTCAGCGACCGATTCACCGTGAGCGAAGTAAAGGTAGGGAATACCAACCATGCCGAGGTGCACGCCCCTCCGAAGAACGTGGCCTCGCATCCCCCCAACGGAGGTGTCGACCGGATTGGTCATCTCGACTTGACCTTCCATTTTATTCCCCTTGAAGACGAATCAACGCCTCTTCAATATCAAGGGTCCCCTCACAGAGAGCGTCGAGGACGCTGTTGTACGATGGGTGGAGGACGAGCCGACGTTCGTGTTGGCCCAGCAAACGCTCACGCATTCGGGCGCGACGTGCACGACCTGAACTGTTGAGGTTGAGCAACGCCGCTGCTGCCTCAGGGATACCGAGGCCTTTGAGGCCTGAGGTCAACAACACCTCGGGCGCATCATCGCCGTCGAGGGCGTACGACTCACGCAACTCACCGGCGTGGCGTTCAGCACCGTCAAGGTCGGCTTTGTTGACGAGAACGATGTCGGCCAGTTCGAGGAGACCTGCCTTTTCCGCTTGGATGCCATCGCCACGGGCCGGCCCTTCGACCACCACGATGCGGTCGGCCACCGCTGCACATCGAAGCTCGGCTTGTCCCGAGCCCACGGTTTCAATGAGCACACGATCCCACCCACAAGCGAGAAGAAACCCAGCCATGTCTTCAACGATAAGGGGCACGCTGCCCGATGAGGAACGCGTTGCAATCGAACGAACGTACACGCGCTCACTGATGGTGGGGTTGTCGACCGAGGACATGCGAATGCGGTCACCGAGCAGGGCGCCTCCGGTTCGCGGTGAACTCGGGTCGACCGCCAGCAGAGCCACCTTGTGGTCTTCGCTCGCCCACGCTGTCATCAAGGCGTCCACGAGGACGGATTTACCGACACCAGGCGCACCGGTGATGGCCATGGTGGTCCATCCATTCTCCGATGATTCGGGGAGGGTTTCGATGAGTTGGCTGAGGGCAAGGGTGCCGTTTTCGATCTTGGAGAGCAAACGGGCCATGGCGCGTCGGTCGCCGTTCAAGGCTTGGTCGCGTTCCTCGTTCACGTTCGCAACCCCTCTCACGCCGAAGATTCCCAGTGCCAGTCGCTGCCCTGTCCCACGCCAGCATCGGCTTTCTCGGAGGCCTGCTGGATGAAATCAAGGATTTCGGAGGTGGGTGTGCCTGGGCCAAACACGGCTCGAATGCCCGCTTCGTGCAACGCAGGGCGGTCTTCGTGGGGGATGATGCCGCCGCCAAAGACGATGACATCGTCCAACCCCGCCTCAACCAACTTTTGGCACACTTGGGGGAACAGGTGAGCGTGAGCACCCGAAAGGGAGGAAAGGCCGAGGAAACGGGCGTCTTCGTCTCGAACGGTGTCAACGATCTGTTGGGATGTGCGTCGAAGACCGGTGTAAATCACCTCATGCCCGGCGTCTCGCAAGGCGCGTGCAACGACTTTCGCCCCTCGGTCGTGGCCGTCCAACCCGGGTTTCGCAACGACGATGCGCAGAGGGTGCTCCATGATGGGCGGTAGGTGTTCCTCCTATCAAAGGTCTGTGCGAGCGCTGGCCCATTCCTCTGCCTCGTTGGGGTTTTCCCCTCGTTGAAGCGTGGATGGAGAGCCATGAACGTCAATTCAAGTTGGCCAGAATGTGATCCACGGTGGCCTTGGCCGAGTTGAGAACGCCAGGGAGACCGGCGCCTGGATGGGTTCCTGCGCCAACCAAGTAGAGGCCGGGGATGTCAGGGTCCTTGTTGGACGGCCGGAAGTAGGCGCTTTGCGTGAGCTTGGGTGCTACGGAGAACGCAGATCCTTGGAAGGCAGCGAGTTCACGTTGGAAGGTTTTGGGCGTGATGTGCCGACGGGTGGCGATGTGGTTGCGGAGGTCGGGCATTTCGACTTCGAGGGCTTCGATGATGCGGTCACCGTAGGCTTCAGCGATCTCGTCCCAGTCTACATCGGCTCGACCCAAATGCGGAACAGGGGCCAACACGTAGGCTGCGCTGCAACCCTCGGGCGCCAAACTCGGGTCGGTGACCGTGGGAACATGGAGGTAGAGGCTGAAGTCCTCAGGGAGTTCGCTGCCCTTGAAGATGTCATCAAGTAGGCCTTTGTAGCGTGGTCCAAACAAAATGGTGTGATGAGCCACATCTTCGTAGGCGATGTCCGTGCCAAAGTAAAGGACGAACAACGACATGGACCAATCCATCTTTTCGAGATTTTTCGCACGCTTTTGGGCAGCGGTTACCGACCGGTAAAGCCGGTCGTAGGTGTGGTGGACATCCGCATTGGAAACGACCAAGTCAAAGGTTTCCGTTCCACCGTGGTCGTCGGTAATGGTGTGCTGGGTGTTGGCTCCATCGGTGGAAACCTCAACGGATTCAACCGGTGTTGAGAGGCGCAATTCCCCACCAAGTTCCTCGAACAATTTCACAAGGGTGCGCACCAGGGCGTGGGTCCCGCCTTTCGGAAAGTAGACGCCCCATTCACGTTCCAAAAAGTGAATCAACGTGTAGATGGAGGAGGTTTGGAAGGGGTTTCCGCCCACGAGAAGCGAATGAAAGCTCAAGGCCTGACGAAGATGGTCATCTTTGACGTATTTGGCCACCGTTTTGTACACGGACCGGTCAGCGCGCAGCCGAATGAGTGATGGAGATACGGCGACCATGTCGGAGAATTTCAAAAACGGACGGTCGGCGAGGTCGGTGTATCCTTTCTTGAAGACCTTCTTGGCGTACTCAAAGAAGCGTTGGTAGCCTTCCGCATCCCGCTGGCTTCGTTGGGCGATTTGGGCGACCATGGTGGCTTCGTCCCTGACGTAATCAAAGCGATCCCCATCGCTCCAAATCAGCCGGTACATCGGCTGAACCTCCATGAGTTCGATGTAGTCCTCAAGTCGCCTTCCCGTCAACTCGAACAGATCCGTCAGCGTGTGAGGTGCGGTGATGACGGTGGGGCCAGCATCAAAGGTGAACCCTTCGTCCTCGTAGACATAGGCTCGCCCACCGGGAAGGTCCCGCGCTTCGTACAGCACGGTTTGGATGCCAGCGGATTGAAGCCGAATCGCTGCACCGAGGCCTCCAAAACCACTCCCAATCACCGCAGCACGTCGGGCCGTGTCCGGTGTTTGAGCCATGCCAATCCTTCAAGGTCATCACTTAGGAATGTTCGCTTTTCATCCCATGAAAATAACGAATAAAAAAACAACCAGTTATAACCTCAATCGTGACTTTTACACTGGGTGAAGAGGTTGGAAAAAACGTACGACCTCCATGAACCTGAACGCATTCTCGCCACCAGCGGCGAGAGTTTCTTTTGGGCACGACGGTTTCTCGGCCCGAAGATGGGCCACGACGCAGCCGTCCTGTACTCTTTTTGCAGGGTGCTCGACGACATGGCGGACGGTGATATCCCGGACGGCCCGGCCCACCTTCGTCAAATCCAATCGCTTCTCAACGAAGGGAACTGGAGCCAACATCCTGTCTTGAAACACCACGCTCCCCTCGTGGAAACCTATCGTCTGCCGCATGACGTCATTGGTTCACTGGTCGAGGGGCTCATGGACGACCAGGCACCCCAAGTTCTCATCAACGACGAAGCTTCACTGATTCAGTATGCCTACAAGGTTGCGGGCACCGTCGGCTTACTGATGTGCAACATTCTCAACAACGAAGACCCGAGAGCGAAGGCCCATGCCGTGGATCTTGGCATCGCCATGCAGTTGACCAACATCGCACGGGACGTGGTTGAAGACGCTAAGATGGGCCGACGCTACCTCCCTGGCGAATGGGTGAATCACCTCAGCCCCGAGGACATTGTGCTTGCTTCCGAGAACCCAACGAGCCACGAAGGCACCCTCATCACCCTCGCCGTCGAACGTCTCCTCAACCTCGCAGAGACGTACTATGCAAGCGGCCGAGCCGGGTTGTCCTACCTCCCATTCCGAGCGCACTTTTCCATCGGCGTGGCGGCCAAGGTCTACCGGCAAATCGGCCGGCAGTTGCTCAAATCAAAGGATTCCTGGCACGGCCGACGCCAAGTCACGTCCAAGACCAGCAAGATGCTGTGCACTGTTCGTGCAACCTCCAATCTCTTCTGGAGAATCCCTCATCCTCGTCGTCAGCATGACACGCACTTGCATACATGGCTGACACCGTTTCAGCAGCAAGGGGGCGGCTGGGGATGACCTCCACCCATGTTTTGGGTGATGGATGCGCATCGCTGATGTTGGCCTCCCGTGCGAACGAACTCCCAGGTCACGACGTGAAGGTGGTTCAACCCGCCGCAGCACCCGAGGCCAAGGACCACATGCTGGGGTTTTGGGGGACACCCGACTTGGCCTTTGCCACCAAACATGCTCGCCATGCATGGCCCAACTGGTCGATCATCACCGAGTCGTCCAGTGCCACCCTCACCTCATCGGCTCATCCCTATCATGCCATGCACAAGCTTGACTATCTCAAGGGGGCAAAAAAGGCGGCCATGAAACACGGTGTTTCCTTCATCGATGAATCGGAGCACCACGCATCCAGCCCTTCTATGGTGTTTGATACCCGCCCTCCCCGAGCACCAGCGGGCGCCATGCTCCAGCATTTTGCCGGCATGGAAGTTGAAGTCGACCGGCCTGTGTTTGACCCACAAACAGCCATCTTGATGGACTTCAGGGTTGACCAATCCCACGGAATGCATTTCATGTACGTGCTTCCCTTTTCTCCCACTCGGGCCTTGCTCGAGTCAACCATGTTCAGCACCACAGTGATGCCTCCTGAGTACTACAGAGAGGCGATTGAATCCTACCTCTTCAGGCACCACAACGCCAACATCCAGCAGGTCATCTCCAAAGAGAAGGGCGTGATTCCGATGGGCTCGCTTGGACTTCACGACCCCGCCATTCCCGGCCTGGGCGCGAACGGTGGGGCCATTCGTCCTGCAAGCGGCTACACGTTTGCGTTCATTCATCAGCAAATTCAGGAAGCCGTCGAACGGGTCAAGAACGGAAAACCGCTCAAGTTCACTCGGCCTCACAAGCGAGTGGACGTTTGGATGGACAGCGTGCTTCTTGCCGTCTTGCGCCATTGGCCTCAACAAGGGCCGATTTTGTTCGGTCGCATGGCGCAGTCCTTGTCGGGTGAGGAATTCATACGTTTCATGAGCGGGAAGGCAGGATGGGGGCTTCGCTTCAAGGTCATGATGGCCATGCCGAAATTGCCCTTCATCCGAGGCGTTTCGAAGATGATGTTCAGCCGACCACGCAAGGTGGTTTCATGACGGTGCTTGAGTCGTTCATCGCACTCGATACGCTCAACCTTCTCGCGCTGCTCGGCGTGGTGTTCATCGGCCTTCCACACGGGGCCATGGACGGTGCGCTTGCGATGCATTTTGGCTGGACGAGCCGTCCTGCCATCATCGCTCTCTTCTTGTTCTCCTATGTCGGGTTGGCCGGGGCTGTCGTGCTGGTTTGGGTGTTCGCACCTGCGGTCACGTTCGTGATGTTCCTCGCCATCAGCATTTTCCACTTTGGAAGGGGCGACGCATCCTCAATGGGAGGTGGGCGAACGACGGTGGAAAGTCTTGCGCGTGGTGGCTTGGTGATCGGTGGAATCAGCCAGATGCATCGTTCAGAAGTGGATGTGATCTTCCAGACCTTGGTGGGTAACGACACCTCCGGTGTGTGGCTTTTTCTCAACGGCGTGGTGTTGATCACCATCGGCTGTGTCGTCGAGGCGATGTTGTTCAAAAACCAACAGGAACGCCTCGCCCTCGCCGTTGAACTCGGTGTTCTGTTCCTCCTCTTTCTTGCCGTGCCGCCGCTGGTGGGTTTCGCGTTGTACTTCTGCTTCGTCCATACCATCCGACATGTTTCCTCGGTGCGGAACACCATGGAAGCGACGGTGTCAAACCTTTCCATCACCAAATCGACGGCAGTCTTGTCCCTTGTAACGTGGGGTGTTGGACTTGCGGTCCTGGCTCATCAAACGTCAACGATGGAGGTGGAGCCGGCGTTGTTGCGAGTCGTGTTCATCGGTTTGGCAGCGCTCACCGTCCCCCACATGATTCTCGTGGACGGTCTGCTTCACCGAAGGCCGGCTGAAACTTGAGGAACGGGACAACTTGGTGTTGTCCTAAGAGCAAGCAATAAGGGCGGCTTGGGCTGACCAACGCTTGGGGAAGTTGATGTCAGGCACCGAAGAGCGACTCAAGGACCTGCGAAATCGCAAGGCTCGAAGTGAGGCTGGCGGCGGTCAAGCCCGCGTTGAGGCGCAGCACAACCGCGGCAAGATGACAGCTCGAGAGCGACTTGAACTCCTCCTTGACGACGGCAGTTTCCAAGAGATCGATGCGCTGGTTGAACACCGCTGTCGGGATTTTGACATGGACAAGAATGTCATTCCTGGCGACGGCGTGGTCACCGGTCACGGAACCATCAACGGGCGAGAAGTGTTTGCCTTCGCTCAAGATTTCACCGTCTACGGCGGCTCCCTTGGTGAGATGCACGGCCTCAAGATTTGCAAGGTCCTCGACATGGCGCTCAAGACCGGTCGTCCCGTCATCGGGATGAACGATTCCGGTGGTGCTCGTATCCAAGAGGGCGTGGCGTCACTTGGTTCCTACGCGGAGATTTTCTTCCGCAACGTCCGTGCTTCCGGCGTCGTCCCGCAAATTTCGGTCATCATGGGCCCTTGTGCAGGCGGTGCAGTGTACTCGCCGGCCATTACCGATTTCGTCATCATGGTCGACCAAACGGCCCACATGTTCATCACCGGTCCCGAGGTCATCAAGACGGTCACCAACGAAGTGGTCAGTTTCGAAGACCTCGGCGGTGCAGCCACCCACGGCTCGAAGTCGGGCGTGTCCCACTTTACCGCGAGCGATGACGAACACGCCATCCAGATGGCTCGAGATCTCTGTGATTTGTTGCCACCCAACAACCTTGAGCGCCCGCCCATGAAGAAAACCTCGGACAGCAAGGACCGTTCGTGCGACGCCCTTGACAGCATCATCCCCGACGACCCGGCCAAACCCTACGACGTGCTGGATGTCATCGCCGAAGTGCTCGACGATGGCGGCTTCATGGAAGTTCAAGCCGACTGGGCTCAGAACATCGTGGTCGGTTTCGGTCACCTCGGTGGCCACACCGTCGGTGTGGTTGCGAACCAACCCAAGGTCCTCGCTGGCTGCCTCGACATTGATGCCAGCGACAAAGCCGCACGTTTCGTACGATTCTGCGACGCGTTCAACATCCCCATCCTGACCTTTGAGGATGTTCCTGGTTTCCTTCCGGGAACGAACCAAGAATGGGGTGGCATCATTCGCCACGGTGCGAAACTCCTCTACGCCTTTGCCGAAGCCACCGTTCCCAAACTGACGGTCATCCTGCGCAAGGCCTACGGCGGCGCCTACGACGTCATGTCGAGCAAGCACATTCGAGGCGACTACAACGTCGCCTGGCCGTCGGCTGAACTGGCGGTGATGGGTGCTGACGGTGCGGTTGAGATCATCCATCGGCGACGCATCGCCCACGCTCGAAACCCAGAACAGGAACGAGAGCGGTTGACGGAGGACTTCAAGGAAACCTTTGCGAACCCGTACAAGGCCGCAGCCCTCGGCTACCTTGACGATGTCATCGAACCCAATCAAACCCGTCAGCGACTCAGCCGTGCGCTTGAGATGCTGATGGACAAGGAAGAGCTCCGGCCTGCACGGAAGCACGGCAACATTCCGCTCTGAGGTGCAGACATGAGCCAAGACATCTCCGAACTGATGATGGCTGCCATCGCTGCTGTCATTGCGGAGACGCAAGCGGACGGCGACGACCCCGCACAAGTGGCCCGCCAACCCGGTGCGGCATGGTCCCAAGACCACCGTCGTCAAATGACGGGAAAGACGTCGCTAATGAACGCACGAGCAGGACGCTCGCCCTGGAGGTGAACCCATGACAGATACCCGAAAAGTCATCGTGAACGGAACCGAGTACGAGGTTGAACTGGAAGGCGAAGGCACCCAGTGGAAGGCCACCGTTGGCGGTCAGACCTTTGACATCGAAATGCCCGAAGCAGCTGTGGCCGCCAAGCCTCGGCGTTCCGGCGGTCGAAAGAAGAAGAAATCCGGTACGGTTTCCGCCAACATTCCAGGAAAGGTGGTGACGGTTGAGGTCGAGGAAGGCCAAGTGGTCAGTGAGGGGCAGGTTATCTTGATCCTTGAAGCCATGAAGATGCAAAACGAGATTCAAGCCCCCGTTTCCGGGACGGTCGTTTCGGTGCAGTGCAGCGAAGGGGAAGCCATTGAGGCCAACGTTCCTCTCGTGGTGATTGAACCAGCCGCAACCGATGACGAGGACTGAGGTTCGTGCCGTTTGAGAAAGGGTTAATGTAGCATCATACGGAGTTGATATCATGGACGGCAAGCCGGTGTGCGACTTCCCTGGATGCGGCGAAGAAGGCACCATCGTCTCTCGTCTTTCTCCCGAGGGCTACCTCGTCGCCACCGGAAAGAAAGCCTACTCGTTCCGCGAAGCCTACCGCCGATTCCACTACTGTTCCAACCATCATGACGAACTCATGAACGGCGTCTGGTCGAGGGTCAGAAAACCCGACGACAAAAGCGACGGCCACGTTGCCCCGACGGCCATTTGATGCCCGCCCAGACGGCGCAGGCGTGATATACTTCCGTTCTGTGGAAGTTTCATGCACGTTACCAACGATGCCACGTCCAAGACCACCTCCACGCTCATCAGCCTGATGATGGTGGTATCCGTCCTTCTTGTGGGCGCCACGCCCACCGTTTCAGCCGTCGGACCGAACCAAAACGACCTGAACTCGGGCGGCGACCTGCCCGACAACACCAGCGTCAACATCACGAACTACATTTTCTCGGGTACGTACACCGGCTCGGGTGAACTTGATTATGGCGATGACAACGATTACCTTCGTGTCGCCTTGAACAACAACCAAGGTCTCTATGCGTCACTTTCTTTCCCATCGACCACCACCTTTGCCAACGGTACAACGGTTTCGAACGATTTTGATCTCATTTTCTACGACAGCCAACTGAACTTTATGGACGAGTCGTGGGCGAACAATCCAGAAACGCTGAGCACCAACAGTTCGAGCACGGGTCACGGCGGTATGGTTTACATCCAAATCCTCCGCTTTGACGGTGCGGGAACGTGGAACCTTACCCTCTCCAAATTCACCGTGAGCAACGGGACCGGTGGTGGCGGCAACGGGACCGGTGGCGGTGGCGGTTCTTCGGTGACGAACTGCACGGGAGCGGGTACGTTGACATCCGATATCCTTGAGCCGAACGACGCCACGACCACGGCCACTCAGGCCTCCCTTCTCCCTCTTTCATGCACGGGGCTCTCCATTCACACCACCACGGACCGAGACGTCTTTGAGGTCGATATGATCGCTGGTGTCACCTACTACACGAACATCACCTTCACGCACCTGAACGGCGATATTGACGCAAGTTGGACCACGGCCTCGAGCGGGTTCCTGTCAAGTTCAACAAGCACGAGCAACGTGGAATCCATGCAAGTTACGGCCCAAGTCAATCAAAGCACCTACATTGAGGTGTACGGTTGGTCGGGTGCCACCAACGTGTATGATATTGAAATCACCACGGACAATCCCGGTGGTGGTCAAGCGGTCGAATCCGTTGATGTTTCCATCATCAACACCACGCACGCCACCTTGGACTTCTTTGGCTTGACCAACGGAACGACGTACAATTACAACTACACCTACGGACAAGTCCACCTTGACGGTGATGAACACTGGGGCATGACCACCAACGGGACCTTCAACGCCACCGGCACCAACCACAGCATCAACATCACCACCATGGCCACCCACAACGAATCGTCGTTCCTCGTGAGGGCCACGCTGTTCGACGCCACGGGCGCCGCCCTCAACACCGACACGGACGAACTCTACATCGAAATGGTGGAGATTGAAACAACATCGTCCACAACGGGCGACATTGAACTGACCAACCTTTCGATTGGAACAGCGTACGACGTTGCTTGGATTGTCATCGACTACGACGAATGGCAGAGCAACTTCACCGTCTCCAATGATGTGGATGCAGCCATTGCCCACGCACTAATTGACGAGGACATGTGGTCGTTGACGCCAACGACATCGTCGATGTCCTACCAGATCAATTGGACAGGACCCACCACCATGAACGACCACCTCTTCCTTGCCTACCTCGCTCCCAACGGCACGTCGGTGAACCTGAGCGATAACGACAACATGACGGGCCTGCACTTTTACGACTTCGTTCCACAACTCCCCAGCTTGGTGATCGCTTCCTACTCGGCCAGTTCCACGGCCAGCACCAACAACGTTCAGGCAGAGGGGCTGGATTTGGTCGTCGGTGATAGCTACCAGTACCAGTACCGAGTGACCGATGCCGGCGGGGCCAACCTCGCCACATCATCCATGACCTCGTTCACCGCCACGGCGCAAAACATGAGCATCCCCACGTTCACCTACGCAACGCCCAACGCTTCGGGCACCTACTGTGTCAACATCGACCTCTTTTCCAACGTCTCGGTCCAACTCATCGGTGACCAAGACTGCTTCACGCTCGTGCAGGACGACGACAACGATGGCGTGGCCAACGAAGCCGACCAGTGCCCGAACACGGCGGCTGGGGCGACGGTTGACCAGAATGGATGTGCGCTTTCCCAGAAAGATTCTGATGGTGACGGCTACAACGATGACGTGGACGCCTTCCCAACCGACGGCACGCAGTGGTCTGACATGGACGGCGACGGCTACGGCGATAACGCCAGTGGCAACATGGCCGATGCCTTCCCCACCGACAGCACGCAGTGGTCCGATGCTGACGGCGACGGCTACGGCGACAACGCCAACGGGAACTACCCAGATGCCTTCCCCACCGACCCGACGCAGTGGTCTGACGGCGACGGTGATGGCTACGGTGACAACGCCAGCGGTAACAACCCCGACGCATGGCCGTCCGACAGCACGCAGTGGAAGGACAGCGACGGCGATGGCTTTGGCGACAACCCAACCGGCACCAACGGCGACGCCTTCCCCAACGATGCGAGCCAGTGGTCTGATGGTGACGGCGACGGCTACGGCGACAATCCCAACGGAACAACCCCCGACGCGTTCCCCTCCGATGGAACGCAGTGGGAAGACGGCGACGGTGATGGCTACGGCGACAACCCTCAGGGCAACAACGCCGATTCGTTCCCCGATGACCCTTCACAGTGGTCTGACAGCGATGGCGACGGCTACGGTGATAACCAAGCCGGCACCACCCCCGATGCCTTCCCCAACGACTCGACCCAGTGGTCCGACACCGATGGCGATGGCTACGGCGACAACGCCGCTGGCCTCAATCCAGACGACTTCCCCAACGACGCCACGCAGTGGCGTGATGCGGACGGTGACGGCTACGGCGACAACGCCAACGGCAACAGTCCTGATTTGTGTTTGAACACCCCGGCCGGTGAAGCCGTTGACGAGAACGGTTGTTCAACGTCCCAACTCGACGCTGACATGGACGGCGTGAACGATGCCAACGATGCATGCCCCAACACCCCCGCCGGTGAGGCTGTCGACAGTGTTGGATGTTCCAGCAGTCAGGAAGATGCCGACAACGACGGCGTGATGGACGCCTTCGATGCCTGCCCCAACACCCCGTTGGGTGCCGTGGTCGACGCCGCAGGTTGCGCCACAAGTCAACTCGATACCGATGGTGACACCATTACCGATGACCGCGACCAATGCCCGACCACGACGATGGGTGAACCCGTCAACGGCGTGGGCTGTTCCGCCACCGAGCGGGATACCGACGATGACGGTGTCATGGACGCTTACGATGTCTGCGACAATACACCGTTCTCCGAAGTGGCAGACGCCCAGGGTTGTTCCGATTCGCAAAAGGACAGCGACGGCGACGAGATCACCGACGATGTTGATAACTGTCCCGGAACTGAAAACGGACTGAACGTTGACATGCTCGGTTGCGCAACCAACCAGCGTGATGCTGACAGCGACATGATTTCCGACGCAGAGGACATCTGTCCGGTGACACCCAGCGGCGAGCAAGTCGACGCCCAAGGCTGTTCGGATTCGCAAAAGGACGAGGACAACGACGACATCGCCAACGACAAGGACCTGTGCCCTGACACCCCCGTGGCCCTCTCGGTTGACATTGACGGCTGTGCCGAACAGCAGAAGGATGATGACGGCGACGGCATCAAGAATCACGTCGACGACTGTCCCAACACACCAGAAGGTGAACTCATCGACGCTGTTGGTTGTGCGCTGGTACAACTTGATTCGGACGGCGACGGTGTGAACGACGCCGAGGACGCCTTCAAGTTCGACGCTAACGAATCGGTGGACACCGACAACGACGGTATCGCTGACCGCTGGGACGCCTACCCGGAAGACCCAACTCGAAGCCAAGCCGAGGTCGAGGACAGTGGCAACGGCATGGTCTACGCTGTGATTGCCCTCCTCTTGGTCGGCCTGCTGGGCGGTGGTGGCTACTTCTACAACCGCAAGCAGAACATCGCCACGAGTCCCTTTGCAGACGCCATGGATCAAATGGACACCGCCACGGAGCAAAACATGGGTGGAAGCGACAAGACCCTCCCGTCCCTCGAGAACGCTGATCCTCAGCAGTGGGAAGAAAACGGTGTGCATTGGTCAAAGGATGCCAACGGCCAATTGTCGTACTACGATGCTGCTTCAGGGGCTTGGGTTCCATACGAAAGCTGAGCCTTGGTGCAGGAAGAACCGTAATAGAGGGACGACGAAGTCTCTCAGGCATGGGCGAGAACGGTGAGTTCTGGCGTTTGGCTCAAGATCTCATGGAATCTGAATCCAAGGCCGCCGATGATGAGCTGCCGGTTTCCGAGCCGCCCGTCACCGAGGCCGCTGAAGGTTCAACCAGCGTTGTGGCCGCCACGCAACGCTTGATTCCCGAGTCGCCCGGGGTCTTGGTCGCCCTTGCTCTCGTTGGCGTTCTTGTGGTCGCCTCGGTGATTTCGGTTGTCCTTTGGAGCCTCTCGGATTACGACCCCAACGACGTGGACGGGGACGGCATTGCCAACGGTGTTGACGATTGCTATGACGGCTTCACTGCCTGGACGTCCACCCTTGTGCTGGACCATGACGGCGACGGTTGTCATGACGCAGAGGAGGACGAAGACGACGACAACGATACGGTTCCCGACGAGGGGGATGCCTGTCCAACCGGTGAATCGGGTTGGTTACCGACGGCAGCAACGGACCACGACGGTGATGGTTGCCATGACGGCATGGAAGACAGTGACGACGACAACGACAATGTTTCCGATGAGCTGGATGCGTTCCCTCTGGACGGAACCGAGTGGCAGGACACGGACAACGACGGCGTTGGGGACAACAGCGATGCGTTTCCCGAGGACCCCTCTGAACAGCTGGATACCGATGGTGATGGGTGGGGCGACAACAGTGACGCCTTTCCGACGGATGGCTCAGAATGGTCGGATGAAGATGGCGACGGGTGGGGTGACAACGCCGACCCGGACGACGACAATGACGGTGTTGCAGATGAAGACGACCTTCACCTCGGTCAAGACATCGGTCTCGTGATTCAGTTTGAACGGTTCACACTGTTCGATGCGGTTGATTGGTTTTCAAACACCGGTGACATGTACTTCTGCTACGCCATTTACAATCAAAGCGATGTTTGTCTCCACGGCAATGGAGCGTTCACGGTTACAGTGGGGGAATCGACCTTCATTGGTGTCAACGCATCCATCAACCTTGACGAAGGGTTACGCCATCATTGGATTGAGTTGTCCGTGTACGACCAGGACCCACTGGTCGACGATAACATCGACATTCATCCCGGCGAGGGTGTGCTTCGGTACACCGTGGTCTACGACAGCTTTGTGCAAGAGCAGAACCTCTCCTTTGTGGCCAATGGAAGTGGTGACGGAGACGCAGGTTCGCTGGAATTTTCTCTTTCCCCGTTGGACTACCTCGGTCTGACACGAATCGACTATGCCTGGACATTTGATGGGGTCTACCAGAGCATCCAGATCGATACCACGTATGCGGACTACCTCATGTATCGCAACATGAACCACGCCATTGACTGGACCTACGCTTCCACCAACGCAGACATCATCCCACAGTACGCTGCTTTTTCCACGCCCGATGACCCCACCATCAAAGCCACTGCAGAGCAACTCCGCTCAAATGCAAATGCTCAAGGCTACACCTCGGACCTTGACGTCCTCCGATTTGTCTACGCCTTTGTCGGTCAAATACAGTACGCCTACGACATTGACACCACCAATTTTTCCGAGTATCCGAAATACCCGCTGGAGATGGTGTATGACCGTAGCGGCGACTGTGAGGATTCCAGTGCCCTCTACATCAGCCTGGTCGAATCGCTCGGCTACGATGCTGGCTTGATGTTGGGCAGCGTGAAGGCCGATGAAGACGATGAATGGGGCGGGCATGCTTGGCCTGTGGTTGCCGTGGAGAATCATTCGGGATGGAGCATCAATGGACTGGGTGAAAAAAGCAACCTGACCTACTATTTTGTCGAGTCAACGGCGTACGGTGATGATTGGAGCGATATTGGCGTCAACCCGTGGTACGAGATCAGGGACGAGGCCTTCTTCGATGTTGAAGAACAGGATTCGTGAGATTCACGTCAACACTTCGAGCAGGCGGTCCTGTTCAACCGCCATGCGCAGTTCCATGGCGATGCGTCGTCCACTCGACATGGGTTTTCGCCAGGTGGCGTTGCCGTAGGGGTGGCCGACACTCACGTGAACGTTGGTGCCGCCACCGAGGCGGGGAGCGACGTCGTAAATGTAGTAGTTCATGTCCTTGTCAATGCAGGTTTGGAGGCAGAACGGACCGATGATGCCGGGGTCGTAGTGTTCCTTGCTGGCCTTGATGAATTTCTCACCGAGTTCAAAGGCCTTCTCAAGAAGCGATTCCCTGATGGTGGCTGTGTTGTGGCCAACCACGGTCATCTCGGGGATTTGCTGGTGAATCGGCATGGTCATTTGCTGAGGTGCTGGGAGGCGGACATGGCCGTCGAGTGAAGATTCAAAGCGCCAGTCCACGCCGAGGAGTTCGAGTCGCTCACCTTCTTCCGCCAGCGGGCTGTAGAAGAAGTTCAAGTTGAACACGGGGCCGATGACATAGCGCTCGATTCGGGCGCCGTCCAACGATGCTTGGTCAATAACGCCTTCAGCGAGCAAGGCGGCGGACTTTTCCTGGTATTCCTTGTACGAGGCGCAGGTAAAGAAGCCACGCTCGAGTTTCTTCTGGGCGTGATGGAGTTTGACGATGACCAGGCAGTCGATGTCCTCTGGACTGTCGATCTTCTCGGGGTAGGGAAGGCCAGCTTTCTCGAGAATCCAAGAGTAATCCTGGTCCTCG
>JAYYDY010000119.1:0-24965 GCA_036160375.1 Thermoplasmatota archaeon | reverse complement strand
GAGTTGTTGAGGGCGCTGGCGCCCTGGTCGAGTTCAGCCCAGCCAGCGCCGAAGTTGTCGGCGAGGGCACGGTAGGATTGGTAGCCGCAGGTTGGGCACTTGACGTTCCAGTCGCCGTCGAGTTCGGCCACGAGGGTGTCGCCGCAGGGCGGGCAAATGGCGTGGAGCACGCCGCAGTCGTCCCGCTCTCGGAAGTCAAGGCGAACCACGGGTTCGACCTCCTTGATGACAGCACGGCAGACGTCTCGGCGGCGAAGTGCATCCGAGGTTTGGTGCATGAAGCGGTCAACCAGTCCCGTGACGAAGAATTGGCCGTAGAGGTGCTGAGGTTGAATGGAGCCGGGCTTGCCTTCAATGGCGAGGATCATGGCCTCTCCGTTCTTCTCGTTGAGCTTCACCACTTCGCATAACACCGTATCGCCAACGACCGGTGCAACGATGGGTTTTGAAGCAGAAACGGAAATGGAACCGTTGTCAACGTGGACGTAGCCGACCACGGTGGAGACGATGTTGCCGTCAGCGAGGGTGGTTCCTTCGCCGTGTTCGTGTTCGCCCTCTTTGGCGATGATGCTTCCTGGGGTGACGAGGCTCGCCGTCATGTTTCTCATTCCTGTCGCAGGCATGGCCCGAGGTGGGTCGCACACCGTTCGCTGATTGGATGCGAGGGCTCCTTCCTTTTGAACCCCCCATACGGGTCATTCATCGGTTTCCTGCGGGAGTCTGGCGTCCCCCGCTCGGTGGAATCGCCAGCATTGGACGTCGGTGGTTCCTGTCCGCTTGGCGTGATGTTCGTAGGTGGGTGGAAGGCGGAATTCGGTCCGCAACACGGCTTCAGCCTCCCAGTCATGCGACGCAGCCACGGCCTCAACGTGGGCTGCTCGGTCGCTGTGAAGGAGGTGAACGGCCAACCTCGCTGAGGAGAAAGCGGCCTCCAAGAACGGGCGGTCGGCCCGCTCGCGCTGAACGCCCCACGGCGGGTTCATGACCACCAGGTCCACGTCATCCAGCGGCAGGTCGTCGACACCAACACGGGCAGCTAAGACCTCGGCCCGCTGGGCAAGTTCGTGATCCAGCGAGGCCACGTTGGAGCGAAGCACTTCAAGGGCGTGCTCATCGGTTTCGACGAAGACGACGCGACGGGCCCCCAACAACAAGGCACCGATGCCGAGGATGCCGTTTCCCGCACCGAGGTCGGCCACGACCTTGCCTTCGAGACGGTCCAACTGGTCAACGGCCAGCATCCAGTAGGCCGCAAGGTCGCCTTCCGTGGCGTACTGTTCGAGGGTGACATCCTTGCACGGGTGGGGCGTCAGTTTTGACAACCTGATGGCCAGGTGTTTTGGCCGCATACCGCTCACCAACGACGCTGCTGGTAGGGGTTGCCCTGCGGTTGTTGGGACTGCATTTGGAGGCGCATGGCGTGAATTTGCTGTGCCTCAATCCTCAAGCGCTGGAGGAGTTGTTCACCGGGTTGCTGGTTGCCACAGAAACGGCAAAAACGGGTCCCATCGGGGTGTTGTTGTCCGCAGTTGATGCAGAATCCCATGGTTCGTCCTCCACATTGACCTCTTGAGCGTTTGATTTCAACCTTCTCATTCCATGGCGGTCATCTGCAACAGGATGGGCCATGTCTCCAGGCCCTCGGCGATGGCTCGCTCGCTGATGTCTTCCCAGCGGGGGTCGTCCATGAAGGCCGATGGTTCAACACCTGCGTCGATGAGTTCTTGGAAGAAGGCACGAAGTTCAGTTTCAATTTCAGAGATTTCAACCGCTTCCTCCACCACTTCAGGGAGTTCCAACGCTTTGGTCTCCTCTTCCGCAGGTGCGCTTTCAGCGGGTTCTGCCGTCTTTTCTTCAAGGCTTCCAGTCGTTGAGGGCGGTAGCGGCACGCTGGCTTCCTCAGCGGGCGGTGCGGGTTCGGGGGAGGCGGACGGTGGAAGGGGTACATCGGTTTGGTCAGCAACCACGCTCTCCTCTTCGGGCGTCGCCACATCGTCCACCTGAGGTTCCGCCTCGGCCTTCGGTGCGGTTTGAGCAACGGGTGCTTCACGAGGTTCGGGTGCTGGTGGAGGGGCAGGTGCTGCGACGGGTTCTGGCTCGGGCGGTGCGGGTTTCTCAAGGCGACCCACGCCAAGAACTTCCGCTTGCTGCCGTGCCATTTCTGCGGCGGCTCGGCGGGGCAGGCTCACGAAGCACTTGCCGGGCAGCGATTCAGCGGGGAAGGGCAGGAAGTATTGCTCGAGTGCGGGGAGCGAGGGGTGGCGGAAACAGAGAGTTTGGAGGGCCTCAAAGGGGCGCTGCGATGGCAGGCCAACCGAGAACGGTGTGGAGGCCAATTGAATGGAATTCCGGAGCCAACCCTCGTTGTTCACCAGTTGTTGCATCCACGGGCCCATGTCAGCGGTGGCGATGTTGACGAACATGAAAGAGGCTGCTCGCGGGTCGAACCCTTGCTCCTCGAGAAGGTGGGCTTCGGCGCGGGGTCGGTGGAACACAGAAACGACGGGTTGGCCGTGGTCGATCATGTCGCCGTGAAGCTCCATCATTTTGCGTTCCTTTCGTGGACAGAGCAGCAGCAAGGTCATGCGCGTGGCGTGCGGGTCCCAAATTTCGCCCCAGCGAGCGGCGGCTTCGTTCATGAGTTGACCGATGGTCATGTCCGGAATCATGGCGGTTATTCCCATCTCGGCACCCGAAACGAGGAGGTGGTTCCGACCTTTTACCCTACGGGTGAGGTCCCATGGGCTGCACCAATTCCATGGCGTAGGCGAGTTCTGCCAGAAGCACCACGCCCCCGGCTGCACCTCTGAGGGTGTTGTGATTGAAGGCTTGGAAACGGACCGTGGTTGGGTCCGGCATCTCGATGTTGCCCACCACCACCGCCATGCCTGCTTTGAGATCAACGGCGGGGTCGGGTTGAGCCGGATAGGCGCTCCCGTCTGCAAACAGATGGGCGTTCACGTCCACGCTGTCTTCCACCATGAGCGGTTGGCTGGGAGCGCTGGGGAGGTCGAGGAAGCGTTGACGCCTCGACCACTCGGTTAGGGCGCGTCGCAGCGCGTCTTCGTCAGCGGACTGTGCAAGCGTCGCCTCAACGAAGACGTGGTGGCCGTCAGCCCGCATGATGCGCTGGCAGGTGAGGTGGGATGTTCCTTCCCAGTCGAGGACGTGACGGAATTCTGCACCGGTTTTCTCGGCTTCACCAGGAATCTCTGCATCGACACTTCCTCCGGTGAGTGCCCGGGTCATGTACGGGTGGCCACCGCCCGAAAGAGCCTGCTCGCTTCGCATGGTGTAGGCCTCCAAGCCGAAGGCGTGGTGGATGGCCGCCAGCGGGAACACCAAGGGCAACAAGGTGCAATTCGTGGCGCAGGCATGGCGCAGCACGCCGCCTTCGTGAGGTCGCAGCGCTTCGGCGTTAATCTCAGGAATCACCAACGGGACGCCATCGACACGGCGATGAGCACTGGCGTTGGAAAACACCGTGATGCCAGCCTGAGCCCACATTGGTTCGAGGTGAAGGGCTTCCGCTGCAGGGAGGGCTGAAAACGCTGCTCGTACACCCTCGGCGACGAGACGTTCAACCACGGCAGGGTCGTTGACATCCAGCACGGCAAGGTCGGGGAGGGGAGGGCGCTCCTCCTCAAGCACCCACGGCACGTCACTGAGGGGCTGGCCCAGGAAGCGGGCTGAGCCGGCCACAGCAGCCAAGCCGAACCAGGGATGGTGGGCCAGTCGTTGCTGCAGGCGCTGTGCCACCAAGCCACCGGCCCCCAGCACGGCCACCTTGAGGCGTTCCATGGCCCCCCCACTTCGGGATTGGTTTTGAGTGCTTGGCAAGCCCTACGGCAGCGGTTCGGGGAAGATACGGCGCGTGATGAGTTTTCTCAAAATGCGCCACCCGTCGGCCGTTGAACCGAGTTTGGCTTCGCCCAACCTTGGCCCGTAGCTGATGGGGACAAAGCCGAACGGAACCTTGCGGTGGACCATGCGGGCACACCTCTCGGCCTCAATTTCAAACGACTGGCTGTTGAGTTGGAGTTGGTCAATGGCGTCCCGGCTGAAGGCCCAATAGCCCGAGCAAACGTCGGACGTGGTGGTGCCAAACAAGGCGGTCGCCAGCCAGGTCAGCAGATGGTTGCCCACAAAGTTGAGTCGCGTCTTGGCGTTGGGTTCGATTCGTCCGTTCAAACGGTCACCGATCACCACGTCATGCGAATCGAGGCCGCCCAAGAGGCGAATCATTTCCCTCGGTGCGTAGGTGCCGTCGGCGTCCAGCATAACCACGGCATCGGCTTCCAGTTCGACCGCCTTGCGGAAGCCATGCCGAATGGCGCTTCCCTTTCCCGTGTCATCCTGGTCAACAATCATCACGCCGTACTCGGCGGCCACTTCGGGCGTGTTGTCCGTGCTGTGGCCGTCCATCACCAGCACCGTGGTGCGGTAGCCGTTCCGCTTGAGGCGAGCGTGAGGAATGCGGTCCAACACCCACGCCAAGCCAAGCGCTTCGTTGAGCACTGGGAGCAGGACGACGAGGTGCTGCATGAACCATGCTTGTTGCCCTTGCACATGGTGTTTACCGTTCATTCCTCGGTCATCCATGTCAACCAGTGGAATTTCACTCCGGTCCGGTCGAGCAAAACCGTGTCCCTGCCTGACAAGCCGAGCGGGTTCAACCAGCGATCCGGTTCATCGCGGTCCCACTCAAGTTGCACCTCGGTGAGCCTCGTTGGGTCGTCCACACCGAAACATGCCTGGTGGTAGCCGGCATCCGAACGAAGACCATGATAGGGTCGATCCAATCCTTCAGGACCACGTAAAAACAACCCTCCGGTCGCACCGATGACTTCGTAGGTCAGGCACATGTTCACGGCGTCTTCAGGAGCGACCACGGTGAGGTTGCCTTCCGTCCCCTCGGGCAGGAAGGGCCGGTCTTCGCCCAGCCCCAATGGGTCCCTGAATTTGTGGTCGCGCCACGGGTCCAGCCGCGTGATGCAGGACGAACAATCCTCCTCATCAATCCCGGCGAGGATGTGTTGTTGTGCATCCCCATCGGGGTGAAGACGCCACAAGGTGGCGCCGTCCGATTCAGCTTCCACACCCCAGTAGGGTGAGGTGGCCAAGGTCCACTGCATCGTGCCCATGGGTGAGGTGAGGGCGTGGAGCATGTTGTGTTCCGTGAAGTAGGTGACGTTGTCGTAGAACATCGCTTGGGTCGCAGCGGCCTGCTGGCTGCTGTCGATGTGGACGAGGCCCAAGGTGGGGATGGAGGTCATCGCCACGCCAACCGGTGCGTTCCAAACATAGCCCCAGTGCATGTTTTCGGTGTAGACGGCACCGTCGATGCCGTCAAGGGCGTCCCTCAACACCAAGTCCCCGGGTGAAACGGCCAGGAGTTCCTCGTGGCTGGACAGGCTCAACGCCACCGATTGAGCGCCCATGGCGCCAACCAACACCATGGCGACCACCACGGTTCTGACGGTTGCTGGCATGGTCCATTCCGTGGGGGCCTCTTCGTTCACCGGCGTGAGGGCCGTGTGCGGCGACATCCACCACGCTACCAACACAGCCAGCGGGACGTGGTAGGCGTGCAGGGCCATTGAATAGAGGGTGTAGGACAGCAAAGAGAGCACGGGGACGTTGCGCAAGCCCTCGATCAAATGCACCACGCTGAGCACCCAAAGCAGGGCGAACCAGGTGATGGCGATGCGTCCCTCAAGCGTGGTTCGAAGGCCGAATGCGGCGACCGCTGCCACCACCAACAGGACGCCGTTGTAGACCAGCAAGGGCTTACCGCCCTGCCATCCGTATTCCGAAAACACCGCCTCGTCAAACAATCGAGGCGCCATCACAACCAGGGCGACGGCAAAGCCCACGGTGATGAAGGCTGAGGCGATGTAAGCCAATCGACGCAGTCGTTCGTGGTGCTCCTCATCGTCCAACGCCAGCCCGTGGAGGACGTGGCTCAACAGGAGCAGGGCGAGGTAAATGGCGCCGGTGGGGTGAATCAGTGAGACGGAGAACAGCGCGAAACACAAGCCCAGCGTGTGGTGGCGATGACGCTGGTCGGCGTGGCGAAACAGGACCAGGATGCCAACGACCAAGCCGAGTTGGCTGGCCACGCTCGGGAAGCCGGAATCGAAGGTTTTTGCAAAGAGTCCAAGTCCAAGCCCCATCGCAAACATGGCGTAGGCCCCCGCGCCGTGGCGGTCCATGGCGCCCATGATGCCCAACATCAGCACGAAGAGGGTATAGTGGCCAAGTTGGAAGACGGCTCGACCCGCATCAAGACCGGTGATGGTGGCCACCCAAGCAGCCGTGGACGGGAAGGCGGGCGGGTAGGTCCAGAACCCCTCGTTGGTGCCGGGCAGGGACAACGTTCCCTCAAGAACGAGCTGTTGTGTCAGCATCGCAAATCCGATCCAGTCCACCCCGAACGGGAGCGATTGGAGAAACGGCGACAGGAGGGCCGACGCAGCGACCACCATGCTCAGGGCGTAGAGCACGGTTGACCGATGGCGCTGAAATCTCAGTTGGATCTCCGCCTCTTCGCTCAAGGAAGGGGCGGTTGTTTCCTCGGCGACCTCCCCGTGCATGGCGGCCTCAAGCTGTTGCCAGCGGGTTCGTTTGGCGACCTCTTCATGGCGTTGATGGATCAACCGATAGGCGACGATGTTCAGCCCAACCAGGAGCACGGCGAGTAATACGGGCGACCACAGGTCGAGCACGACCAGCAAACCCGAGACGCCGAACAGGAGGAGCAGCCCCAAAGCAGGGGCGAGAAGCACCTTCCGAAAACGGTCGCCGCTGCCGTCAAGCACCGAACTCAACGCCCAACCGGGCATGATGCTCGGGGCCAGAACGACCAGCGCAGTGGCGAGCATGAGAGCGCCACGACCCACCCATGCCTTGATGCTTCTCCGAAACCTCAAGTAGAACCGACCAAACGATGAATCATGGCGTCAAGCGAAGCGATGCCGTTCCATCCCACCGTGGTGTTTGACGAGCCGTATTGGGTTCACGACTTCACCCGCCCAAGCCCTGAAGGCTGGTCGGCTCCCCACCGCTATTCGGTGGGCCGCTACGACGAGCACCGCCCTGCCATGTACACCACCGAACTCTTCGGAGGTGAGCGAGACCATCACGTTGGCCTCGATTTGGGCGGGCCTGCCGGCACGCCGATTCATGCGTTTGAGGCTGGAACGGTCGTGGCCATCACGGTCAACGATGAGGACGGGTCCTACGGGCCGACGCTCATCACCAAACATACCGTTCAACTTCCGACCGAGGTCGGTGGGCCTTTGGCCGACCATGCAAGCGAATTCTGGGTGCTCTACGGTCACCTGAGTTGGGACAGCATCGCGCACTGGTCGCCGGGCGCCCCCTTCGAGCGCGGTCAGGTCCTGGCCGTGATGGGCGAGGAGCACGAAAACGGTGGCTGGCCGCCCCACGTTCACGTTCAAATGTCCCTTCACGAACCCAAAGACGGGGACCTGCCCGGGGTGGTCAAGGGCGAAGATCGAGAAGACGCGTTGGCGCTCTATCCCGACCCGAGGCTGATCTGCGGGCCACTCTACTGAACCGAATTCAAGTGCGCCTTGAGGGCGTTGATGGGTCCAATGGCGGCGGGGTCTTTGCCGTGAAGGAAGGCCAGCGTGATGGAGAGCCAGTCCATGACCAAACAGTGGTAGAGCAAGCATTCCAGCAACGACGTTCCTTCGCCGACCAAGTTCCACGCCGTCTCGGTGGTTGCATGCGCCACCATCCAGTCGAGTCGCTGTTTGACACGGGGGTGCATGCCGTGCCACGTGAGCAAGAGCAGGGCTTGGTTGGCCGTTTCGGGGTCGGCGTCCGGTCCAATACCTCCCCATGCGACGCTTTCGTTGTGGTTCATCTCGGGCAACACGCCCACGCGGACGAACCGGGCGGCGTTTTCGTTCATCTGGTTCTTGAAACGGTTCAGCGCAGGCGCCAACTCCGTCGGGCCAATGACGGCCAACGGTTGTTCCATCAGCGCTGCGGCGAGCAAGGCGATGTCGCCTTCGGGTTGAGCGAGGACGTCGAAATGGAGGTTGTTTTCTCCCAGACGTTCCAGCATCGCAGCTCGCGCCTCTCCCGTCTGCGGTGTGAGCAGGCCAAGGTGTTCCAGCACCGCCACTTGTCGGCTGAAGATGTGGCCGAACGCCGTTCGTGGGGGCTGACCGCCCACGGTCGGGATAAGGTGGCACCGAGGAAACAGTTCTGGAAGGCCGGCGAGGACGCCGCCCGTCGCAATCACCACGACCGTAGCGTCCATCTTGAGGGCGGCTTCGGCAGCAGCGACCGTTTCTTCGGTGTTGCCGCTGTGACTGGTGGCCAGCACCAACCACGTGGCGTTGAACCATGCAGGCAAGGTGTAGTCGCGATGCACCACGACAGGGCAACCACCTTCGTTGGCTGTGAGGGCTGCGAGGAAATCTCCACCGGCAGCGCTGCCGCCCATGCCAAGGCAAATCACGCCGCTCCAGGGGGCTTGACGAAGGTCATCCAGCCAAGGGTAGCGGTCAGCGTTCACGGCCTCAAATCCGTGCTTCAAATCATCATGGAACGCTTGGGTGAATCCAACCATGCCTTCGGTGTCCAACCGGTCAGCAAGGTCAACCAGTGTGGGCTCGTGCTCCGGTGTTGCTGCTGGTTCCATCATGCCTCCTCCTGCGTTGTTGGTTCGTCAATCGCCATGAACGGGAGGGCAAGCCATGCATCGTCATGACGGATGAGCAGTCCTTTTCGTCCCTGTGCATGGTCGTAAGGGAGGCGTACGGCGTCCATGGCCCACGTGGTCGGGTCGAGGAATTCGCCCACCGATGCATCTTCGTTGATGAAGTCAACCTGAACGAATTCATGTTTTTGAGCGAGGACGTTGGCTTGTTCCAAATCCCGCCACGTCGCACCGGTTCGCTCCCTTCGGTCCACACGTTCCATGATGGCGCCGTCTTTGGTCCAAGCCGACGGGCGCCAGATGTTGTGGCGCCACTGCACCACATCACCGATTTCGTAGCCGGGTTTGCGGTACAGCAAGGTCAATCGGGTCACGTCCACGCCGTCTTTTCGACCCACCGTGGAGTTGGTTTCCACGACCATCCCGCCGTATTCGCTGATCAGATGGCGTCCCCAAGCACGAGCCAGGCCTTTGCTGCCCAGCACCACGTCGTAGCCTCCGGTGACCGGGCCTTCGTTGGTGATGAAGAACATCGGATCGTCAGACAGTTTGTCCAACACGTCGTCCAGGGTGGCTCGAAGCCGGGTGAATTCTTCTTCGCCCAGGCGGCGTGCACTTGAACGAAGTTGGACGGTGGCTTCGAAGTAGTTGCCTGCTCGCCGGGTGCACGTTAAGCACACCCCGTTGGCCATTCGAGCTCGCATGGTGTGCTCTTCCTGGAACAGCAAGTCGTCGATGACACCCTCCAGCTGGATGTGGAGCAAGGTGTGGCGGTCGGAAACCTTGACCGGTTCCATCGCCAGTTGGATGTCTTCGGCCCGCTCGTGGACCACGAGGTTTCGATGCAGCAGTTCGTCCCACACCTCGGCTTCGGTGGTGTTTTCCCACTTGCCTTCAATCTCTACGATTCCACAGCGTGCACAACGCACCCAGGGAACGTTTTCCGGAACTTTCGCCAGCACCGTTCGGGCGCGCAGGCAGGGCTCGCACATGCGGTCGCCGAACAACGGTGGCTCGGCCCCGCAGACCAAGCAAAATTCCCCACCGAGTCGGGATGACATGCGCCTCTCCAAGCCGCTCCTGTGTTGGTGCCTTTGAAAGACTACGCTTTGTGTTCGGCTTCACCGTCGGATTTCCCGGGTTGGTCGTCCACGCCAGCCACGCCCTCGAGAGCGTGGAGGCGCTGGTCAAGGCGACGACTTCGCTGGACGACCGTCCAGGTCCACAGGGCGATGGCCACCAGCATCCCGAGGTAAGCCACAGCGAGGTAGGTCATGCCCTCCATTCAGATTCCTCCGTCGTGTTGGCCTTGCAGGTTTGAAAGCCGTTGCTCCAGCGCCGTCAACCGCATGGACGTCAGCATGTGGCCGATGATGAACACGGTGAACGAGATGGCGCCGAGCAGCAAGACAAGGCCCATGTCGCCGTTGATGGAACCCTCGTCCCCTGTGGCGACCACGGGACCGGGATGGCGGATGGTCCAGATGCGTGTGGCGATGTAGGTGACTGGAACGAGCACGAAGCCGTACAGTCCGAAGGCAGCGAACGTATCCCTTGATTCCACGCCGTCCGGTTGGCTGTTCCGGCCCAATACAACGTAGACGGCCAGCAAGGTGAGCAGCCCAAAGGTGTTGAGGCGAACATCGGTCCAATCCCAAGGCGTCCCCCATTCAGCCGCTCCCCAGACGCATCCAGACCACACGGTCATGAGACCGGTGGCCAAGCCTGCTTCGGAGCCTGCGACATGGAGCCTCCAGGCCCACTCGGACCGGCGAAACAACCACCCTGCTGAACCGATGAACAGGGCGCCGAACGCGATGAAGGCCGCCCAAGCGGCGGGAACATGCCAGTAGAAAATGCGCTGAGCAGCAGGTGATTCAAAGGCGTCCAACGAGACGCTGGGTGCCCACAATAAGGCCAGAAGGAGGGTGCTTCCGATGCCGGTGAACCCGAGCACCAGCAGCAATTCTCCCCACTTCATGGGTTGAGGTGCCGGCACGTCCCCCTTGAAGTTGGTGTTCGGCTCACGAAAGAACGCTGAGCAGCAAGGAATAGGGAAGGATCAGCACCGGTGTGAGCAAGCCAACAAAGACCGCTTGGGGTCGTGCGAGCCGTTGCGTTGACCGCTGCATCCAACCCACGCCGTGCCACACAACACCGCACAGGGCCGAGCCTACGACCAGGGTCTGCATGGAAGGGACGCCTTGGAGGGCGGTAGCGGACATCAGTGTCATCACCAAACCAAGTGCGAAGGGGAGCCAACCCGCATGGGGTTCCCCCCCGCTGACGGCTCGCCACCACGCTGCCGCCCGCTCTTCTCGGAGCGCGCTGACCAGCGGCTCGCCGCACAGTCCCATCGCCATGGTGGGGGCGAGAATGAAACCCAGTTGTTGCATCTCATCCAGTCCGTCCATGAACGATCCCATGGCGAGGAGCACACCCAGGCTCAGCAAGCCCGCCATGCCGTTGGTGTTGAGCCACATCATGGTGCGAAGGTGCATCTTCACGCCCCAAGCGGCGCGCCGTGTGGGCTTGGTGGGTTGACGCTGAAGCTCATTGTGGGTGGCTTCTGGAGGGGATTGAGCGGCTACCATCGTGCCTTCGGCAACATCCACCGTGTGTGTGGCACGGTCCATCAATCGCTGGTCGTGAGTGGCGATGAGAATGGCATGGCCGTGCCCTCGCAACTGGTCGAGCCAACCACATAGCACGTTCACTGACGCCTCATCAAGGCCTGCATCAGGTTCGTCCAGCAGCACCAGGGCAGGCGTTGAGCTGGCGAAGGCCGGCAAGAGGCCAGCCAAAACAGCGACCTTTCTTGCCTGGCCTTGGGAGAGGTGCGCCACCATGTCGTTGGCACGATGAGCAAGGTTGAACGCTTCGAGAAACGGCTCTGCGTTCACCGTGGAACCGCTCATGCCCATGGCACACTGCAGATGTTCGATGACCACTTCACTGCCCAGCATGCCGTTTTTTTGCAACACGGTCCCCACCGTAACCGGAGAGGTTCTCCGCCGTCCCTCAGCGTCGATGACCGCTGTCGTGTTGTGGAGCACTCGACCTTGTTCCAGTGGCAGGAGCCCGACAGCAGCCTCCAGCAGCGTGGACTTGCCGGCTCCGTTGGCGCCCGTCAGCACCACGGTTTGACCCGAATCAACGTCGACCGAGCAGCCGTCGAGAACGACGCTCATGCCCCTTCGGACGTGAACGTCCTGGAAGGAGAGGAGGGGCTTGGCCATGGTTCGGGCAAGCCCCGTTCAAGCAAGAACCCTCCTGTTTTGCTCCGCTGACACATCAACTCAAAAGAGTGGGAGCCTGACCCGTTCTCATGGGCTTCGCCATGTCCCTCTTCGCCCCAGCGGAGTGGTTTGTCCTCGGCCTTTGGTTCGTGGCGGTCGCCGCCCCCATTGTCTACGCGGCCAAGACCCGAACCTCAGTGGCCATGGGCATCACGGTTAGCGTCCTGTTGGGTGCAGTCGTCCAGGTCCTCTGGTCCATGTTCTACAGCTACGGTTGGGTGGAATACTGGGTGTGGAGCGACTTTGTCTTGGTCCCGGTTCGAACCTCCGACCCAGCGTTCTTTCACACGCTCGCCACCGCTGGGTTTCTTCACAGCCAGGGTGACATGATGCACGTGCTCGGCAACGTCATCATTCTCGCTCTGGTCGGTGTTCCGCTTGAGCAGCGTTTGGGTTCCAAGCGCTACGGCATCGTCTACGTCATCGGTCTGTTGGGTGGCTCCCTCGGGTGGGTTGCCTTCAATTCCGAATCGTACAACCCTGCGCTTGGCGCCTCCGGAGCAGCGTTTGGTCTTCTCGGCGCCTACCTTGCGGGATGGCCACGGGATGAGATTCCATTCCCGCTCTTGTTGATTCGTCCTTGGCCGGTGGTGTTCATTGCGTTGTTGTACTTCGGATTGGAACTGGTTCGCGCCCTTGCAACCATGGAAGCCGGTGTTTCCAGCGGTATTGCTCACATGGCTCACATCGGTGGGTTTGTGGCGGCTTACGCTGTGTTGCCGTTGGTCGCTCGGGGTGGCCCTGTCGAATTGGGCGTGCTGGACGGTGGGCCCAGTCAAGGGGCGGCCGCCTCTGCCAAACGGCGGCAGGTCAAGGCGAGCATGGCGGACCTCTCGGCCATCCAGGATCCATGGACGGCGGCGGGCCTGGAAGTCCCCAAACACCTTCGTGAACCGTTGAAGAATCTAATTCAGGCTGGCGATGAACCCGAGACACGTGCTGCTTGGATGGACCACGTCGCCGATGCAGGGACGTGTCCGTTCTGTGATGCACCCCTTGGTATTGTTGAACGATCAACCGGCCCTCACCTCCAGTGCTCAGCCACAACAGACCACCTTGAATGGCCCCCTCGATAAACGGGGCCAATCGCTGGACGGCGTGATACATCGGAGGATAGAATCAAAGGTGGGCAGGCCTTCCAACGCATGGAGAGGGTGAGCCATGCATACTGCACCACGGTCGGCCATGCGAACCTGCGCCCTTCTCTTCGCTGTGCTGGTGCTGCTGGCCGATGTCAGCGGTGGCCTTCTGAGCAATCCGGTGGCCGCTACAGAGGTGGCGGACCATGAAGCGCCCATTTTGGTGGAGGGTCTTCCCCCGCTGATGTGCGGCGAAGACCTGTGTGAACGCCCAACTCGCATGATCGAGCGGGGCGACCGTGCATCGAGCGAGCCCGACATGTGGTGGCTTGGCTACGGTCCCGACCTGGATTGGAACGGCATGGATGACCGGCTGCAACGCGTTCTGGCAGGTCAAGAATCCATTTCACCGACCGCTGTCATTGGCCCGGACGGGCGCAAGACCGTCGCCATCGTCGTCGACTATGCTTGGGCCCCCAACGGGGGTGAACTCCAAGCCCTGACCTCGGTGCTTGAGAGCCACGGTTGGCTGGGTGAGGACAACGGTGCATGGTTCCAGGTCATGAATTCCATCGATTCGGTGGTCGTGGACAAGGTACCCGTCAGCGCTCTGATGGACATCTATCACCTTCCAGGTGTCGTGGTCGTCGAGATGCAGAACGTCATGGTGCCGTTCAACGGCGTGGCTTCCGAGGCCGCCCGAGCCATGCCATCGGACGTGTATTCGGCCAGCACCTATGCTCGAGGCTACAACGGCGAAGGCGTCGTGATTGCGGTGCTCGATACAGGTGTTGACAACGAACACAGGGCGCTCAACGACTTCGACGATGTGGATGATGACCCCGACAGCGACCCCACCAGTTACAGCGACCAGAAATGGGTCGCAGGTTATGACGCCACCTCGAGCGCCTCCAACCCCGACGGAACGGTTGACCCCGACGACGGACAGGGTCATGGCACGCACGTTGCAGCCACCGCCTTGGGGACGGGTGGAGCCGAGCGGGTGCACACCGGCAGCGGGATGGGGGCCTACCTTGTCGACATCAAAGTCTTGACAGATTCTGGTGGGACCAATTCCCAAGCGTCGCTGAACGGCATTCAATGGATGATCAACAACAAAGACACCGACTGGGGCAACAATGAATCCAGCCGAGGCATTGACGTTGCTTCCATGTCCTTTGGTTCTTTGAGCAGCCCCCTGAACCCCGATGACGAAGGCGACAACGGCTCAGGAGCAGAGGCTCGATTGGTCAACGACGCCCGAGACGCCGGTATCGTCTGTGTGGTCGCTATGGGTAACGACGGAACAAAGCGCGTCCCCTCGCCCGCCAGCGCAGACGGTGCCATTTCCATCGGTGCCGTCAACGACCGCAACACCGTCAACCGCACCGACGACGTGATGGCCTCCTACTCCAATTGGGGTCCTCGGTTGGACGACGGCGACGACGACGAATGGGATGAACTCAAACCCGATTTGACCTCGTACGGTTCGGGCATCACCTCGGCCACAGCGGCCACTGGGCCGTCCTTCCCCGGTCAACCTGAACGCCCACTCGCCGACAACGGCTACGACTCCAAAGACGGGACCAGCATGGCCACGCCGTTGGTCTCCGGTATTGTTGCCAGCCTTTTGCAAGCCGATGATTCGCTCACGCCGGAGGAAATTCGAAACATTCTCCGCAACTCTTCAGAAGCCCGCGGTTCGGCGACCGAGCCGGACATCTCGAACCGATGGAACGAGAAGTGGGGCTTTGGATTGGTTGATGCGTCGTGCGCCCTTGACAGGGTGCTGGACCGCTCCTGCACACCGCTCGAAGACAACGGTGGCATCATCATTGACCCGCCCCCCGGTGGCGACGGCCTTGGCGAGGACGTGTCCATGTCGGCACCGGTGAACCAATCGTTGCACCTTGCCGGCAACACACTCTCCGTTGAAGGGACCACCGATACCAGCGAAAACGACTACATCGAGGTTCAAGTCAAGTTTGAACAGTTTTACGACGACGGCGACAGCGACGATCTCACCAACTGGTTGAGCACCGACGGCACGGTGGAGGACTGGTACTTTGACATCACCGTTGACGATGACTGGGTCGATCCCGACGAGTCGTACACGCTCGTCTACGCCCGTGCGCTCAACGAGGCCGGCGAAGCCTCTGTCATCGACATCCGCATCGTCCGTTTTGCCCGCATGACGGTGTCCATCAGTGAGCCTCCGCTTGGTACGGCGCTGGTCGGATCCGTTGCGTTTTCAGGCACCGTTGAGGGCCTCGATCACGACCGAGTGGAATACAAGATCGACGGCGATGACTGGCAACTGGGCGATCAACTCACCGAGCAAGAAGAAGGCGTCCAAGACTGGTCGTTTACGTGGGATTCAACGCAGGTGGGCGACGGTTCTCACCGCATCAGCGTGCGAATGGTCAACACCAGCGGCGTGGTCAGCGACACGGTCAAACGGACGTACGAGGTTGACAACTTGCCGGCGGCTCCAAACTTCGCGTTCACCGGAACCGTTGGTGTCTACGACGGCGGCCTCCCTGTCAACAACGCCGTGGCTGGAACCGTTCTTGAGGTGCGATTTGGGCTGCGAAACATTGGTGATTTGGATGCCAATGAGGTGTACCTGACGCTTGAGGGCGAAGGGAGCGATTCAACCACCTACCCTTCCGAAGGAAAGGTCACGTCTCTTGAACAGGGTGAAAGCGCTCAGGTGACGTTGTATTGGTGGGCGACCGAACCAGGAACCCACGATGTGACCCTTTCCCTTGACCCGACTCAACTCTACGAAGACCCCGACCGAAGCGACAACACGTACACGTTCAGTTTCACGGTTGATGAACGACCGGTGGAACCCATGCTCCGATTCCTTCCGGGTGCCACTCGCACCACGCCAGATGTACCGGTTCCTGATGCACCCTACAGCATCAAAATCCGCGTTGACAACCTCGGTCAAACGGATGCGAGCAACCTCAACCTCGGTTTGGAACGGTTGATCGAAGACATTGGGTGGCAGCGTCTCAAGGACCAATCGCTCAACCTCGTGCCGGGCTCAAGCACCACGTCCGGCTACGCCTATGCCCAATTCGAAGACGTGCACGATGAGGTGGGTTCGGTCTCCTATCGGGCGGTCTTGAGCGGTTCGGGTGTTGAACTCGAACACAACGAACTCCTGTTCAACGTCACCGTTGCAGATCTTCGAGAAGGCTCTCGTGTCGGCATTGATTTGGCAACCGGCGAAGTACCGGTCGAATTCATTGGCCTTAACGACGGTGGGCTCCTCTTTACCACCATTGATGGAGAACTTCGCGCACGCACCATCACCTCCAGACTGGTGATGGTCGGCGGTGTGGTGCTGGAAGAGAATTGGGGAGGTGAACTGGCTGCTTATCAGCGAGATGACGGGTTGGTTCAGGTCGCGTGGACCCGTCGTTCCCTGAGCGTTGAGGGTTACATCCTCACCGACATCGCCATGACGTCGATTTCCTCCGGAGGCAAAACCACGCCGAAGCACTACCACATGCCGGCGCTCAAACTTTCGGAAGGTTCCTACTACAGTTTCGCCTTCGACCAACACGACGACACCATGGTGCTTGCAGGCTACCATCGAGATCTTTCAACCGGAGGGTCCTGGCAGGACGTTACCTCGCTGTTCGTTATTTCATCCACCTCTCCCGACAAAGGAACGTCATGGTCCAACCCTATCACCGTGCTGTCCGATATTGACATCCGACCCGGAGATACACAACCGTTGGGCGTCGGTTTGGGCGACGAATACCTCCACTTGCTGTACCAAGAATACCGAGACGATGTTTCGGGTATCGAGCGTGTCGGATTGATGTACACTCACGGCCCCCACACCGTTCCTTCCTGGAGTTTCCAGTACTCTGTGGGCGACGAAGCTTCCTCACCTGTGCTCGAGGTGATGGTTGAAAACGAGGAAGACCGTGTCATTGGCGCTTGGATTGAAGGTCAGGGCAAAGTGTCCAACATCGTCGTTTCCAACACCAACTCGGTGTGGTCGGGCAACACGCAGCGGTCGCTGGCTCCCGGCGTCACCGATGTGGCCTTGGCACAGCGCAGCGAAGGCCTCTATCTCTATCACGATGAAATCAACTTGAACGGCCCCGTTCACCGTTTAGGGCTCATTACCAACGCCGAAGGAGAACCCATCAACGGGTTGTCCAACATGATTGACCAAGGCTTCCTCTTCGGCATCGGTGTCATGGAAGACGATACCATCCTCTGTTCCATTACGCCGAGTGGGCTGATGAGTCTAAGCAACGTCGTCTCCACTGAAGCATCGAACAACGTCGGGTCATCCCCGAGTACCCTTGAGACGCTCCTGGACTATCTTCCCGGTGATTCCAGGGAAGGGAAGCTGCGTATCCTCGGCCTCGGTCTCAGCGTCCTGGTCATCTTCCTCATTTCCATCGCCGTGGTCGTGCGTCGGTCTCGAAACGAAGTGGAGGAGTTACTCGAAGAGATGGCCGATGAAGAGGGTGAACTCGTCGAAGTCATGATCACACCTGAAACCGATGTTGGCCCGTTGCTGACCGTGGAAGACGAGGAAGAGGAACTCACGATTCAAGCTCCGGTGGCGGTGATGGACGATGAGGAAGCGACGCTCTCGGAAGAGTTGGAAAAGAAACTCGAGGACGGCGAAGGCAATGCTCGACTTGAACGCCGTATGAAGCGAAAACAACAGCGAGAGATGTCCGAGATGGCGGCCGCCCTGCAACAAGGCCTCCCGCCCCTCCCAGGCGCACTTCCACCCCTTCCCATGGCCAACTTGCCTCCACTCGATCCATCGGCTCCGCTGCCCGCACCGGCGCTGCCCTTGCCCGACCTGAAGCGGGACGTCACCTGCCCCTCCTGTCAGGCGACCTTCGCCGTGAAAGATTTGATGCTCAAGCGAATGTCGTGCCCTGTCTGCAGCGAATCGTTCGAATTGTGAGGTTGACCCATGTGCGGCATTTTTGGCTACCTCGGGCATCAACAAGCCCTCCCCATCCTCGTGGAAGGTTTGAGACGGTTGGAGTACCGCGGGTACGATTCAACCGGCGTCGCCGTGGTGCACGATGGCAGCATCGAGACCCACAAAACGGTGGGGAAAGTGGCCGACCTCAAAGCCATCCTACCATCAACCGTCGAAGGAACCCTCGGTATCGCTCACACCCGTTGGGCCACCCACGGCGGTGTGACGCAGGTCAACACGCACCCGCATGCCTCGGAGAACGACCGGGTTCATCTCGTCCACAACGGCATCATTGAGAATTTCCAGCAACTTCGCAAAGGACTGTCCGCTCGTGGAATCACGTGCATCAGCGAGACCGATTCAGAGGTCATCGCTCAAATGATCGCCCTTGAGTTGGAGAAGGTCCCCACCCCCCTTGAGGCGGTTCAATCAACGCTTCGTCGGCTGCGCGGCACCTGGGGGTTGTGCATCCTGTTCAAAGATCATGACATGCTCATCTGCGCCCGCAACGGCTCACCGTTGATCATTGGCCAAGGCGACGGCGAGACCTTCGTTTCCAGCGATCCTCATCCACTCACCGCCCATACCCAGCGCGTCGTCTACCTCGAGGACGGGGACGTTGCGGTGATTCATCGCGACTCGTTCAGCATCACATCGATGAAGGGGCACAGCGTTGAACCCAGCATCACGGTGCTGGAAGATGCGTGGGGCGAGGCTGAACTCGGCGATGCACCCCACTACATGTACAAAGAAATCTACGAGCAACCCGACGCCCTTCGCCAGTGCATCTCCGGGCGTGTTGACCGGGAGATGGGCACTGGACGCCTCGGTGGTATGGGGCTCGACCATTCCGAGCTCGTGCAAGCACCACATGTCCGTTTGCTTGGATGCGGCACGGCTGCCTACGCCGCAGAAATCGGTCAAATGCTGATCGAAAAAATGGGTCGGATTCCAGCCGTTGCTCACATCTCAAGCGAATTTAGAAACAACGACACCGTCATCAATCCAAAGGCCATTTACCTCGCCGTTTCTCAATCAGGAGAAACAGCGGACACCATCTCAGCGGTGAAAGAAATCCAACTCAAAGGCGGCCAAGTCTTTGGCGTCGTCAACGTGGTGGGTTCCACCATCGCCCGCCTCTGTGGTCAAGGCGTTTACATTCACTCCGGGCCCGAACAATCCGTGGCGTCCACCAAAGCGTTCACCAACATGGTCGCTGCACTGACCATCTTCGCGACGCAACTTGGTCGGACACGACATCTGTCCAAAGACGATGGACGGGAACTCATCGCCCAACTCCAGCAAGCTCCTCATTTGATGGAGGCGTATTTCGAAGACGTAGGGCCCATCGCAGAAGCCGTGGACCTCCTGTGCGAGGCCAATTCCGTGCTGTTCCTCGGGCGAGGGCTTTCAGCAACGGTGGCCAAAGAAGGAGCACTGAAGCTGATGGAACTCGCCTACATTCCGTGTTTGGCCTACCCCGCGGGTGAGATGAAACACGGCCCTATCGCGCTGCTCGAGGAGGGAAGCCCCGTTGTTGTCATCGCCCCCAACGACCACCTCAAGGAGAAGACGATGTCGGCGCTCCACGAAGTCAAGGCCCGCGGGGCCAAAGTGATTCTGATTCACGAGAAGGGCGATGCCATCGCCTCGGAGGGTGATGTCTCCATTGCCGTTCCTGCGATTCATCCTTGGCTGACCCCGTTGTTGACGGTGGTGCCGTTGCAATTGATGGCGTACGAAACGGCGCTTCGCCTTGGCCGTGATGTCGACCGGCCTCGAAATCTGGCCAAGTCGGTAACCGTTGAGTGATTTCACACGATGGTGAAACGCTGTTCGTTCTCTTTCCAGTTGAACGGCTTGTAGCCCAGCAAGTGGTTGGTGTGGCGCATCTTGACGATGCCCAACTTTCGGGTAACATCGTCCCCGCTGCGCTCCATGACGAGATGCATCACGCCGTCCGAGAGGTAGTCCTCAACACCGTACTCACCGAACTGCTTGTGATCTTCACCGGTCATCTCACAGATAAAGAACGACGTCAGTTCAAGTCGGCGAACGGCCTCAAAGAGACGGAAGATTTCATCGCGAGGGTTTTCCATTTTTGTGAGCGTAAAGAAGGCGCCCAGCGAGTCAAAGACCAAGAGTTCGAACCCGATGGATTGGCGGTAGGACGTCAACTGCTTGATGAGTTGTCCCATCCAGTCCACTCGGTTGCTCATGCCTTGTTCGTCGAGTTGGACACGCAGGTCGGCGAGGTCGATGATGGCAATTCGGTTTCGAACGCGAGGGTCATCGACGTTCATGCCCATGTTGGCCATGTGTGAGCGGAGCGAGTCTTTGCCTTGTTCAAGGGTGACGTAAATGCCGCTGGTTTCCCCGTACAGGACAGCGTTGTAGAGCATGGAGAAGGTCAGGCTCGACTTCATGGCGCCAGAGGCCCCTGCAACGATGCTGATGTGGCCCTGTGGGATGCCGCCCTGCATTTTTTCGTCGAGTCCTTCAATGTGGGTGGGGATACGTTCAATCTCGGACATGCGGCTCAAAGACTGGGTGCGCATCGTGATTCTTCAATATCACCCACGCCATTCATGGCAATCTCCAAAGCCCGAGGTGCGATGTTGGTGATATGGACGTCTGGCTGGCTTCGAATTCGCCGCGGCGGTTCGACCTGCTCGAGGGCATGTTCTCTCGCCTGCATCATGAAGGCCTCGACGACGTGGACGAGACCCCACCCACGGGTACGGTTGAGGAACAAGTCCTCGCCATTTGTCAACGAAAAGTCGCCGCTATTCCGGATTCAAACCATGCCGTCGTCATCGTGGCCGACACGATGCTGAGCGACCCTGATGATCATTCCCTCAGCATGGGAAAACCCCGTGACCTCGCCCACGCCGCCACCATGCTTCATCGTCTCAGCGGTCGAAAGCATCAGGTTTGGACGGCAACGGCCGTTCGGTGGAACGAGACCTGGCATACGTGGTGCGAGTCAGCCGTCGTCTCCGTTTGCGATCTCACGCCTGACCAACTGGAGGCCTTGCTAACCTCGGGTTCGTGGAAAGGGAAAGCGGGTGGCTATGATTTGGCCGGCCCCATGGGGGAGTACGCTCGGTTGGTTGAAGGGGACACCTCGACCGTGCTGGGCCTCGCCGGTGGCGCCATGGCCTTCTTGGAATCCTTGGCTTCGCTGGATTGATTCAAAGCAGCGGGGTCAGCCCGAGTTCGTGCTTTTGCATGTCCACCACAACGTTGTGGCCGGGAACCATGAGCAGCTTGTCTTCGGCGTCCAAGGAAAAGACACTGACACGAGCTTGGTCAGCCATGTGCTTGATCTCACGTCGGCAGGCCATCTGATGGCTTTCCATGTGGACCAGCGGACGCAGGTCAACGATGGCGGTATCACCTTGCATCACCCGTTCAAGCATGGGTCCGGTCGGGATGCGCTTCATCACGTCGGGCGCAATGTAGCGGAGCGCTTTGCTGGGCCGTGGTCGTTGGCGTTGAACTTCCATGCCGAGGTCGTGAAAGGCCTCCCCGTCGGGCGTCGTTGGCCCGGTCCATCCCAACGGTGGTGCTCTCAGCTGGCTGAGGTCAATGTGGCCCTCGCTCAACGGCGATGGCGTGTCCGTGGTCGTTGGCGATGGTTCGGGTGCTGGGGGTGTCACTGCATCGGCTTCCGGGCCCGAGGAAAGGGACACAGGTGCATTCGACGGAGGTGCAGCACGGGGAGGGGCGTTGGTACTGCCTTCTGGGTCGGGAAGTCCAAAGAATTGCCACAAACTTCCCATGGTGCTGCCTCAAAAGTCCAAATCGTCGAGCAACGATTGCAACTCAGCCGATGCAGGGGTTGGTGGAGTTTGTGAAACTATGGGTTGAACGGGGGCAGGAGCGGGTTGATTCGCTGCGAGCCACTGTTCGCCGTAGTAGTTCCATTGTTCCATGGTCCAACCTTCCGGCAATCCTGCGACAGGAAGCGGTGGGCCGGTGTTCACCACCGTTGGCTCGGCGGGGGCAGCAACACCGGGTTGCGATTCCATCGAGGTCGATACAGCCTGTGTTGGAGCGGCGGCGGCAGGCTGGGCAGGGAGCGTGGCAACGGGCTTGGGCGCAGCGGCAAACTGGCTTTGCTCGAACATGCTGAAATCCTCGGCAGGCGGGCGCTGCCGAGTAAACAGCAGGAAGACCACCAAACCGATGATGATGATGCCGAGCACGCCGATGATGGCCGCCGTGGTGGTGCCCACAGCGCTGGTGATGCTTTCGATGAGGCCATCGGCAGGACGTTCAGCAACCACGATGGTCAGTTCTTTTTGCACCTGTTCACCGTCGTCATCGGTCGCCGTGAGCACGACCGTCCAACTCCCCGCAGGGAGGTTGCTGATGGTCCACGTGCCTCCGGTGAAGTCAACATCGCCGGTCTTGGCACCGTCGAGATCGGTGTCAAGGTGCGAACTGTCCCACTGGAAGCCAAGGCTCTCCGAGTCGGTCGCAGAGTCAAAGAAGAAATCCGCGCCGTTCAGGGTCAGGTTATCGCCCTCTGTGAGGTTGGTGAAGGCCACTTGGGCGTTGAGGTACTCTCGGGGTGGAAGGTTCAGGACACTGACGTTCATGCTCTGCTGAGCGGTTGCACCGTCGTCGTCGGTGACGGTCACCGTGATCATTCGAACACCCTTGGTCGACCACGAGGGGGCAACGGAGGCGCCGGTCAACTCGCAATCGTTGTCGATGACGCCGTCGTTATCGCTGTCCACATTGGCGTCAAGGTCCCAGCAAATGGTGAGGGTTTCGAGATCGGAAGCCGTGTCCGATGCGGTCACGCTGAGATTGAGGGCGTCGTCTTCGAAGACCGGGGTGTTGCCGGGTAAACCTTCAACGCTGGGTGGAACATTGTGAACCATCACGGTGGCCTGCTGGACTTCGGATGCCGCACCGTCGGCGTCGATGGCACGGACCTGAACGATGTGTTCGCCGGAGGCGTTCCATGCCACCAGTTCTTGCGAGGCGACACCGATGCTGGTGATGGTCCAGTTTTCATCGGACAGGGAGGGGAACCACTGCACGATGACGGTCCCTTCGTCGTTCTGTGAATCACTTGCCGTGGCCTTCAGCACACCGACCTCGTCTTCGTTGATGTGCCAGGTGCCGTTCTCGTCGGGTTGTACCTCTTGCCCTCCTTTGGTCAAGGTCGGTGCTGAGATGGTGGGGGGAATGTTGAGAACATTCACTTCACTGTAGATGGTGGTGGTGTCGCCGTCATCGTCGGTGGCCACAGCGGTGATGTTGATGGGTCCCTCAAACATGGGCGTAAAGGTGCACGTGGGTTGCGTGACACCTTCGTTGCATTCCAGGCCCGGCCACGAGATGGTGACCTGTTGTCCAGAGGGGGAGGAGGTGTCTATGTCCTCAATGTCCAAGGCTTCGATGGTGATCGGTGTTTCCACCTCCACTGTTTCAGGGTGAGTGAGGTTGAACGTCGGGGCGCGATTGAGCACCACGACATCAACGACCAGCTCATCCGTGTCGAGTTCTTCGTCAACGACCAAGACCTTGACGCTCCATGTGCCGCTGTTTGACCAGTTCCACTGGGTCCAGCAGTTGGGTGCCTCAATCACATCGATGAGGCCGGCCCGTGACTCAATTTCAAACACACAGTCAACATCGCCGCCGTCGATATCAACACTTTGCGTGGCGTTCAGCGTGACGTTTTCGAACGTGTACTTCCCTTCGTCAACGGTCATGGCTGCCGTGGGCGCGCGTCCAATGAAGATGGAAATGGAGGCGTCGTTGTTGCTCCGGTTCGCGTCCGCCGTCACGTTCTGGTCGGGGTCGACGGTGAACGTCATAGCGGCCGTGCCGACCATCATGTTAGCGGGAACGGACCAATTGACAAGGACCCGTTCTTCAGCGTACGGGGCAACGGCCGGAACGGCTTCTCGAAGAACGGTGTTGTCCGGTGTTTCAATCTCCATGACGGTGGCCGGAGCGGTCAGCACCCCTCGGTTTTGGGCGGGGAGGGAGAAACTCAGCACGTCGCCCGGGAGGGCATTGTAGCCGATGGAGGCGCTCAACGTCGTGGTGTCGCCGTTTCGTGTTCGCTCAACGATGACCGAGCCGGCTTGAGCGATGAGGTCCACACCAACCACGCTCAAGTCTTGAACGATGGTGGTAGCGCCGACCACACGGGCAGCGGGGTCGTAGACCACCACACCGTTGCTGGTGTAGTCGTCGCTCGCGGGCGTATCGTCGACTTCGTCGGAGACGTTCAGGGAAACCTGTGCTTGCCCGTTGTTGTCTGTTGTCGGATTGAGGATGGTGCCTGCGATCTCGTAGCGAAGTTGCAGGTTGGTGTTCTTGATGGGAATGCTCGGTGAGCCTGCGACGCTGTAGGCGATGGACACCTGTTCGAGGGCGTCGGGGAGGGTGGCGGTGGTGGCCGTGCTGACCGTGATTTGCGTGTTGCGGCCACCGGGTGATGAAGCGGGCACCACGCTGTTGGAGTCGGCTGGACTGTAGGTCTTCAAAATCCAATCAATGGTGAACCCGGCAGGATTCACGATGCGATTCCAAACACTTCCTCGAACGGCAGGACAGTACCAATTGAATCCGAGGTTGACGCCAGTAGCGTTCCATTCCGCGATTTTGTACGAATCGTCACATCCCGAGTAGGAGGGTGAGGCACCGTCCTCGACAGGTGCCTCGTTCTTGATGACCTGCCAGGAGTTGTTCTCGTCTTCTTGTGAATCAAATTCGGTGGGATCAAAATAGTCGGAGGTGCCGCTGACCTCGGTCTTGGCTTCAAATTCCATCCACCACTGGTCGCCGTTTCGCAGGGGGAAGTCGTACCGTTCCTTGGCCGGCGTGTAGGTGTTGTCGAAGGTTACGATGCCGAGGGTTTGTTCGAGGAAGCCGAGGTT
>JAYYDY010000118.1:0-3315 GCA_036160375.1 Thermoplasmatota archaeon | reverse complement strand
GGTGTGGACGTGGCCGTATTCCGGAAGAACATCGACGCGTTTGCCTCCCGAGTATCATGGCGGTGCCACTTTGTCCAGCGCCTCGAGATGGAAACGAGCATGAACCGACGTTCCATCAATCCAGAACTGGATGAGGCCTTGGGCCGTGAGGACGATGAGGAACGCTTCCTTGCTTGGGCTGAGGGAAGAACGGGATGGCCGTTCTTTGACGCATGCATGCGTTCACTCCGGGCGACAGGGTGGATCAACTTCCGCATGCGAGCGATGATGCAGTCGGTCGCCGCTTACACGCTGTGGTTGCCTTGGCAGCGCAGTGGCAACCATTTGGCGAAGCTCTTCATCGATTACGAGCCCGGCATTCACTGGTCTCAAATCCACATGCAATCGGGCATCACGGGCATCAATTCCGTTCGCGCCTATTCCATCCTCAAGCAGTCGCTCGACCACGACATGAACGGGGATTTCATTCGCCGGTGGGTGCCTGAATTGGCGATGGTCCCGACACCTTACATCCACGAACCGTGGACGATGTCCGATGACCTCCAAGCCACCACCGGCGTCATCATCGGGACGACGTATCCTGCGCCCCTTGTTGACGAAACGGAGGCTCGTACCGAAGGCATCCAAGCCACCCACGCCGCTCGACGCACAGACGAGGTGAAGGCACGCTCAGCGAGGGTCTATGCCATGCACGGAAGCCGAGCACGAAGGTTCCAACGCCGTCGAAGAGCCGTTCAGCGGCCGTCCGAAAAACCGCCCGTCAATCCGCAAACCACGCTGCTCGATTTCGGAGACTAATCCCTGCGCTGCCGCAAAAACATGAGAGCAAACGCCAGCATCCACAGGATGGCTACGGGGGAATAGATCGCCGAAGAAACAACTGAAACTTCAGTCGTTTGTCCACCCGGTCCGCCTTCGCAACCGGGAGGAGGAGGGCCAATGCCAGGACCCCATGTTTCACCGAACCCGGAACAATCTGCACCGCTCCCACCTTCGTCAAGGAAGGTTTCACCGTGGTAGCACAGGAGGAAGTACGGGAAGCCCATGTCGCCTTCACCGTTCATCATGGTGGAATGGTAGTGGTAGATGCCATCCGGGAATTCGGGGGTTGGGCCGAAGTGTCCGTTGCACACATCGAGGTGGCCGAGTCCTTGGACGTAGACGTAATCGTCAATGCCGTTGTAGCCCGTCTCGCCTTCCTTGAGTTTGTAGGAACTCTTCATTTCGACGACGTTCATTTGGTCATCGTAGCCCCACAGACCGTAGATGGGATAGCCGTCCATGGACACACCGATCACGGCAGAATGCGACCCGTTGGCCGTGTTCTGGGCCACGGCAGCAGGCGTGCTGATGTCGTAGTCAAACATGTCCTCACCTTCAGCAGGGTGCCAGTGAAGGCAATTGGCGTCAGCGTGGTAGTGGAAGGTACCGCCCTGACCGTTGTGGGCATGGCACACACCGAGTTCAATCGGCTGTCGGTCTTCCTCGTAAACACCGTGGTGACTGGCGACCGCATCCCCTCCCGGCCCGTCTTCGGGACCGTAGAAGGGGACGCCGTTGATGGCAATCGCCACTTCGCCAAGGGCCGCAGCACATTCGTAATCGCCGTTCGCTTCAGGGCAGTTCGTTGCGTCGTGGCCGCCTGTGGTGTCGTTGACAGGTGAACGTGGGATGGTCCACTCGTAATTTTGCGCACGGGTGCAATCGTTGGCTTGCGTGCAGGCCAGTGTGGATTCGAAATCGTGGTCTGGCAGCCCGTTGGTCGTGATGGTGATGTGCGTCTCGTTCATCGTGATGCTCACCGAACATTCGTGTGTTTCGACCGCCGCTGTGGAAAGGTCGTCGACCTGTGTAATGTTTTGGCCGGCTTGGCATCGGAACACATCAAGCCAAAATTGGCCCATGTCAGAAGAATCGTAGGTTGGTTGAGGTGGGTCTGTGGGGTCATCCGTGCCGTTGTCCGTTTCGTTTCCAGTGTCGTCACCCGTGTTGTTTCCTGTTTGGTTTCCGGTGTTGTCATCCGTCCCGTTGTCGCTGTTGTTGCCGGTTTCATTACCGGTGTTGTTTTCCGTTTCGTTTTCCGTGCCCTCATTGGTTTGATTGGTTTCGGTTTCCGAAGCTGTACGGTTGATTTCGATGAACGTGGTTTCTGAACTCGTCTCTTCGTCGTCGTGGGTGGCCGTGATGTTGAGGTAAACCTGTTCAGCACTGCTTTGGACAGACAGCGACCATGCACCGTCCGTGTTGGGTTGTGTGGAGATGGTGACATCCTCGTCGAGACTCAACCTGACGGTGATCTCATCGGGGTGGAGGTGGTCGACATCACCAAGAATGGCAATGGTGGACCCGTCATCAATTACGTTGCTCACCGACAACACGGGAGCAGGGTGCGTGTGGAACATGGAATGTGGGTCCAGCGGGACACAATCATATCCGTTCTGAGCAGAGGCATTGAGCACTTTTTCCGTACCTACCAAGCACGTGCTTTCCTCGACGGTTTCGTCCTCAGTTCCCTCTTCATTCACCGAAACGGGCTCGTCCTCTGGCACCAACAACACCAGCAGACTGGCACCAAGCAGCATAACCAACACCAGCCAAAGAGCATCACGAGCCATAGAACCAATGAATGCAGAGACGCTTATGATGGTTCGGCACCAATGCCTCCTGCTACCTCAAAGCGGGAATCAAACCTTCAAATGCAACATCCATCGCTGGGCATCCATGGAACGGATGATCGTCGGCGGCGGATGCTTCTGGTGCGTTGAAGGCGCCTACAAACAGATTCACGGCGTTGAGTCCGCACTCCCCGCCTACGCAGGCGGCCACGACCCTCACCCCACCTACAACGCCGTCTGCAGCGGCACCACCGGCCACGCCGAGGTGGTGGAAGTCCAATTTGACCCGAACGTCATTTCCTACGAAACGCTCCTCGAGGTCTTCTTCACGGTCCACGACCCGACCCAACTCAACCGCCAAGGCAACTACATTGGGACGCAATACCGCTCGTGCATCATGCCGCTTTCTGAAGAGCAACGAGCCACGGCCAAGGCCATGATCGCTGACATGGCCAACGTCTACGACGACCCCATCATGACCACACTTGAGGAGCCGCTCCACTTCCTGATCGCTGAAAAAAAGCACCACGATTACTACGCACGAAATCCCTACCAGGGCTACTGCGCCGCCGTCGTGGGACCGAAAATTGCCAAAGTTCGTGCCAAGCACGCTCACTTGTATCGCTGAGACCTCAACAAGCCCTCAACGCACCGAGGCCTCCAAAAAGCCGCCATCTGCGAGATGGGTGAGGTTCAAGAG
>JAYYDY010000117.1:0-13993 GCA_036160375.1 Thermoplasmatota archaeon | reverse complement strand
ATCGAAATGCTGCCAGTGAAGTGGTGAACACGCTTGGTGCCACGCTCTCGCAGTTTGATGTCGGTGTGTCCACGGGTTGCAGCCTTGAGGGCTGCACCGCGGGGTTGCTTGCTTGCAAATACTTGCGTCGTGTCCTTTCCGTTCTCCATGAGAACGAAGTATTTCTTTCCGTCTGCCATTTGGATTACCTCCGGTCAACCGTTCCACCCTAGAGCATATAATATTTGTGCCGAAAAACACGCATACTGCGCCACATATGCCGCACAGTACCCCATTCCGGAGCGTGTTTTCCAGCCTCATCAGCGCAGTCCATCGGTTTCAAACGACCTCAATCGAGATCGGCACCTGCGAGTGTTTTGGTGTCGACCACGCCCTCAACTGAACGGATGTGTTCCACCACGGCTTTGGCGATGGTAGCCAGGTCGTCGGCTTCCAACTTCACGATTAAATCGTGATCACCGAACAAAACCGTCGCATCCGTGACATGAGGGAGCGCACGCACACCCTCATAGACGCGTTGTTCGGTTCCGGGTTGAACGTTGATGAGGACGTATCCAATGGCCATGGCGGATACTGGTGGTGCCAGCACATCACCCTTCCGATGATGAGGCTCCTGCGAGCGTGGCTTTTGACTCCTCGACGTAGGTCGTCCATTGGTCGTCCGTCCAACCATCAGGCGTTGGGCCCTCCAACCATGCGGTGTAAGCCTCGAGGGTCCATCCCTCTGGAACGATGGATGGAACCGTGTCTTCGGTGTTCACCTCACTGGTAGGTCCCGAACTCAAGTCGCCATTGATTTCCGAGGGTTCGTCGACCTCTTCCTCAAACAGGTCCGACACGGCTTCACGTTCAAACAGGTCTTCTGTGTTGACCAGAGGGTCAAACACATCGTTGCCCCAAGCTTTGTCCACACCGTCTGTGGTTCGCCGTCGTAGCACCGTGGTCAGCACCACCACCGCTGCTGCCAGACCTCCCAATCCGATGAAGAGCATGTTGAGCGACTCGTTGCCTTGCGTGGTTGGGTTCGGCCGCGTGTCGTCAACCGAGTCGCATCCAACACAGGTGTCGGCAGGGCCGATGAAAACGGAAGCCGACGAGGCGAAGGCCTGCTGAAGTTCATCCAAGCAGGTCAGGTTGGCCGTGAGGGTGGTGTTGGCGAGGCTGAGGGGAATGGGGTATTGGAACCGCAGGACATTGGTGAACATCCCTTCTGGTCCACCGGTGACCACCGCTTGGGTCAAGAGATTCCCCGCTTCACCGTAGAGGTTGTAGGCGCACGCTACCTGCTCCAAGCCGTCAAGGTCACTGACCGTGTAATTGGTGTACAGGTCGCTGCCCGGTTTCGCCGCAGAGAACACCACCTCCTCAATGACGGTCGGGGCGTGTTGGAAGAACAAATCAAGTGATTCAGATTTGATCAGCCCGTCGAGATCGCTGACGGAAAAGACCGCCTTCCCTTCACCGTCGACCAGCGAGTTGTCCAGTTTGAGTCGGAAATAGTACACTTGGTGATCATCATCTTGCACCAAGAGGCTGCAAGCCTCCGGTGCAGCCCCCCATGTCGGGGCCTCAATCAACGGTGCATTGATTGCCCATCCTGTTTGGGCAAGCTGAGCGCTGGCGCTCTGTATCGGTCGGTCACTTTCAACGACCACGACCAAGGTGGCGACCTGCCCAAAGGTCATGTTCGTCACACGACCTTGGTCATCGCATGCATCGAACAGCACGATCGAAGGGGGCGTGAGGAGGAACGGGACGCTGAGACTCATTGAGGCCGTAGCACCGTGCATCCCTCGCCCGCTGGCCGTCAACTGCAGCTCTCCGCCCTCCAATGGAACCATCAGCTGGCCAAGCGGCATCACCACTTCGCGTTCACCCTGGCCAATGTCAAGTGGGAGTTGGATGGGCTCGCCACCGGGCCACTGCAGGGTCAAATCACCGACAAAAGAAGTGTTGGGGTCGTCCACATCGGCCACTTCAATTCGTATCTGTTCCTTTCCGTTGCCCACCACGCGGTCAAGCGCCGTGCCGTTTGTCGATTCGACCTGGACCGTGAGAACTGGCGCTTGGTCAGCCACGCGCAAGGTCCGCTGGAGGAGGAGTGAGCCAGCATCGGTACGAACTTCGAGTTCCACATCGTCGAGTTCGCTGCCCAGTTCGAGCGCAAAGGTCGTCGTGTAGCAGTACAGGTGGGTGGCCGATTGAGGAACGTACGACGCGTTGCCCAGCGTGCCTCGATTGGTCATGAACACTGGCGCAGGCGCATTCAGGTTGTAATCGGCGTCCATCACGCAAGCGGTCAGCGTTGTCGCCTCGTGACGGGGTAAGCCGACCGCTGGTTTGTTGGGCAAGAAGGAAGCGTTGTTCCATGAAGGCGGGTCAACGCCCGAGGCGTGCGGGCCGTACCAGGTCGGGGGAGCATCCACGACTTGCGTTACGTTGTTGACGGTCATCGTCGCCGTCAACTGTTGTTCGTCCATCACCGTCGCCCGAAGCACCACGCCGCCGAGGGCAGCATCGGCTGGAATCACCAACGAACCCTCCCACTTCGTCTCGCCGACCGGCCCGAGGTGAAGCACGTTCCATGACGTTTCGTTCAGTGGAGCGCTCTGAGAAACGATCTGCCAGGCCAACGTGGCGTTGACCACGCCGATGTCATCGCTGGTTTCCACCGAACAAATCGTGTAGCCGCCTCGTGAAAGTGAGGACGCGCTGCAGTACACGTCCTCAATGACTGGAGGTGCGTTGACGATAACCGAAAGCGACTGAAGGTTGTTCCCGAAATGACGTTCCGGTGTCCCGTTGACATAGCGAACGCGCAGGTCGAGGTACCCGCTTGTCGTTGGCACAACGGTCACGTTCACCGTGGTGCGGCTACCGTGCTGATCGCCGGCAGGAAGCGTCAACGGCGTTTGGTTCAGAAGGACATTCCCGAGGACGCCGCGCACCTCCAACGTTCCGTTGGACGCCGCCATGCCGAGGTTTTCGACCATGACTTCAACCGTCGTCGGTTCGCCGAGGTTGACGAAGCCGGTCGAACGGACCGCAACCAGGTTCACATCGTGAAGGGTGCTGACGTAGGGTGCCATTTTCGGGTCACCCACCACCACGCCCATCCATCCGGTGTACAGGTTGGCGGCGGCGTGACTTTCGGCCAAATTGTAGCCTGAAGCATAGGTGGGCATGAAGGTGCTTGGCAAGCCGACGGCCGTCAGGTAGGGTTCGTAGACGTAGCCCTTGGCTCCCGACACACCATCTTCGAGCAGGTCGGCGATGAGGGATTGGCCGTAGGCTGTGCCCCAGTTGAACGAACGGCCGCCCGTGGAGACTGCCGTGTCTGCGATGGACCCGTTGACCCAGTCCATGTGGGGCCGGATGGCTCGTAGAATCACAGAATCAATGTAGAGTGAACCAACGGTGGAGGTGGATTCAATGTCGAGCAGCACCTTGATGTTCAGGTCCGTGGCTTGCGCAGCCGGGCGCATTCGCATGGTTTGTGAGGCCCACGAGGTCGTGAACGTCTTGGCGTTGGATGTGTTGGTCGACAGCAGGGTGCCCGTGCTGTCAACGCCATCGACGCTGAGCGAGAAGGCACCGTTCACTTCCCCTTCACGTTGGCCGTAGACGTAGATGTTCCACGCGTGGTTCATGAGGTCGGGAGGAATGCTGAACGAGGTTTCGAGCGTGGCTACACCCACACCTGCTCCCGAATACGTTGTGCAGTTGTCGACGATGGTCCGTCGCAGGGCCGTGATGTCGTGGTCTTCGAGGGCCACGTCCCAGACCATCACCTCGTCGATCATGCCCTCAAAATAGGCGCTGCCGGCGCGATTGACGCCCAATTTGTAGAGGTCGACGTTGGTAAACGAGCCGCTGGGGTAGGTGTCTTCCCTGACCAAGACGCCGTCCATGTACTGGCGAAGGTCACCGTTGTCAAACACGGTGACCAGGTGGGTCCAGCGCTGGGCCACCACGTCGCCGAAGGTTTTGGTTTGGTTGTTGTGAAGACGCCATTGTTGACTTGAGATCATGTGTTGGAAGGAGGCATTGGCGCCGGCTTGGTTACTCACAGCAAAGGTGGAGGCATAACTGGACGGCGAGGTGGTGTTGGCCCACACCCACTGGCTGACGGAGAGGTTCCCATCGAAATCATCCACGTTCACACTCGCCACGTCGTCCGTGCCGTCAAACCACAGGCACCCTCCGTCGGGGCATGCTCGCCAGTTGCTGTTGTCCATGCCGCTGAGTGAAAGGTTGGCTTGGTCGGTGCCGTTGTCCATCGCCGTTGTACCGCTTCCATCTTCAAACGACCAACGATGGACGAGGTTGGACGCCTTCGGCGCCATGTCGGTCGCGACATAGAAGGCGGTTGATGGGACAGCGGCTTTCGGCGTGTTCGGCCCCTGCCAGGAAAAGATCAATCCGTGAGGCCCCCCGCCCTGGAAGAATTCAATGCGGAACTCATGGAGCCCTTCGGTCAGGTTGACGAAACCGGACCGCTCACGCATGCCGTGCATGCCGTAGTTGGTAGCCAAGGACTGACCGTTGATCCACACTTCCGAACCGTCGTCTGAGTTGATGAAGAAGGTCCAGTTTCCTGTGTGGGGTACGTCGATGAGTCCGCTGAACCGAGCACCCCAATGCTGCTTGAACCGATCGTCGAGGCCAGGGTAGGCGTTGTTGGAGGCCCCACGGTTCAAATGCGGTTCAATTTGGACACGGTCGGGATGCCGATCGATGAGCGATGGCATGCTAGCGGAACTGAAACTCACGCCGTCGTTGTCAAAATATTCGCCGTAAATGCCCTGCATGCCCTTGCCTCCGTCTTGGTCGCAATCGGTTCGAAGGCTGGCCTCAAACGCACCGTTTCCGTTTTGCTTGGTATCGGTTTGGTAGGTCCACGTGAAGTTGTCTTCTGGCGCTACCGTTGGCGAGGTGTGGTTCCAGTAGCGAGAACCGCTCTGCCACGTAGCGTCCAAGGTGTCAAAACCGCTGTTGGGCAAGTAATTCCTGTTCCAATTTCCGTCGTTACTGCCCCATGAGGCGTACCCCATCACGTTCGAAACGTTGGTGATGAATTCCGTTTCCTCATCGAAGAGCACGGGCACCCCCATGCTGTTGAGCGTGGTGTTGGCCGTGTAGAGGTCGTCGTTCCAAAACTTGTAGCCGGAATTGTTTCGATTGGTGGCGAGGTCAAGGACGAACGTACCTTGGTTGCCAAGGCTTCGGTTGGCGCGTTCAATGAGGTCGAGGGCCGTTTCGACGGTGTAGCCCGTGAGCCGTGTGACCAGGAAGAAACCGTACTTGCTTCGAGTAAAGGGTTCCATGGCTTTGCCCGCCAGCGGTCCGTAGTCGTGCGTCCCCCAGTAATTCGCGCCGATGGTACTGTTGTACGCCCCTCCCAGAAGGGACAATTCTTGGTCAAAGCTGGCCTTGTCGTTGCCGCCTGAAACACGAAGCGGTATGCCCTTCGTCGTCACGAGGTAGTTGAGGCTGTTCACCGAGGTTCGGTTTTGAAGCATCTCGAGGAAGGGTGTTGCAAAGTATGTGTTGAATTGATTTCGATTGACGGTTTCACCGGTGGGCGTCCCGGATTGATTGAACACAAACACACGGTCGAGTGAGATGTTTCTCGCTGCAACGAACGCCCAGCCGATGGTTCGACTTTCTTCCGAGAGGTTGTTGATCAAAACGCCAACGTCGCTGTAATCGATCACGCTCTCGTAGGTGAAGCCTTCAGGGACGGCAATGGAAATCCACGGTGTCTGGTTCCACACGTCGGTTTGTTCACCCACCACAAATCCGCGGAAGATCCCTTCTTCGTTGAGGCTAAGCGGCGAGGAACTCGAGGTGTTTGACGCAGGGCTCGGAGGAACAAGCGACAACAACAAAAGCCCGACGAAAGCGATGCTCGCCGCCTTCGTCGACATGTTGTTTGGACCGAGAGCGTGATTTTAGCCGTATCGCTTTCGTGGCGACCGGCTTCGTCGACCCGACCCCTGCGATTTGATGCATTTCATGGGATTTCGGCGTAGATAATATGTAGGGTCGCCTCATCTCCGGACTGATGGCCGAACTCTACATGGCACGAACGTGCAAGCACGGTGTCCTCCGAGTGATGGGTGGCGATGTTTGGAACCACAGCGGCGACGTGCTCATCACGCCTGCCAACAACCGCCTTTCTGGACGCGAAGGCTTGGACGCCATGATCCACCAAAAGGCCGGCAAGGAATTGACGCAAGTCACCCGCAACATCTGCTTGGACATGCGCAAAATCAACGCTCCACCGTGCGCCGTCACCAAGAACGTCGTCACCGAACCGTTCGCACTCGAATCCAACTACAAGCACATCATTCACGCCGTTGGACCGGACTGCCGTCGCCCGAACCAGGACGAATCCCGCCGTGAACTTCTTGCTGAAACCTATGCGAACTTGTTCGCCACCATCGAAGAGATGGGCGACGTTGCGTCGGTCGTTTCGCCACCGATCTCGATGGGTGTCTTCGCCTACCCGCACCGTGAGGGCGCTCGCCTCACCCTTCAGGTCTTGCTTGAGATGATGGATGGCGAAAAGGACTACGGCATTCGAAACTACACCATCGTGGTCAAAGAAAAGAACTTCATCAGCAACATGCGAACGGTCTACCGAGAAGGTGAGGACCAGTTCCCTGGCGTGGACACGACGATGCAGGACTCAGTTCGCTAATCGCGAGTCAATCCGGTCCAACTTGGCGTCGAGAGAAATCCGTTCGTCGTTGACCTTTGACAGCGAAGCACTCTCCAAATTCCGTTCAACGGAGAGTTTCATCCGCTTCATTTCGTTGATGCGTTGTGTTCGGTCTTTGGGCCGGTTCACCGCACTTCGCATGCTCATCAACCACTCTTCGAGGAGCGCAGCCCCCCATTCAGGAACGCGTAACTCACTCGACAGGTAGATGCTTTGCCGGCGATGTTGGAACCGTGTTTTCCCATCGCTCGTTCGGATGCCTTGAATGGAGCCGGGGTTCCAGGTTTCAAGGGGGATGTGGAGGTGTTGTTGAATCAGCAACGAGCCGTCGCTGTCGAGTAGAAAATCAGCGATGAGAACACTGGACGAGAGGCGAATGAGGACCTGAACAACGTCGTCGTGGTTGGCCCAATCCGAGACGCGCACCGGGCGCTCTCCCCAGGTCTCCTCGCACCAAACCTCAATCGCCATGTTGTGGGGGTGCATGCTTCCCAAGCGATGCCAACCCATCATCAAGGTTTGTCCCTCTGGCCTGCCTTGCAGCGGTATCAATGTTCAAGACGGAACAGCGCGTCGGTTGTTCATGGTGGGCAGCTGGGGGTCGATTCAGGCCGATTGGACCGTGCTGTTCGCTTTGCTCATCGGCTGGTATGTTCTCATCAAAACATGGGAGCGAAACGGGACCCTTGACCGTTGGAACGCCACGCGGGCCCTCGGCATCGTGCTGATGGTTCGCACGCAACGGGGTCAACGCTTTCTCGATTGGATGGCACGCCCCCGTACGTTTTGGAGAGCCTACGGTGAGGTTTCGTTGTGGGTCTGTTCGGTTTCAATGTTGGTGGTGGGCTTGGTCGTGTTGCTGGCCTTCGTCACCTCGCTGATTTCACCGCCCACTGCCGCGCCCCCGTCGGCCAGCGAACTCGTCGCTGTACCCGGCATCAACCCGGTCATCCCCCTCGGTTGGGGCGTCGTGGCCTTCGTCGTCTCCTTGGTGATTCACGAATTCGGCCACGGGTTGCTGGCCCGAGGCCACGGCATGCGCGTCCGCTCGTTTGGTCTGCTTCAACTCGGACCGTTACCCCTCGGTGCGTTCGCCGAGCCCCAATCGGACGAGTTGATGCGTGCCCCCCGACGGGAACGTCTCCGGATGTTTGCTGCTGGCCCGGCGACCAACCTCTTTGCTGCGTTCGTGATGCTGCTGATGTTGGGTGGGCTTGCGACGCAACTGGTAGCCGACGAAGATTACATCCACGTTCAAGGCATCGTGCTTGAGGGAGGCGCAGACCAGGCCGGTATGCAACCGTGGGACACGCTCGTGTCCATCGACGGCCAGCCCGTTCACACCACCGAAGATTTCCGAACCATTTTGTCAGGCTATTCAAGCAACGACACTGTGGACATGGTGGTCATCCATCAAAACGGCACGCGGGAGACCCTCCAAGCGACGTTTGGCGACAAACACCAATACTACCTCGGCCTTGGTTGGAGTGAAGAGGTGCTCGCCAACCTCGAGGTGGAACCCGGTGACCCCTTCCTTGGTGTTGAGGGTCTGTCGGAGGGCACGGCTGGTATCGACAGGCTCGCTGGTCCCTTGTCCCCGCGCTTCGAGGGAACGTGGGGTCAACGGGCGCTTTCCCTGCCGTTTCACATTCTCACCATCTTGCTGATCCCGTTCGAGATGGGCGGCGTGGCCATTCACCCCTTCGAAGAAGCATTGATGGTAGCAGGTGATGGTTTGGTCGGCGGTTTGCTTGGAACGGACGTGTTGATGTTCTTCACTCACCTGTTGTTTTGGCTGATGTGGGTCAACATCCTGTTGGGGTTCACCAACCTCATTCCCATGGTGCCGTTCGACGGAGGTCACATGCTTCGAGACATGTTGCATGCCTTCTTGAGCGGGGTCAAACGCTTGGGTCGTAAACTCAAACTGTGGGACTTGCATCCCATGTGGGTCGACCATCTTTCGACCCGAGCCTCCAGCTACTCATCGCTGGTCTTGCTCATGATGCTCCTGTTTACGATGTTCATTCCTTACCTGTGAACGGGAGCAAGGTCGAGCGACGGCGGGCGAGTTCTGCCAGGATGTCGTCGGTGCTTTGCTCTTCATCTTCTGCCATCGTGGCGCTTTGACGGGAAGCGCGCTTGCTCAAGGCACGCAGCGGGGCGGTTTCACCCTCCGGTGAGCACAACAAGCCGATGAATCGGTTGAGCGGCATGCCTTGCTCCCAGTCGATGAACGGTGAACCGGTTCGTGTGAGCGGGAGGGCGGGAATCATCGTCGCTAAGCGCGCCAGCGTTCCGGTGAGGCCTTCGGTCTCCACGCGGAAGATCCGCCATGAATCACCTCGAACACCCTTCCTTCGATGGGCGTACAGCGGCATCAAGCCGGACCGTTCTCCCTCGCGAATCATGGCGAGGAGTTGGTCCTTGGTCCGCCCGGAGAAGTAGAGTTTCTCGGCCCGTGTTGACTTGACTTCAATGGGAAAGCAGCAGTCGCCTCGAAGCGCCACGAGGTCGCCGCTTCCTTCCATGCCTGAGCCAGCCGCACGGACCACGAGGAACGGCCGCTCCTTCACTCGACGCATGCGTTGTTGCTCCTCGGGCGAACAACTCTTGGTGACGGCATGGACCCCTTTCTCGGTGCCAGCAAGCACCTCTCTGAGTTCACGCTCGTAAGCGCCCGTCATGGGTTGACATCGATGTCCATCGTTCTTGATAACTTCGGCGAGCCGGAGCGCAGGAAAACGAGTTCCATGCAGGGGACTGAACGCCGACCGATAGGTTAGAACGGGGCGGGGGGTTCATCGGAGACGTGAAGCCGCTGTACGTCCGGACGGATGACTTTCGGTTGGCTCACCGTCTGCTGAGTGAGTTCACTCAGCGAAATCTAACGGTCAAGCAAATTTCGCCCACACAGCCCGTCGAGCAGGGCGCCTATTGGTTTGGTACGCCGGAGGAAGTGGCTTCGTTGGGTGGTCGCGGTGTGGCCGTCAACGTGGATTCAGTAGCCTCGACGATCTCAACATGGTTGCTTTCGCGTCAACTTGAGTCGCCTCCAAAACGGTTGGTGGTGGGCATTGACCCGGGCCCCCGACCCGGTTTCGCCTTCCTTGCCGACGGCGTGGTGTTGGGCAAGAGGGAGATGGAAACCATTGACGATGCCATCGATTCAACGGTTCGTCTGGTCAATGACGTCAAGCCGATGGAGGTCTTGGTTCGGGTTGGCCACGGCTCACCCGTGCACCGCGATCGGTTGGTCAATCGCATGCTTTCCATGGGGTATCATGTGGAAATTGTCAACGAACACCGAACGAGCTCTGGGCAGTCTCGACATGCTCACGGTGCGGCGGCCATCAAAATCGCCATGCTGGTCGGAAAACCCGTCCACGAACAACGAGACGTGAAGGTCACCGAAGGTGAACTTCGCAACCTCCAGCGGATCAGTCGCCAGCGCTCCAAGGGTCGCCTCAGCCTCTCCCTGGAAGCGGCTCGCCGCGTTGCCTGCGGCGAGTTGACGATGGACGAGGCCCTCAAGAACGCCGGTCACGACGCCTCGTCTTCGTGATCGAGGTTCGTTTTAGTCATCATCATCAGTTCGGGCGAGCGATTCAGCCACCATCGGAAGGCCTTCTCGCTGACAACGGGTGCGAACACCACGCCACCCAGCACGGCGAAGAGGGCGATGAAGGACATGGAGGGCACATCACGGGTTCCGTAGGACTCCGGCCCCCCCACCATCAGTTTGACCGTACCGAGCCAGGGGATTTCGCCGCCAGCGACACCGATGACCCAATCATCACGGATGGGGCCGACGACGCCCGAAGCGCTGTGAACACCGGCCGACCCGTTGGTGGCACCGCCGCCTTGGTCGACGGAACATTTGTTGTTGTCCCCGAGGGTGAGCATGCCCTCATGGCGGGGCTCCCACTGCCACACGACGAGGTGCGCCTCCACGTTACCGTGAACGGGGCGTTTACAATCGTAGTAGCCGGCGTCCGTGCCGTCAAAACTCACGGTGACGTTCGTGACGTTGGTGACGCTTGTTCCGGGCACCGACCACGTCAGGATACAGGAGCCGGGCAATCCATCGTCAGCCACACGAACGTCATCGTACGTGGCTTCCTCCGGACAGGGCTCGTCCGAAGTTCGGTCGGGAGCGACGGTCTCCTCGGCCACCACTCGCATGATGGCCCGGTGAATGATGGGTGTGCCGCCTTCGCCGTTCTTGGCGTAAATGATGACATCGCCTTCGAGGCCGTGTTGGCTGTAGCCGTAGGCAGGATGGTTCTCGTCCGTTGCTTCGGCGAAGGTGACGATGGTCCCTGCCGGCTGGTTATGGACGAGGATGAGGTCGCCTGCATCGATGCTACCGATCTCACCGGCCTCGTCGTGAATCATGGACTTTGATTCCACGACCACCAGCGGCGGCATGGAACCGGTGTGGACGTACATGGCGCCGACCAAACACGCGATCATGGCCACGGCAAGCCCAATCTCGAGGACGAGCGAACGCAGCGGATCGTGGTCGGACATGGGTCGCCCTCGGCCTTACCGCTTCACGCCGCGCTTATCAAGGAAAGCATTCCATTGCTCAAGGTGTCCTGCTCCCAAGGCTTCGGCTGCTTCGACACCCTCGGCTTTTCGACGGCGCAATTCCGCGGTGGATTGAATCTCCTTGATTTCTTCAAGCAGGGCCACATAGCCGCGGAAACGCAGGAATTCCGGGAAGGCGACGAGAAACACGATGAGGGAAAGGACGGCTCCGACGATGGCGCCGCCGGTAAACTCGTTCCACTCGGCGTGGTCCTGGAGAAACAAAATCTGGTACATGCAAATCACGAGAAAAATACCGCTCGCACCAGCCGCTGTGGCACTGATGCCGAATTGCTTTCCGTGTTGTTTGGCCCAAAGTCGTCCAAAGAAGCCTGCTTCTTCACTCATGCCTTCACCATTTCAACCAATGAACCGGAGGCCTTCAATCCTCCCATGAACCGCCGTTGTTTGCATCGTTGACCGACTGTCCTCGGAGGGCATCATTGAAATGCGATGAAACCTGTCCAATTAATAGCCGGGTGACAACCATGCGTCAAGCCATCTTTCTCACGCTTCTTTTCGTGCTCTCCGTCATGTCCCCGTTGGCCGCCGCAGCGACCACGGAAACGCAATTCAAGGACGGTTCCACCTCGTACGAACACACCTTTTCTCAGAAGGGTGCCGGCCCCGCTGGCGTCATCACGATGCCCATTGGCGCCAACGTCCAATCGGCCAGTTTCAACCTGCTCGGTGAAGCGAGCACCACCACCTTCACCAACTTCACCACGGATTCGCACTACGGCGGCGCTGGCGACCAGGACTACACCAGTTCCAACGCCGGTTCACCTTCTCCGTTCACCACCGCTCGACGCGACAACGTTGAGGTGAGCAGTCAAACCATGAGCTTGAAGGGCAACCCGACGGAACTGACGCCCCGTTTCTCCTCCTCGGGCTCGATCGCCACTCTCGGTAACGCCCACCTCAACACCACCGGTGAATTCGTGGCCCTGAGCGACCAAGGCTACACCAGCCCAACCAAGAAATTCGCTGATCTCACGGCGGCCAGCAACACACCGTGGGGCTACACGGGCGTAGCGGTGCCCGTCAACAACTCTGAAATTCACATCATTCGTTATTCCAGCCAGTACATTTCCAACACCCCCACGAGCATCATGCGAATCGACGCCAGCACGGGTGCTTACTTGGGCACGGCGTCCTACAGCACCGGAACATGTGGCAGTTCGGCTACACGAAGCATTCACGACGCTGACGTCTACAACGGGAACGTCTACACGGCTCACTACTCGTACTACATGGTGAACAAGTGGGAGGTTGGTTGGAACACGGCAGGTACGCAGGTGCAGTGGGTGTGCAAGAATTCCTACAACTACCAGTACCCCAACTACATCACGGGCATTGACTTCGACGACAACACCGGCAAGATGTACATCGGCGTGTACGACACCTCCGCCCAAAACCACTACCTCAAGGAGGTCAACCCCGCTTCGCCAACCGTCGTCACCGGCACGTGGCTCATGACCTCGACGTCGTACTACTACGACCATGGAGCAGGCCTCTCCGTCAGCATGCCCAACGTCATGTACAACATTTACTACATGAACACGGACTACAAGAGCAAGCACTTCCACTACACCATGGCCAGCGGTTTGCTCTCCAGCCAAGGCGAGCGAGTGATGCCGGGTGGCGGTCACTACGGCATCGTCGACACCGACGACAACAAGGTCATGTTCTCCTGTCACTGGTCGAGCACCAGCTACTGCAACCAAGGCACGCGCAAGGTCCACACCTACGGCGACGGCGCTCACTTCGACGTGCGTTCCTCCTCGGTATCCTCGCAGATGGTCGTCGGCCAGACGACGTCCATTTCCCGCGCCGTCAACACCATCGACGTGGACGGCATTTTCGGCTCCTTCCCGACGGGCACCAGCGTCCGCGTTGACGTTTCCAACGATGGGGGCGTCACCTGGAAGGCGGGCAGCGTGGGTCAGAAAGTCACGTTTGCCAATTCGGGCACGTCCATCAAATGGCGAGCCACGCTCAACGGCACGGCCTCCAAAACGCCGGTCCTTGGCGATGTGGTCTTGTCGTACACCACCAACTACCAGACCAGCGGCTACTACTACGCCTACCAGTACATCGGTTCAGGGAGCAGCAGCGTCATCGCTGCCACCGTGGACTGGAACGAAACGCGGCCTGCAGGAACGTCCATCACGGTCAACGTCGGCCATAAAACCAGTTCCTCAAGTTGCGGCTCCGGGGGCTCTGGCGTCCAGTCCTACACGTCGCCCAACACCACGAAATCCATGACCGGCTCCTCGTACTACTTCTGCGTCCGCATCATGCTCTCGACGTCGTCCACCGGCGCCACCCCCTCCATCACGGACCTCTCGATTGCGCTTCATTCCAACGCGCCGCTTCAACCCGGGCTCAACATCGACGGGAAGTCCGCTTGGAAGCGCTCTGCCCAATCCGGCGCGCTCATCGGGCCGACGACCGTCACCAGTCAACAATCCGGCAACACCCTGTTGCAGAAACTCAACGACGCCATTCCGAACACCGGTTCAGGCACGGTCGACATCCCGGTTGAACTCACGTCTGAATCCGCAGGAAAACTGTCCATCGTCTCCTTTGAGATCACCTACACGATGCAGACGACCAACCTCGACATGACCATCCCTGAGGGCGAAATCCTCCACGAGCGCATCACGCCCT
>JAYYDY010000116.1:0-14746 GCA_036160375.1 Thermoplasmatota archaeon | reverse complement strand
TGTCAACAAGATTTGAACGGTCTGGTTACAACCTCGTTCGCCTTGCTGGTTTGTGGCATTATGCGCTCGAAAACGAATGGGTCCACTACGAGCACTGAGTTCATGTGCAATTTCTCAAACAAGGTTATGACGGGTTGGTGAATCGGAAGACCATGGTTCAACAGAACATCGACTTCATCGGCGGTGGCTTCAAACTGACCCTGCCTTACACCTTCGGAGGATGGTTCCTCTGGGTGTTGGGCCTCGTCATCACCGGCTTCGGTGTGGTTGCAGCCATGAGTGACCCGGTCGGTTTGGCCGTGTCCGTCATCGGCCTGATCGTCTTGGCAATGGCTTCTCCAGGAAGCATGTCAGCCGGGCTTCACAGAATGCGCAAGGAAGCGATGTCTGCCGAAGACCTTCAAACAAAGAAGGAGCAGAGCGGTTTCAGTGTCGACAGTTGGTTCCTCCAGCAGACCACGTTGGTGCCCACCAACGACCCGAACGACTGGATTCTCCCCGCCCCCGGCCCGCAAACCTGGGACACTGCCAATCCGTATGGGCCACACGGCGACGGTACGCCACTCGCAGAGCATCCAGCCAAGGTCGGCACGCCACAGCCAGCGACGATGACAACGCACCTCGTCTTCGCTGGAATGGCCGCGATTCTCACACTCGTCGTTGGCGCTGTGCTGATCGGCGATGAAGAAGCAGAATTGGGCGCCACGCCTGCCCTCATCATCGCAGGGTTGGGCTTCATTCTCCTGCTTGTCAATTACTTCCGAGCCAAGGCCTTGCGGCAAATGCTCGACACACCCACCTCCTTGGTGCGCTCGGCACCCGTGGGCCACCCCGAACTCGTTGGGCAGGTCCGGCCCGGTCGAGAAGGTGGAATGACGGTGTACGTGGACGGAAACGAGCGTATGGTCATGCACCACATGGTCGGGTTTTACTGGACCTACGAACAGGAGCAAGAGCGGGAGGTCACCGACAGTGAAGGCAACACAAGGACCGAGCGAAGTTGGGTCACCATTCGCTCCGACCGTGGTGGTGTACCGTTCATGCTTCATGACGGGACCGGTGGCATCAAGGTGAACTTGACCAGTTTCAAGCGCGCCGAATACGGTCAAATGCTCAAGCGATGGGAGGGTGCGTTCGCCGAATCCCTCGGCAAGCAACTGATGGCCCAAGCCGCTGCGAGCCTGCTCAGAGGCACCAAAGTGACGGGTCACCGCTGGACCATCTACGGTCTGCGACTTGGCGATCCTGTCTACCTGCTTGGGGCCACCAAACCGCGTCCGGCTGCTGAACTCCAAGCCGAAGGCCTGGACGGTACGCTGGGCAACAGCACCATCGAAGTATGGGGCAACGAGGATGCGCCGGGCATGAAGTGCACCTTGATGCGTGGTTCGGAACTGTCCAACGTGGGCAAGTCCCGGTCCGGATTTGAGATGCTCGTGCCGCCCATTCTCCTGCTCTTGGGTGGGCTCTCGCTCATCGGCTTGGCCTGAAAGTCTGTCATCCACACAACGGTGATCCTATGGAAAATGAGGCGGCAGAACTTGGCTCATCCGTTATCGATCAAATTGTCGCGGGTGGGCTGCTTTATGCCGTTCCGTTGTTTGTCGTCTCGCTTCTCCTGTTCATCGAAGGTAGCAAGCGCATTCCGATGACGGTCGGCATTGTGGGCTTCGTGGTCGGGTTCGGCCTCGTGGGTCAGTTGTACGAATTCATTGGAGACAGTCCACCGATCAGTGAAACCCAATTCCGTTTCCTCGCCGCCCTTGCCGTTGGCGTCATTTCCGTCAGCGTGGCTCAGGCCTCCATGCGTGTGCTCGCGGCTGCGTTGGTGTTCATCATCATCACCAACCTCATCAAAGCCGGAACACAATTTGAGGTGGATTTCGAAGGTGATGCCTTTCTTTCTGGCGTTCTCACGCTCATCGCTTTCTTCCTGAGTATGTCCTTTCGCAGGTTGGTTCCCGCCCTCATGGCGGGCCTTGTGGGTACGCTCGGTATGATGCTGGCCGTCTACGTTGCTGTTGGATGGGACGTCACACGCTTGGATGGCGTGTCGGCCCCTGATGCTTACCTCAGTTTGGTAGGCATGGCGCTCAGCGCGTTCATTCAATGGCGGACGTTGAAGAGCAAGGAAGAAGAACAAGCCCAGGCCGGAAAAGAATACATCTTCTAAGCAACCAACTCCATGAACCGCCCCCCGTAAGCATCCCCCATGCCCGTCGCAGTGGTTACCGGTGCCAATCGAGGCCTCGGATTCGAAATGGTTCGTCAACTCCTCCAGCGAGACTTCACCGTTCACGCCACCTACCGAACCAGTCCGGGCCTCCTCTCGACCCTCGGCGACGAGCGTTTGCATCTGCACCAAGTGGACGTCCGAGACGGTCAGGCCATCGCTGGGATGATGGACACGATCGGTGGGTCCATCGACCTGCTCATCAACAACGCCGGCATCGCTGACGGGCGCTGGCCGTCCGTTGAGGCCATCGATTTTGATGTCGCTTCCGAGGTCTTGGAAGTGAACGCTGTTGCGCCCGTTCGCGTCACACAAGCAGCTCTACCTCACCTCGCCGATGGAGGTGGAACCGTGGTCATGATCACGAGCCTCATGGGCTCCATCGCCGATTGCATGAGTGGGAGATCGTACGCCTACAGAGCCTCCAAAACGGCGCTGAACATGTTCACGGTGGCCATGAAGAACGAGCTTCGAGAACGTGGTGTGTCGGTGGTACTGATTCACCCGGGATGGGTTGAGACTGACATGGGTGGGCCCAATGCGCCGATTCAAGCCGAGGAGAGCGTGAACGGCATCATGGCGCGCATTGAGGAGCAAACCCTTGCGCTCACCGGACGGTTCGTGGATTACACGGGCCAAGCCTTGCCGTGGTGATCACTGGCAGTCTTGGCATATCCCACGCAGCGAGAACTCAACCACCGTGATGGTGGCCAGCGCCCCAGACACATTGCCGACGCCTTTGCTTGGTGGAAGCGGGATGTCCCATAGTGCACCGCACGCCGTGCACGAAGCATGGCCGTGAGGTTCGTTGTTGCAGTCGTAGCGGACCTCGCCTTCGTGCTCGACCGTCGTGATGATGCCTTCCTCCGCCAGCAGGGCCAGGTTTCGATACACGGTGGCAAGGCCAATGCCTAGGCCGTCCAAATCTCGGTGAATCTCCTGCGCCGTCGGGTGGTCGCAGCGGTTCAACACGTTCTCCGCGATGGCGCGCTTCTGTCGCGTCATCCGTCGCTTGGGAGCGACACCGTCGGAGCCGTCGGGATGTGTCGTCATCGTTGTGCCTCAGAATCGGTCAGCGTTCATGACCTTGTTCCATGCTGCGATGAAGTCGGACACGAACTTGTCCTGGTTGTCGTTCTGTGCGTACACTTCGGCGATCGCTCGCAATTGTGAGTTGCTGCCGAACACCAGGTCGTAGCGGGTTGCCGTTCGAACGTCAGCGCCGGTGGCACGGTCTTTGGCCTGGTAGGAGTTGCTACCGGTCGGCGTCCATGCAACGTTCATGTCGAGCAATGTGGTGAAGAACGAGTTGTCGAGGGTCGTGCCGTCACTCCACAGGCCGCGCTCGTCCGAGCTGACGCCAAGAGCGCGAAGGCCACCAACGAGCACGGTCATTTCCGGAGCGGAGAGGCCGAGGAGTTGGGCCTTGTCCAGCATCATTTCTTCCGGCATGACTGCGTAGTTCTTCTTCAGGTAGTTGCGGAAACCGCAGGAAACGGGTTCAAGGTAGGCAAAGGAGGCTGCGTCCGTGTGTTCTTGGGTGGCATCGCCACGACCGGGGGAGAACGGAACGTCCACGCCGCTGGCCATTTCGATACCGGCGCAACCGGCCAAGACGATGGTGTCGGCCACGCTGGCGCCGTGAGCTGCTGCAAGCGGCTCGAGCACGCCAAGAACCTTCGAAAGTTGAGCGGGCTTGTTGCCTTCCCAGTCCTTCTGAGGCGAAAGGCGGATGCGAGCGCCGTTGGCACCGCCGCGGTTGTCGGAACCACGGAACGTGGAGGCGCTGGCCCAAGCCGTCTCAACCAGTTCAGCGACGGAGAGGCCGCTGGACTTGATGGCGTCCTTCAGGGCGCTGACATCGTAGGAGGTGCTGCCGGCGGGCACGGGGTCTTGCCAGATGAAGTCCTCGTCGGGAACATCGGGACCGAGGTAGCGGGACTTGGGGCCCATGTCTCGGTGAAGGAGTTTGAACCAAGCACGCTGGAACGCGTCAGCAAAGGCGTCGGGGTTCTCGTGGAAGTGCTTGGAGATCTTTCGATACTCAGGGTCGCGAATCATGGCCATGTCGGCGGTCGTCATCATGGTGGGGACCTTGATCGATGCATCTTCAGCGTCGGGGGCCATGTCGGCCTCTTCCTGGTTGGAAGGCGTCCACTGGTGGGCACCGGCTGGGCTCTTCGTCAGCGTCCAGGTCTCGTCGTACTTGAACAGCATGTCGAAGTAGCCGTTGTCCCACTGGGTGGGGTTGGCGGTCCAAGCGCCCTCAATGCCGCTGGTGATGGTGTCTCGGCCCACGCCAGAACCGTAGTCGCTGGTCCAACCCAGGCCTTGCTCTTCAAGCGGTGCGCCTTCAGGCTCGGGGCCCTTGTGGTCTTCAGGTCCGGCACCGTGCGCCTTTCCGAAGGTGTGGCCGCCAGCGGTCAACGCAACGGTTTCCTCGTCGTTCATGGCCATCCGCTTGAACGTCTCACGAATGTCTTGTGCGCTGAGGAGAGGGTCGGGGTTGGCGTTGGGGCCTTGCGGGTTGACGTAGATGAGCCCCATCTGCACGGCGGCGAGGGGGTTCTCGAGGTCTTGACGGGTATCGCCGTAGCGGTCGTCGCCGAGCCATTCGTCTTCACTGCCCCAGTAGATGTCGTCTTCAGGGTGCCAGATGTCGGGTCGGCCACCGCCGAATCCAAGCACGGGGCCGCCCATGGACTCGATGGCGATTTGCCCGGTGAGGATCAGCAAGTCTGCCCAACTGATGGCGTTGCCGTACTTTTGCTTGATCGGCCAAAGCAAGCGTCGGGCCTTGTCGAGGTTGCCGTTGTCGGGCCAGCTGTTGAGTGGGGCGAAGCGCTGGGCGCCGGTACCGCCACCACCACGGCCGTCGCCGGTTCGGTAGGTACCTGCAGCGTGCCAGGTCATGCGAATGAAGAACGGGCCGTAGTGGCCGTAGTCGGCAGGCCACCAGTCTTGGCTGTCCGTCATCAAGGCGTGGAGGTCCTTCTTGAGGCCCTCGTAGTCGAGGGTCTTGAAGGCTTCAGCGTAGTCAAAATCAGGGTCCATGGGGTTGGACTTGGTGTCGTGCTGGTGGAGGATGTTCAGGTTGAGGTTCTTCGGCCACCAATCCTGATTGGATCGCATGTCCGAGGTTGAGTGGGTCATTCCGCCGCCGTGCATAACAGGGCACTTCGATTCGTCGCCGTAGTTTTTCATGGCTGTTTCCAACAGACGGGGGTTTATTAAAATGATTCTCGTTCTCAATAAGGTCAACGTTCAAGCGCCGCTGAGCGGACAGACCCCCATGGTGGATGGTGTGCCGGTGATCACCCTGGTCAAAAAAGGGGAAATTGGGCCAAAACCTCCGTTATCACCAGAAAGTTTGGCACTCGAACAAACCTTGACGATGCTTTGTTCGTTTTTGTCGCTCAAAGATTTCATTTCATTCCTCACCTCTTCCATGTTCCGAGCCTATGCGCAGCACGAAGAGATGTGGGTTTCATTGGAAATCGGACTCTATGTGGACCACACCAAAACCCTGCAACTTTACCCGGAACACCACGGCCTTACCATCGCCGACGAGGCCATGACGGGTGCCTTCGAAGACCACGTCTGGAAAGGCCAAGCAGACGATGCGTTGGTGGCCGCACTTGCAGACTGGGTCAACCTCGTCAGCGCTTCTGGCGCTGGATGAAATCGCTCAGTAGAAGATGGAACAACAAGTGAGCGAGCCGTCGGCTGCTCGAATCTCGCTCATGTCGAGCTCAACGGTTTCCAGACCCCGTTCATTCAGCGCAGCCTTCACTGCGGGATAACCTTCCGCCATCAGCACCTTGCCGTTGGGTAGCCCGATCGTATTACAGCCGTACACTTCCTCACCGGGGATCCAAATGATTTCGCAACCTTCGGGAAGTGCACCGAAATCTTCGGGTTGGAGGTAGCCTTCTGGTGCCAAGATGATGTTGTCCGTTGGCGTTGAAGAGATGCTGGTCAGGTGAAGGGCCCCCTCTGGAATGTCAATCACGCGGAGTTCGTGGCCAAAGAAGTCCAATAGACTCGCCAAACTCGCAATGCCTTTGTCGTTTGTTCTCGAGGAGCGCCCAACGAAAAAGAGGTCCCCGAGGCGAATAACGTCCCCACCATCCATCCGTGCTTCACCGCCCATGGTGCAGGTTTGAACCCCCTCAAGTGCCTCCATCAGGAACTCTGCGATGGGTGGTTGCTCGGCCACTCGGGAGGGGTGGCCAGGAACTGGAAGAAGCATGTGACCGTCCACCACAACGGCTTGGTCTTCAACGAACATGCAGTCAGGGTGGTTCTCGTCAGCATCAAGACGGTGAACGGCCACACCGTTGGCCTCGAGGGCGTCAACGTAGGCTTGTTGCTGAGCTCGAGCCAGGTCAACATCGGTCGGCCCCGAACCAAAGTACCGTGCGAGCGCCTTCGTGTAGGACGAAGGAATGCTGCGGACCAACGCCCGCTTCTTTTGGTCCAACCGCACGGTGGCCATGGTTGAGTCGGCGGGCGGGCGTCCTTTAACCCCTTCGCCCTTTTTCGGTAGCCGTTTTCCGCATCACGGAAACACAGGCTTGCAGTGCCTCGCTTTTTGAAAGTGGTTTTTGAATGAATACGGGCGAGAAGTGGGAGATTCGGTTGCAAGAACACCGTTGATTTGAACAAGGGAGGTGGGGTCGGTCGGGCATGAATCAGCAACATGTGAAGGCGCTCACCTTGATGTTCATCATGTGCCTCGCACCGCTGGCGGGTTGCTTTGGTGAGGCTGAAAGCAGTGCCATGGATGCTTCGGCCCTAACCGTTGAAGGAAGTGGTCCGCTCGAAGGAGGGATGTGGCAACAATTGACCGTTGCAGCTAAAGAAGACTTGGCGGTCTACATCCCCTACTTCATCCAAGACCCGGGTTCCATGCGTGCTCAAAACGGAACCGTTCTTGACTTGCAGGCAGGCGAACGATTGAGCATGAACATCCTCTTCCCCCCTCGAAACGACGAGGTTGTGTTCTTCATTGACGACATCGGTCGCACGGAATGGCCCATTCGGCCTGCCGATGTTTCATGGTCCACCTGGTTGGAAAATCCGATGAATGGATCGGCTGTTCAAGCCGTTCCCAACGAAGACGTTGGTGGGGAATGGCCGTGGTTGGTTCCCGGAAACGTCAGTGGCGAAATGGCCATAGCCATCGTGATGGAAACGGTTCGACCCTCCCGTGCTGATTTGACGGAAGCAGATGGTGCGGGCGCCAGCGACGGATGGGTGAACGGCCGAGACGTCTACGAATGGGTGGACTTCATCGCCGACGATACCCCCTGTGCTACGTGCGGGCCCGATGGTGCCGTCGGTTACCTCGACCGTTGGATTGGAAATGCCAACCCATCCTACGAACACGCCATTACGTATTTTGAGGGCGTCATGCAAGGGTACGGCCTGGACCGGGTGGAAGTGCATCGGTTCCAATCGAACACAGCATGGGCGGTCAACATCTGCGGTTACAAGGACGGTTCCGTTTATCCTGACGAGTGGTTGATCTTTGGCGCGCACTTTGACATCGCTCCACCCGTGGCGTTCACCCCCGGTGCTGAAGCAGGTATCCCTGGCTACGGAACTCGACACGGTGCATACGACAACGCCGCAGGGTCGAGCATGGTGCTCACCACAGCCAGTGTGCTCGCAGAGTTCGATGCGCGTCGGACCATGGTGTTCTGCCTTTGGTCTTCTGAAGAAGAAGGGTTGTGGGGTTCTCGCTCGTTTGCCAACGACCTCCCCGAGGGCGTGACCGTGAGCAACTACCTGAACCTGGACATGGCCGGTGTGAACTACCCCGGCGATTATGCACTCTCCGTTTATCTCGGGCCGGATGGAACGGAGGACGTCGTTGACCAAGCTGGCATGTACTACCTCGCTGAATGGATCGGTGCTGACGCCCTCGACCTCGGAAATGAAATTGAGCGAGGGCGGGAAGCGTGGCTCGCGGGTGGAGAAAGCCCGTTGTGGGGCGACATCTACGAAGACACCGTGGCCATCTACGAATCGCCTACCGCTCGTAGCGACCATGATTCGTTTCAGAACATTGGCGTCGCAACACTGGGTTGGAATGGATTGGTGGACGGGTACCCGTGCTATCACCGGGAGTGCGATACGATGGAGACCATGATCGAATACATGGGAACCGATGATTCGACCGGCATCAACAACCTGGTCCATTCCTGGGACATCGTTACATGGTGGGCGGTTTACGCCTTCTTGCACATGGACCAAACGCCCGTGCCCAATGAACTGTGACGATGCAAAATCACTCGTCGTCTTCAATGGCCGTGTATGTCGGTGGGTAGAGGTATCGCGCATCGCGGTCTTCATCCATCTGCACCACGTACACACCTGAAACCATTTCAGAAATGAAGAGGTAACCACGCGGGTCGTACTGGAGGCCCCAGTCGAACGGAATCATGCAGGATGCCCAACAGTCCGCCATGTCGTAGCCCAATGTTTCCTTTGGGTCTTCAATCCATGTCGGGCCCGAGGGGAGGAAGTAGCCCATGGTGATGGTTTCTGCGAATTCCTCGATAGCGGGGAAGCCAACTTCAGGGGCAGGAACACCGTCAACCCAGACCGTGTCCTTCCAAATGTTGCTGTGGTCGGTCACCCAGTTTCCAGCGTGGTAATGCGTCCAGTAAACGTGGCCGTTCGTGCCCGTGTCGCCGTTGTGAGGGCTGTAGATGTAGCCACCAGGAATGTAATGGTGTTCGTGAACCGTACCGTCAGGGAGGATGCTTTCGCCGGGGAGTTTCCATTTGCTCAAGAGGAAAGGCTTGGCAGGGTCCGTGGTGTCGATGGTCCAAATGTAGCCTGTGTGGTTGGTGTTGGTGCCGTATTCGGGGGCGATCATGGTCAGGTGTCGCCAGTTGATACCAAACACAGGGTCCTCAGGTCCAGTACCGCACTCAGCGTCCCAGGTTTCAACGGGGTCGGTTTCAGCGGCCCCGTTGCAGAGGAGATGGTCGTAAGGAATGGCGTAGTGAATCCATCCGTTTCCATTGAGTGCTCCGGTGCTGCCGCCCCATTCTTCGGGGGTCATGTTGGCGTGTCCACCGCCGTTGGGTCCGTACCATCCATCGTCTGCGCTGGGGCAACCAAGCCAGCGCCCAACTTCGTAGTCTTGAGGCCACGAAATGCCTTCAGGGTCGGGGACGGGGGGAGGATTTGACACGTCGACGATGCGAAGACCTGCGTCCCAGTACGAGATGTAAAGCAGGGCTTGTCCGGTGATGGGGTGAATGTGGAACACGTTGTCGTGGTTGAAAAGTGAGCCACCACAAGTGGTCTCGGGCTCAGGGGAATAGCCACCCCAACGAATGATTTCACGGCTCGTGTTTTGGTCTTCATCGTTGACATCGGGGCGCCACGCCTCAAAGCCGAGCGGGACGTAGAAAATCTGCGTGCCTTTGTAGAACACCCCGGAATCGCCCTCAACCATTTCCGGGTAGGGGTCTGCACCGTAGAGGAAGAGATGGCACTCTTCCTGTGCGTAGATGGGAGGGGCGTCTTCCCAGTCGCAATCAACGTGCAAGTCTTGGTTGTGGAAGCCTGCGGGAGGGTTGTTCCACTCGGCCACTTTGATGGGGCTCATTTTGTCAGAGACGTCAATGACGTCGAGGCGATTTGCGCCACTGTTGGCGTCGTCGTCTTGTGGAATGGGGTCCAAATCGCTGTTGGTCAGTTCGTGGTTCACGAGCACCCAATTGTTGTCAGGTGTGACCTTGATGTCGATCATGCGGCCAATTTCAGCGTAGTAGGTCGATAAGAGCACGATGTTGTTGGGCTCGGAGATGTCCAGAATCTCAAACTGGTTGTACGATGAGACGTAAGCGTAGCAACCGCCGGTTCCGTCAGGCTTCTTCTCGCAATCTTCCAAGAAATTTCCTTCGATGGAAATTTCAGAAGAATCACCGGGTGTGGGGCCGGTGTTCTTGAATTCAGGGTAGCACGGGCGGCCTGCGACGTTGTCCAATTCTGCAGGTGGGGCAACGTTGCCGTCACAGTTGAGGTTGTGATAGTCGATGAGCAGCATGTTTTCCGTCTGCAATCGATGTGCGAGAAGGTCGGTATGGCTGTGATTCTCATCCTCAATTTCAACAACAGGATCAATCCATGCTGCAGCTTGATCTCCCTCGTTATCGTCGCCGCTGTCGTCAAGGCTCATGTAGGCAAGGCCCGAAATAAGACTGATTGTAAGTAACGAAACCAAGGCAATAACAATGACCTTGTCGGCCGCTCGCTCGTCTTCTTTCAACTGCTCCGTTCGCATGATGTGTGCGTTGGTGGAGGTGTATTTCAAGACACGGGCGGGCGTGCTCGTCCCGTTGATTTGTTTTATGTATCCGGCCAATGTAGCGTTGCCCGATGAAGCGTCTACCCTTGCTGGTGTGCCTTGCTTTGTTTTCTTCAATGCTTGGCGCTGGAGCTGTTCAAGCCCATTCCGCTGACACCTTCACCGTCGTCATCAAACAGAGTGGTTTGATGCCAGGCTCATCCCAAATTACCTACAACGATTCAGTCGTGTGGCACAACACCGACGGACGGGAAAACATCACGCATCGCATCGTGTTCGATTTCGATGGTGATGGATTGTTCAACGGTACGGATGACTGGGATTCCGGGGAACTCGTCGCTGATTGCAACACAACGACGAATGAAAACGAGACAGGGGCGACCAACGAGTCGGAATGCAATGTCACGTTCATGGTTTGGTTTAACGGAACATGGGGCATTGGAGAGTACAACTACGAAGACCGGCTTTCTGATGGGACCGTCCTGAACGGAACCATCGTCGTGGTTGAGGATGTTCACGTCGAAAATTCAACTGCGCCGGATATCGGGAGTACGTTTGGTACATTTGAAGACCGAAAAAACAGTGGCGAAGATACCGCTGAGCAGGATGATAGTCAAGCGCAGCGCATGCTCCTCCTGATCGGAATGGGTTCAGGCATCGGTGCCGCTGGGCTGTTGGTCCTACTCTTGGTTCGCCGTTCCTGAACGGGCGTTCAAGGGCGCTCACAGCGTGTTGAGATAACGTAGGTCTTCAAGGAACAAATCGAGGACCCAATCGTTGTCGCCCCACCACACTCGCTGGTACCCGAACCGGTCCACTAGAATCGTCCCTGTCTCGTGATTGACGGTGTAATCGTCAGGGTGGTGGCGAGCAGATGAGTTTGAGCTGTTGCTTTCGTTGTTGGCCTCGTACTCCTCAATGGTCAAACCGACGCCAAAGTTGATCCAAACATCCTGAAGGGCCCTCATGGAAGGGCTTTCCGAGTCGTTGCTTGAAGCGGTGAGGTGGGCCCACTCAGATTTGGTGCCCGTCTTCCAGTCGTGCAACACGGTGACATTGTCTCGCCACGGGTCAACCGTGATGGTGATGAAGGTGGTTTTGTTGAGTTCGTCCTCACTCAACTGGGACTTCACCCACTTCATGTTGTGCGTAACAATGGGGCAAATGTCGAGGCAGTTGGTGAACAAGAAGGCAATCGCCAAGGTGGTGTTCGCGGCCTCTTCTGAGTACGTCCAGTCTGTTCCTTCGCTGCTGGTCAAGGTAAAGTCGAGAACCTTGACGCTTTCCAGGGGCTCACCGTGGGGCGTCCATGTATCGATTTCGCCAGGTGACATGCACCCCGCAAAGAGAAGAGAAACCGACATCAACACAACGGTGAATTGGTGAAGCATGGTATCACATCAGATTCGATAGGGTAGGTCAATGTCAAGCTGAACCAAGTAGAGGCCGGTTGAAATGCACGAGGCATACGTAATCCCATCATGATGTTCGACTGCCCAGAGGAATGGGACCCAACCAAAGTCGTAGAAGCTGGAATCGAGCGGTGTGCCGTCCTCGCCGTGGGGGAGGTAATAGGCGACGGTCGCTTCCTCGTGCACCGAAATACGATCGTCGGGGTTGGTGGGGTCGACCAGTGTTTCAATGTCCACCACCCACAAACCAGCATGGTAGTGTGAGATGTAGAGTCGGCCGTCCCAGCCACCGCCGTGGCTTTGATCTGTGGTCTCGTCCGTCTCGAAATAGGTGCTGTCGAGGTTGTGTGGTGAGAACAGCAACCATTCGTCTTCGTTTGGATGGGCTTCACAATCAGCACCGTAGCAGTGATCTTCTGCATAGGGAATCTCCCAGTCACGAATCAGTTTGGGCTGGAATTTGAACTGGCCGTCTTCCATCGTGTAGTCCGTGGTATCAATGAGGTACATGACGCCGACACCAACGCTGGTGCTCAAGGTTTCAACCGCCGCCGTCACCAAGTGAACCGGTTCGTCCGAATAGCCAACGTGAGACAAATCCACCATTGTGGGGAAAGGTTCGGCGTAGTGAATGTAAGACACACGACCACCGTTTTCATTGCCGGTGGGGCCGCTGTCGGGCTGGCCGTCGCCGTCGAGGTCAAGGAAGTCCATCCACAGGCCAACTTCAGGGGCGCGCCATCGGCACATCAACGGGTTACCGAATCCGGCACGGCACGTCGAGGCATGGAGGGTGTAGGCCTCGGGGGAGTTGACAGGGTGTGGGACATCGGTCACATCACCGATTCGGAGGCCGGCTTCCCAATAACTCCCGTACACGAAGGTTCGGCCAAAGCGTGGGTCGTTGGGGTCTTCCCCGGGCCATGTTTGAACCGTCATGTCGTGAATGTAAATCCAGCCGCCCATCGTGGTCTCCCACGACACTTCGTACTCGCCAACCTTCACGATGGTGTGGCCGAGGCCGGATGCTGGAACATTCGGGAGGTTGCGAGCGGCAGAGCCCACGAGGTTGAGGTGGGCAATCGTCACGCCACCGCAAGCTTCCCCGATGGCGTCGTTGCAGTTGTCGTAGTCGGGGTTGGCCACGAACATGTACCACTCGCCATCAATCATGTGCGTGTAGAGGTTGTGTGGGCCGGTGGGGTGATCGGCATCGTACCATGAATCAACCCACGTGGGGTTGGTCTTGTCCGTGACGTCGATGAGCGTGACGGTCACCTGAGCGGGGTCGCTCCATTCGCCGATGTTCGGGTCGGAGTTGCCCGGGTCAACGAGTTGATTTTGCTGAATGATGTACTCTCGGCCGTTGTATTCGAGGTACTTCACGTCGAGCACTTGCGTGTTCGGGTCGTTGTAGACCCCCATCACCGTGGTGTTGTTTGGGTCGGTCACATCGACGATGTGCATGTCGTTCCAGCCGGCAAGATAGGCGTAGGTATCTCCGTCGGGCGTGGTGGCCACCTGAACTTCTGCGTTGCCTGGTGTCGTCAGGGGATTGAAGTCGAGCAGTTCCATGTTATCGCTACCAAAGGCGTGTTGGCTGGCATTTTGGTGGTTGTGGCCTTCACCTTGAATCAGTGGATCGTCGTTTCGAAGGGCGGGGTTTTCAACAACGTTGGTCTCAACGTCGTCACCGAAAATCAGCATGGTTGCGGAAGTAAGGAAAAGAATCGTAAAGATACCAAGAAGAACCTCTTTACCGCCCATGAACCGCTCAACCCATCTGTCCGTTTGGTCTTTATGATTTGGTGATTACCCAAACACCATGGGAAGAGGGCAGCCTTTGGTTCTCGCCGGTTTGCTGGTGGTGGTCTCGCTGTTCGCCCCTGCATCCTTGGGTCACACCCAACAAACCCTCACGGTCATTTTGACCGATGAAGGGGTGGTAGCGGGGAACATCACCGACCCCGCCTTCGTCCAAGGCAACATTGCCTGGTTCCGTATGGAGGACAGTACGGACAACACCAGCATGGTGGTCCGAGTTGACGTTGACATGGACGGTGCGTTCAACGCCTCCAACGACTTTGAGTCACTCACGCTGACCAACACGTGCGAGCTTGATGAAAACGGTTCACTGGTCGACGAGACGTGTGCGGTTTCTTCAAAATACGCATTCGATATGAACGCCAGTGTTGGAACGTACCAGTTTTGGGTGTACCGAACGCACAACGGCACAGAAACCGTCTGGAATCACTCCATCATGGTCCACAAAGACGTTCATGAGGAGGATGGGCCAAGTCCTGGCGATTGTTTTGGAATTGGTTGCGAGAGCGACGATGACCAAGCTGGAGGTGCGACCGGAACCGCCAGTACAAACACCGAACAATCCATGATCATCGTTCTCGGGGTGGTTTCCCTCGTTGGCATGCTGGCGCTCACCATGTCCATTCGCCAAGAACGAGTCGAGGCGGAAGCAAACACGGAGAAATCCTACCTTGAGGCGGAGTGATTCAGCCTTCGATCAGCGGGCACTTCGCATCGTTCACGGTCTCAATCAGGTGCCGGCTGAACAGTGGGTGAATTCGCCGTGTTCGTCGCTGTTGTTGCTGTCGATGTTCACGCATGTTTTCATTGATTCATTGGACCTGTTCCCTCATCAAAGAATCGGTTCAGCGAAGGGCAGACCTTGAGAAGGTGAACCGCTACGGCCAACCAATGGGACAACGGTTTGGCCAAGCCCTCTTTCTCGTCGCCCTCATGCTGCTCACG
>JAYYDY010000115.1:0-3479 GCA_036160375.1 Thermoplasmatota archaeon | reverse complement strand
AAATCGTCTGGTCCTACGACCCCAACGATGTGGTCCGGGTCTCAGATAATTTCCCAGATGAAGTCATGGCCTTTCTCAAGGAACACGCCCCTGCCCTCAACGGCGAACGCTAGGTCAGCGTTCTAAATTCGCATCACGGCGTCAAGTCACAGCGTTGTGACCCTTTGTTGATATACATCCAAACGTTACGGTACTCATGCGCTTTGCTATCGTTGCCTTGCTCGTGTTTGCCGCCATGAACCCCATGCTCACCCCTCACGCTCTGGATGAAGACTCAACAACGTGGTTTACCGGAGCAGCGGGCGTTGAAGTCATCAACGAGGTAGAGCCGAACAACGCAAACACCTCTGGACAGGAGGTTTACCCCGGTGATGTGGTGCGAGGCGCCGTTGACATGTGGGACGACAAGCACGACTGGTATTCGGTCTGGCTTGAGCCTGGTCAAACCCTCTTGCTCACGCTTTCTCACGCTTCCGGTGATGGCGTATCCATGGCCGTATGGGACGAAGAAAACACCCATCACGCCACCTCCAACCCAGGAAAGACACGGGACACCATCTTCCTCGATGAAGAGAAGACCGAAGTCGGCGGCGTTTACAGCGTGGCCGTGAACGCCACCATGACCGAAGCCGGTGGTGGCGCCTATGTCCTTGAAATCGATGCTGGGTACGAGGTCCAGTGGTACGCTCCATCCGCTGGCTGGTACGTCGCTGCCGACACCTACGACGCCAAAGGCAACATCATGTACACCTCCACGCTTTCTTCCTTCCAATTCGCAAACGCCGCCTCCACCGACACACAAAGCGCCCCGGTGTGGACCAACGGCGACTACTGGAACTTCTCCATCTCCATGCCCTCCATGATGGGCGTCACCTACGACGAGTACCACCAAATGACGGTCACCGGCGTGGATACGGTTTCAGGAAAAGAGTGCTACCGTGTTGACATTGCAGGAAAGGCCACGCTCGAAATGAGCCTGATGGGCATGACGACGAAGACCGTCGACGAGGAGACGGGGGAGGCGTGCTTCGCCAAGGACACCCTGTCCCTTGTTCATGAGAACCTCACCCACTCCAGCTCGATGGAAATGAGCGGCTTTGGCGCCATGAGCGACACTTCCGGCCGTTCGTGCACCGATGACTTCGGCGATCCCGATGAAGACTGCGACAATGTTGGTGATGATTTCGACGACTGCCCCAACACTGCACCAGGAGCAGAAGTGGACGCTTGGGGTTGTTCAGATGAACAGAACAACGGCGGCGGCTCTGGTGGCGGCGGCGATGGCTCAGGAAATGGCGGGGGCAGCGGAACGGCTGACGCCGACGGCGACGGTGTCATCGATGACGACGATATGTGCCCCGATACTCCTGCCGGCGAAACTGTGGATGTGATGGGTTGCAGCGACAGCCAGAATGGCGGGGGCGACGGCGGTGGCAACAACGGCGGTGGCTCTGGTGGCGGCGGCGACGGTGGCATGGGCGGTGGCGGCTCCGGTAATGGCGGCACCATTGCGGATGGCTGTATTCCGATGGGTGCTGACCAGTCGACGACCATGAAGAGGGATTTGACCTACGCCAACGGCATGAACGAACTCAATTTCCCCTTGACCGAAGGCAAGGTTTGGAGTGAAGCCGCTGAAGGCAGCGGTACGTTGTCCATGCAGGTCGTGATGGGCGGTTGCACCATGCTCGATATCACCTTCACCGACTCGGGAGCGCTTCCTCTCAATTACCGACACCTCGGCACGCAATCCTTTGACGTGAACGGCAATCAAGTCACGGCCAACGGCATTCAATCCTTTGCAGGACGAGAAGGCAACAACGATTGGGCCACGCCCGACTTCACCATCTTGCCCAGCGTGCCCGATAACGTGGCCAAGTACGGACTGCCCTTTGCAGCATGGGTGAACGTGGTCGGTTTCAACGAATTCAACAGCACTGTGGACATCAGCGCCACGGTGAACGCGCAGAACGCCCCGTTGATGTACGATAACCAGCAGTTGACCATCGACGACCTCGGTGCGGTGGTCGTGGACACGACGAACCTCACAAGCGGCGAATACGAATTGACCATCACCGGCACGCACGACGGGCGAGACCGCTCGGTCACCGTCCCGTTCACGGTGGATAACACGCCCGACTTTGAGATTCAAACGATGGACCCGTGGATCGTGCTTCCAGGCGGCGTTCCTTGGGTCGTTCCAACACCCATCTTCATCGAACCCGTGAACGGCTTTGGAGCCGATGTCAGCCTGTCGGTTGTGGTACCGGACGGCGTGACGGCTGAACTCGACTTCGGTCAAGGCAAAGCGCCGTTCATGGCCGTCCTGACCTTGACCCTTGCCGACAACCTGACCGAAGGCGATTACACCGTGGTTATTTCCGGCACCGCTGGAGAGACGGTTCGCTCCGACGAAATCACCTTCAGCATCACGTCGCTTCCCGAGTTCTCGCTTGACATCGACAACCGTGAACAACTCTTGCAGGAAGGCGAGATGGCCATTTCGGGTGCGATTGATGCCCACAACGGATTGGATTTGAGCATGGGTGGCATGCTCGATATCATCGTTGAGCCGTACAACCAAGCGCTCATCGATAGCGCCGTCATCACGTGGGGTGATATTTACGCCAACGGTGACCTGACCTTCTCGGTGACCTTTGACATCGATGGGGACATTCCGCTTCACGAATACACCATTCAACTCAACGTGGTGTCGTTGGACGGTGGCATTGCCCATTCAGCCTCGGTGGCCTTCGTTACCGAATCGTCCACGCTCGATGGAACCGCTGTGGCAGCAGAAGGTGACGTGGTTGTTTCTGGCGACACCTCCCAGCACGACGGTAAAGACACGGCCGTTGAAGACGTGGGTGGCGAAACCAACGACGACAACAACGGTGGAAGCAACGAGGGTGGCGAAACCAACGACTACAAAGAAAGCGATTCCCAATCCTCCAACACCATGCTCATCGCAGGCTCGGCCATCGGCGTGTTGGGTGTAGCCATCGGTGTTGGTGTGGTCGTGCTTCGAGGACGAGGCGGCGGCGAAAACAAGGATTTCAGTCAGCAAATGTGGACCGAAGGAGCTGCGCAACCCATGGCCCAACCCGGCATGGGTATGCAAGCAACGCAGCCAATGATGCAGCAACCCGTGGCACAACAACCCGTCATGCAACAACCCGTCCAGCCGGTCATGACCGCTCCCGCTCCTCCCCAAGCAGCTACGGCTCCACCGCCCCCCGCTCAGCCGACCACGGTCGCTGACTACACCGGGCTCCCACCGGGCGGCCAATACGACACCTCAACGGGCCAGACGATTTACGTCCAAACCGACGGTGTTCGCTGGCAGATGATGCCCGATGGCAGTTTCAACCGCCTTGGTTGAGCACCCTCTTTGAGGCCATCATCCCCAGAAGCGACGGGTACGAGCGTACTCGACTTCGGCTCGGTGAATTGCTTGGAGCAGGCCATCAGTATCACCG
>JAYYDY010000114.1:0-4600 GCA_036160375.1 Thermoplasmatota archaeon | reverse complement strand
CTCGGGGGCGAGCGGCCTTCCAAGGCTACCGTGAGCCCGACCGTCACAACTGCCCGGTGTGTGACGAAAGCGTGGCGCAGCACAACCTGGTGAAGCACCTGATTTTCGAACACGATTACGACCCGATGGATGCGGGTGAAGCGGCGGGGCTTGTCATGAGGGAGTCCTGGTCCAAGGGCGATGAATGAGCCTCTGAAGAGCAAACACGTGGGTACCGTTGTGTATGAGTGCAAGCATCCAAACAGGTGTGATGAAATCAAACAGAGAAAGAACAAGAGGCTAAATGGGAGAGCCACCGGATTTGAATCATGGGCGAGGTCGTTATCGGCATTTCTGGCGCCTCCGGTGCCATCTACGGCAAGCGCCTCGCTGAGGTCCTTTCCGACATGGGCAAGACCGTTCGCCTGGTGGTCACTGACTCGGGCAAGATTACCCTCAAGCACGAGTGCGACACCACGCCCGAAGCCGTTGCAGAAGCCACTGGTGCCATCCTCGAAGACGCCAAGAACGTCGGTGCAAAATCCGCCTCAGGTTCGGCCAAACTCGACGCGGTGGTCATCTGCCCATGTTCAGGCACCACCATCGGCAAACTCGCTGCTGGTATTTCCGACAACCTCGTGACCCGCTCGGCCATCGTCGCTCTCAAGGAGCGGCGCAAGTTGATCATCGTGCCCCGAGAGGCGCCCTACGCCACGGTTCATCTCGAGAACATGGCCAAACTTTCCCAATGGGGCACCATTGTCATCCCCGCTTCACCCGGGTTCTACAACCACCCGAAGAACATCGACGACATGGTGGACTTCATCATCGCCCGTATCCTTGACCAACTCGGCTACGAGCACGACATAGGCCGCCGTTGGACCGGCGATGAAGTCTGAAAAGACACCGGACCGCCGACTTCTTGAACAAGGAAGCCAAGGATAGCATGGGTGAGCCCTATGGACCTTGATGGCAAGACCGTCGCCGACCTCAAAGAGATGCTTCGCGAACAGGACCTTCCTGTCAGTGGTACCAAGGCGCAACTCGTTGAGCGACTCCAAGCCAACAGCGCCACCGACGCCGTGCTCAGCGTCGAGGATGAACCCAAAGAAAACGCCGGCGGTCTGACCGAAGAAAACGTGCCCTGGTGGCGAAGTACGGAAGTGCTTACTCCTCAAGCCTTGATGGCCATCGGCGTGGTGGTCTTGATGGTCACCGCCGTCTTCGTGTTCCGACCCACTTGGCTTGGCTTCTCACCCAACTACGAATACGACCTCATCGACTACGACGCATCACAAACCCTGGTCTTCGCCGAAGAGCTGGTGGCGTTGGGCCATCCTGAGTGGGAAGGCCGTATGAGCGGGACGGTTGAAGAGGCAAACACTTCGGCGTACATTGCGGCTCAATTCGAAGCCATGGGCATGACCGCCACCGAGCATTCCTACCGGGTCCCGATGCACCACGTCAACGCCGAACCAAGCCTCCGTATCTGCATCCAGGGCGTTGGCGGCAACAGCCCCTGCGAAGGACCCTTGGCATTCGGTACGCAAATCATTCAGTTCCAGCATCGTGTTGACTATGTCATTCAGGGATTCTCGGGCTTTTCAGAATACACCTTCCAAGACGATGTCCAAGTGACCGATGTTGGAAACGGCACCGATGACGCCTTGTGGGCTTCAGCAGCGGGCTCCATCGGCTATGTTCGGAGTGGTGCAGATGTTGGTGGCAACACCGGTATTTTCTCCAAAGCCGCTGAGAACAGTCTTGCCGGCCTCATTTTTGTCAACAAGCACGCTAACTGCGGCCAGATTGAGGCCAACGATTGTGTACCCATCTTCAAGGGAAGTCGAATTGACGAAGTTTCAGCGGCCAACGGCGGCTCCATCCCCTCAGAATTGCCATTCATCGCCATGTCCAGAGACGCTGGTGAAATCCTCGAACAGGCCATCTTCAATGCCACCGGACCCCGCGGTGTCATCGAGATGCTCATGGACGTGACCAACGACGAGGAGCGCACCATCTATGTCCCCTGCGGTGAAATCAGAGGGAAATCCTCCGAGGTGGTCATTGTTGGAGGGCACCACGACACCGTTTACCACGCACAAGGCGCCGTCGACGATACATCCGGCACCGCCAGCGTGATGGAAATTGGACGACAGATCAGCAAGATTGTCAACGAAACCGGCACGCCAGAGCGAACATTGCGCTTTTGCACGTGGGGCGGCGAGGAAGAAGGGCTTTACGGTAGTCGAGCCTATGTCAGCGCCTTCCAGAACAGTTTGCAAGACAACCTCCGCCTCTACCTCAACCTCGACATGAACCATGTTGATGCAGATACGGCCAACCGCGGCAATTCGGTGACGTTGTTTGGCAACAATCAGGAGGACATGGACCACATCGAACGAATCACCGAGCTCTATCAGAAAGAACGTTCCGATGTCGCCGATCGCTACGACATCCAAGTCCGAACACTGACAGGGGACAAGGGTGAACCTGACGGCATGCCGTACAATTCCGACCACGGCCCCTTTGTTTACGACTTGGGTGACGGTGAGCGTGGACGTGCGGTCGTGTGTTATGGCAGTGGAAGTTGGGAATACCACACCTATGCCGATACCATGGAACGCTTCAACGAAGAGTCGCTGGGTGTGTCGGTCACTATCTATGGCACCTACATGCGCTTCTGGGCCTACTCCGATTACTGAGCGTGGGGTTCAAAACACGACGACGGGTGGGAAAATCATGGTCGCACCAAGCGCATGGGCCTCCCACATTCTGGTCAACTCGAAAAGCGAAGCCATCCAGATCAAGGACAAGGTCGGGAAACTGAAGGATTTTCAGAAACTTGCTCGCAAAAAAAGCACCTGCCCGTCCAGCCAAAAAGGCGGCGACCTCGGTTGGTTCCGCAAGGGACAGATGGTTGCAGCCTTCCAAGATGCGGTCTGGACCACACCTCTCAACACCGTTTCACAGCCCGTGAAAACCCAATTTGGCTACCACCTGATTTGGGTCCATGAGCGAGACGAAGACCAGTGAGGTGGGACCGTGCAATGGCGTGTTGGTCTCGAAGCCTACGAAGTGAACGCCGTTCACGGCTACTATGACCGAGAGCATGAGGCCCCACAACCCTTCATCTTCACCGTCTGGGCCACCCTCACTGGGAACGGTCGCATTGAGGCGCTGGAGGAGACGCTCAACTACGCCGACATCCAAATCGCCATTGACGATGTCATGCACAACGCCCCCCAACCCATTCGTCTGATGGAGGAGATGGCCCAAGGCATCGTCGACCGATTGGCTGAATTCCCTGCTATCGCCAGCCTGAGCATTCGCATCGAGAAGCCAAACGCACCCCTTCCCCACCCCGGCGGTTTGCCAGCAATTGAGGTTCTTTGGCAGCGCGATTGAGCGAGGCTTAAACGCCGACTCTCCCAGCCGCCTACATGGTCATGACCGGCCGCGTCTATGTTCCAAGCGCCGTTGAGGAAGGCGGTGCCGTGGTCGCCATGGGTTGTTTTAGCAGCCAGGAGACGGCGCTCAACGTGCTGCGTTCCTTTCTCAAGAAATCACATCAGGTCCCGCTTGAGCGTGCCATCGTCGCCGCCTGGGAGGTGGACGTGGTGGGTGATGACGCCATGACCGTGCTCTCAGAATACGAATGCAGAACATGCCCTGTTTGCCATCGAACCACATTCTGGATTGATATTGAGCGCTTCAAGGCCAAGTGCTACGGTTCGGCCTGTGGAGCGTGGATTGAGGAAAGCGCCGTTGAGGCGGACGTCATCGATTGCGGCTGGCCCCCAACCCGATTTGCTGAGCAGGTTGAATCCATTGACGACGCCATGCGCTCGCTGCGACGCATTGCAGCCAAAGCAGAGTCGGCGGGGCTCTCGGCCATTGATGAGCGATTTTCAATGGATGATGTTTGATTCTTTATATCCTCTCGACCCAATGTGCGGTCATGTCAACCGAATACATCACCGAACCCGGAACTGAACACAACCTGCGCCTCCACCGAGACGCTACGCCATTTTCGCCGGGAGAACTCTCCGACCCCCATCCCGTCCTCGTGGACGGTATTCTGGGTCTGGCCTCCATCGGCTGCCACGGCGCCTACAGCGAGCGCATCTACGTCGCTCTGCAAGAGGATCACCCCGAACTCGGGCGGGACTTTGGAACCAAATACTTCCTCATCGACGAGCCAGGCGTGGTCAAGTGGGGCCACGAAGGAAAGTCGTTCACCATTGAGAAAATCATCGGGTGAAGAAGGGGTTCTCGCACCAAACAGCCTTTCAAAACATGACTCGGCTGTTTCCGGTCTATGCCAGAAGGCCCCGAGATCCGTCGCGCCGCCGACAAAATCGGAAAAGCGCTCGTGGGCAAAGTCATTGAGGACGGGGAGTGGCCGTTCCCGACCCTTCAGCAGGCCGATTCTCTCATTCTCGGCCACGAAGTGCTCAGTGTGACCAGCCGTGCCAAAGCCATGCTCATCCGGTTCAGCAGCGGCTACACCATGTACAGCCACAACCAACTCTACGGACGATGGACGGTCCATCTGAAAACCACCGACCCACGCTCACGCCGAAGCCTGCGTGCTGCCTTCATCACCGACAAACACGCC
>JAYYDY010000113.1:0-32593 GCA_036160375.1 Thermoplasmatota archaeon | reverse complement strand
ATACACTGCGATGTTCCCACATTTTTCTTCACCTCAAAATTTCTTCTTTTCTTCAGGAGGAGCTTCCTCCTCTTCTTCCTCATCCTCGGATTCTTCCTCTTCGGCGTCCTCCTCGGTGGATTCGTCGTCGTCATCGTCGTCATCGTCGTCGTCGTCGTCATCGTCGTCGTCGTCATCGTCGTCGTCGTCGTCATCGTCGTCGTCGTCGTCATCTTCGTCCTCAGCATCTGCATCGGGATCGAGCATCTCGATGACGGTGTCCTCTGCCGTTTCCTTGGCCACTTCGGCAGCGGCGGCAGTAGCGGCTTCTTCAGCCTTGGAGATGATGTCTTCCTCGGAAACTCGGTCGGCAGCGGCTTGGTCGAGGATCATGGCAGCGGCAGCGGCCATGGACGAGTCAACCATGGGTGCACCACGGTAGACATACTGAGCGAAAAGCCCGAACAGGCCCAAGACAGCGCCGGATGCGATGATCAGTCCGCTGTTGTTGCGCTGAAGATCATCCGGGTCAATGTTGGTCTCCGTGCCCGTCTCAAAGATGGTCAAGGGCTGGAGGCCGTGGAACCAGGTGTTCGAGAGCACTTCAATGACGGCCCACACGGCGTAGAGAATCATGATCAGGGACGCGGGTTGCATCCACGAACGGTTTTCAAGCACAAACCCGGCCAAGCCGGTCGCAGCGGGGGTTCCTTCATCGGACATGGTGAGACCTCACTGCTCCGACCTCCTGTGTTTGACATTTAAAGGATGTCCCATTATCAACCTCGAAGCGAAGATATCCAGCGCCCATCAAGTCAACGCTTTCGTTGTTGTCGGCGAGCGGATTTTCCTTTGCGGCGTGGGTTTTCCCAAGCGTTTCCTTTCTTTCGGTTGTCCTGCCAGAATCGGTTGGGTTGCTCCATGCCCTCCGGCATGTCGTCAAACGACTCGATGCTCAGCCGCATGCCGCCGAGTTCGTTTTGCAGTTGTTTGACGTTTTCGCCACCGCGCCCCACCAACGTGGAGATCATGTTCGAGGGAGCGTAGATGACGGCTGAGGTGTCGCTTGAAAATCGAACCTGACATTCAACACCAACCCACTGTCGAACCGTTTCGACAATGCGGTCTTTCGCCATCGCCCTTACGGGGGACAGATCGTTGGTTGTCGCTCGACCTTCAAGCGGGACAACAGCGATTTCGGAGCCAAAAGCAAACATTTCGTGGGTGAGTTTGCCGCTCGGGAATTCAACCACTTCAATGACCGGGCGGGCCAGTTCTTCCTGCATACCGGTGGGCGGTTTGACAGTCATTCGCAACTCCAGCACTTGCTGAATTTTCCCAGACTCAACGTGAAGAATGGTATCCAAGACCTGGCTGACCAGGCCCAACTCGACTTTGCCGATGAGGCGCTGGATGGCCTCAAGGGCGGAGTTGGCGTGCGTTACCCCGAGCAGCCCAACACCGGCGAGACGAACGTCAGCAAAGATCTCGAAATCTCGGGCGCGGCGGACCTCATCAAAGATGACGAAGTCAGGACGAACGAGGAAGATGATCTCAGCCGTCTTTTCGAGGTCGCCCTCGAGCGGTGCATACTGCGTAATGCGTTCAGCAAGCTGCAAGTCTCTTGGCGCCTCCATTGTTTTAACCAACGCACCCACTTCGGTGTCAAGGTACTCGGCAATGGCTTGGGCGAGGGTGGTTTTACCCGAACCCGGGCGACCACAGATGAACACGCCTCGATGGTGGTTGCGCAGCCGTTCCACCAAGCGTTGATCGAGGTCGTAATCGCCCAGGCTGAGTTTGGCCACCGGCCGTACGACGGTGATTTCACGGGCGTCGGAAAACGGGGGCCAGGCCGAGGTGATGCGAAGGTCGCCGAGTTGAATCACGCGGCAGCCTTTCCGGTCGATTTCCAGAAAGCAATCGCTGCGATGGCGGTGCTCTTCCACCAGAGCAACCAGGTCTTCCTCGAGCTGTTCAAGCGTGAGGGTGTCCCAATTGGGAACGGAGGATTCGGCTTCGACGAGTTTGAGGGAACCGATGGCACCGCGCTTGACTCTCGGCGGGCAGTCGGCTTTCAGGAACACCGTGTGAACGTCCTCCATCAGCAGCGACTCAAGGTGGTCCGGAAGCGCAGGGTGGTCACCGTGGGTCGCCATCGGTCAGCAGGTCGTCAGCGCAGGCCTTTGACACTTCGCACGAGCGAGGAAGTTCCGATGCGCATCAAGCGCCGTTGGGCTGCATCATGTAGCCCGTCACCCAGAAGGAGCCGATGAACGACAGGGAGAGAATGTAGGCACCCACCGTGGGGAACGCCCAGATGGAAATCGAGACCTGTGCGAAAACCACGATGGTGGCCAGCACGGCCAACATGTTCCACGGGCCAGTGCCGTTGAGGTTCAGGTAAGCAAACGTGGATTCTCGCTCCGAGAGCGCCCAAATCACGCCGGTCAAAGCGCAGAGCGCAATGAGGGTCAGCACGGCGTCCATCACGGTGCCTTGCAGAAACCACACGCCCAGACTGGCCACCAAACTTGCACCGAGCATGCGTTGGACGGTGTTCATTGAGAGGCCCATGGTTTCGGCCAAGCGCACGGCATTCTTCAATTCTCGCAAAGGAGGGTTAGCGTGGGGCCGATTCCGTTGGACGGTATTGGGACAGCCACGCACTCACGTCCAACAGTGATTCTGGTTCAGGAACGACGCCATGCACCCCATCTGCTACACGTTGAAGGAAACTCAGCCATTGTTTTTCAAGCGGCTGAGAGGGGAAATGCTCGACCAAAGGCGACTCATCCAACCCGGCCCCTGCATACCAAGCGATGTCGCCTGTTCCAAAATCAAGGACCGCTCCGCTCGTCGTTCCCTGAATCGCGAGGGTTCGCTGTTCTTCTTCGGCTTCCCATGCAACGTCGATGGTGATGATGGATGATTGCGTCCCGAGCCAGATCTTGGCGGAGGATTCCGTCAGTTCCAATTTTCTGACGTCCATGTCGACCAACGGATGCCCTGTAAGGTAGCGGGCCGTATCGAGGCCGTGCACCGCCAGCGTGTTCAGCGGGTCGGCTGACTTGGGCTTTCGGCGGGTTGTTCTGCGCCGATAACTCATGGTTTCAATGTTCATGGCGTGATCGTCGATGGCCGTCTTGATTCGATTCATACCGACGTGATGACGAAGCAAATACCCAACCATCACGGTAGCGTTATCGGGGAGCATTGAGAGAAAATCCGCTTCATCTTCGGTGGAGGAGGCCAACGGTTTCTCAATGAACACCGGGATATCGATAGCCACCACTTGGCGGGCCAACGACAGGTGCGTTTCCGGAGGAGTGACGATGGCCACGCCGGTGAGGTCTTCCTCGGCCAGCATGTCTTCAATGGACCGGTAATATCCGTCTGCTTCAACACCCTCGAGCGCCTGACCGTCGATATCGCATACCACCAATCGGTCAAGATGGCCTCGCTGTTTCAGCGACATGAGGGTGGCGTGGTGAACAGAGCCCCAACGACCGCACCCCACAAGGCCGATCGTCGTGCGCATGAATTCATTGAATTCGCCGTGCTTCAAGAAGGGTGGGGATGGGGCAGCAGGACCTTTTTGGTTTCAGCGACCGTCCGAACCGGAGGAAGTGTCGCCTTCCTCAGTGCCGCCATCGGCCCGGTCCTCACCGTCGGCTTCACCCGAGGAGGCCGAGTCTTCTTGCTCTCGCTCCTCCCCATCACCCGTCTCGTCTGTTTCGGCCACGGCCACGTCCTCGTAGTAGTGGTCGTCGTACGGAGATGAGCGGGGAATCCGAAGGCTGTCAGATTCTTCCATGGTGGAGAGGTTGGTCGCCGTTACGCCGGCAGAAGAAATGGCGTACACGAAATCACCCATGAAGATCGATCGTCGAATGTCGTGGTCCCTCAACGGGTAGTACTCGCCGTCGGTGTCAAACAACGAGGAGTGGTTCACCTCGCCGTAGGTCTTGAGCTCGCCGTCGGATTCGTTGACCTCGACCAGCATCAGTTTGGTGACGTATTCGTAATAACCGTGGCTGTAACGATCGTCGAATCTCACCCACCGCCAGGTTGAGAGCGGTACAGCGAGCATGGACTTGGGCTCCCAGTACTGGAAGGCTTTGTGCTCGTACGTGGCTTCCGAATACGCCCAAGTCCACGAGTATGCGTTCTCCCGGCTGACCGGCGAAAGCCGAAGCACGTCGGCCTGCTGCGGGTCGGTGGCGTTGCTGATATCAAACAACGACAGTTGGGTGCCTGCCCAATCAAGCCCGGTGCCGTCTTCGTTGGCCGGACCAAATCCGATGGTCAACAAGTGGTCTCGGGAAAGGGGATGGATGTACGTGGAAACGCCGGGCACCTTGAGTTCGCCCAGAATGGTGGGGTTGGTTTCATCAGCGACATCGATCACCCACAACGGGTCGATTTGTTCGAACGTCACGATGTAGGCTCGATCGCCGTCAAAGCGAGCGCTCCAAATCCGCTCGCCGGGGGCGATGCCATCCACTTTTCCTGCCTCCACAAGCACTTGCTGGTCGGTTTCAAGATCGACAGAGCGAACGAGGGTCACGAGTTGAGATGACATGGGTTCGGGGTCCTCCATCCACCAGCGCGCCCACTGACCGACCGTGGTAGCGACCCGAAGCACCCCTTCGTGTTCGGAGATGGAAAATTGATTCAGGACGGTTCCGTCTATACGACCGGAGCCGGTGTAGAGCGTAGCATCCGGCGCACTGATGTCAAAGGTATGGAGGTTGGTCATCTCGTCCATGCCGTCGTTGCCCCAGAACCACCAGCCAGAGAAGGAAGATTCTGCCAACACCAAGACATCGGCTGAAGCGTAGACTTGTGGATAGGTGCCGACGATGTGGTCCACCTCGTAGTCAAAGGAAGACGAGGCCAGGTCAAGGGAGAAGATGCTGGAGATGCCGCGGTCGATGCTGTCCTCCGGCGCCACGAATTCCCGGCACGCGTTGTCGCTCATGGTGTGAAGAACCACCTCGCCGTTGCTGTATTCGTAGACTTGTGGGATCAAATCCTCAAGTGATAGGCGTTCCAAGACCTCGCTGTTGCGCTGCATCTGTTGGAAAGCGAGCTTCTCTCGAATTTCCAGACGAAGCGGGTCGTCGTACTCAAGGTTCCAGTAACCGGATGGGAAATTCAACCAAGAAGACACACCGGGCACGTTCATCCAGGCGTGCGTCACGGTTCTGACGGTGCCGTTGACCTCTCGAGCCGTGATGTAGGAGCCTTCGATGAAGAGTTCTCGGTCAACCTCTGGCTGACTGCGATTGGTGATGTCAATGACGGTGAACTTGGTGAGGCTGTTGCTTCGCCACATGTTGTATTCGTCGTCCCACCCCATGGCGTCCGCCACTGGATGGTTGTTCGAGATGGCCCACGGGTACATGGTGGAGATGACCACGAGTTGGTCGCCGTCCAGCATCATGGCCACGGGCGTGCTGTCGGAGAAGGTCATGGTTGAAGCAGCTTCAATGGCGCCGAATTCGGGGACACCAAAGATGTGGAGGCGCTTCCCCTGAAGGTAGTAGATGTGGTAGCCGTCGGTCTTGACAAAGTCGGCTTCGTCAACGCCGGCTTCCTGGTTGTTGGTGCCTGAGAAATCCTCCCCCTCGACACGGGTTGGTGTCGTGCGTGGCTGAGCCGATGTACTGCTGTCGGCCACTGCGCCATCATCCATGGCCATTTCAGCGTCCTCAGCCCACATGAAATCGTTGTAATAATACTGTTCAGCCACCGCTTGGAGAAGTTCAACACGGTACTGTTCTTCGATGGACCGCTTGAGGGACGTTTCAAGATCGTCGCAATCGTCGTAAGCGAACAATTGGGGGCTCGCCACGGTTCGAGCGGTGATGCTGGACCAGTCGTCAGGAAGCACCACATCGGGCACTTCCACATCGGGATCGACGTTCAAACAGCCGGCCAAAAGCAAGGTCAGCACAAGAGCGACGGCTGTGATGGCTTTGTTCTCCATGAACCAAGTTGGAGCACGGTCCGTTATGAAAACCATGGTTGGGCGTGCGCCCGATGCTCCTGTTGTCGCTGATGGTTCAGACCGGCAACATGCCCTGTTGATACGCGTAGCCAACCCCGCCGGCCACCGCTGCGATGAACAGCAAACCAACCAGTCGCTTCTTGCTTTTCTTCGGCTTGCTGGGTGCTGGTTCCACGGCCACCATCGGAAGGGCGTCCAAGGCAGGCAGTTCAGCGAGCGGAGGAAGTTGTCCGGGCAAGGGCAACGGAAGCGGGGCCACCATGGGGCCCGTGTCTTCCTCGACGCTCACCCGGTCGGGGTAGAGTTCGTCGAGGTCGTCAAGGCCAGGGGCCTCGGGAATCGTGCCCAAAATCGTGGACCAAGCGGCTTCCAAACTTTCTCCGGAAATCGGCTTTTGCAACCATGCAACGGCGCCGGCAGAGTAGGCGGCGTTTCGAGCAGTGTCGGCCATGCGAGCCGGGGCGACAAAGACGATGCGACTCTCGCCACCGTGCTCACGCATCTCCAGGGCGGCGAGATGACCGTCAAGGGACGGGATGTCCAACGAGAGCACCACCAGTTCGGGGTCGAGACGGATGTACTCGTCCACGGCTTGGTCACCGTCTTCGCACAACTCAACGTTGAAATTGCGCGTTTTGAACAAATTCGACAGCCGCAACGAGGACATGGGGTTGTTGTCAACAATGAGCACCGTTGGCGCTGCTGCATCGTCAACTTCGGTGACCAATCCCATGCCTATCGTTCCGATGCAACAGGCACCGACTCATGAAACAACCGCTATTCTTCTTCTCCTTTCACCGGAGTTGAGAGGTCTTCGACGGGCCCGTCCTGAGGCTGAGAGAAGGTTTCGCGAATCACGTCGCTTTGCGCTTCCTCTTCGTCGCGCGTTCGCTTGCGTTGCGGTGCCTGCGTGAATTGCATCTGAAGTTCGCTGATGACGGCCCGAAGCATCTGCGTTTCTTGCGAGCTCAGGTTTCCCTCGGTTTTTCGCTGAAACATGCGGAGCACTTCAATGCCCTCACGCGCCTCGCCCATGTTGTAATGGTAGGTGCCGGACTGGTCGGGCAAATAGCCCATCTGCAGCAAGGTTGAGCGTTGAAGCATCTGAACCATCTGGAAAAAACGAGCGGCATCCTCGTCAGCAAACATCTCCGTCATGGTGAGCCATCAGCAAAGGAGGTTTTTCTTCCCTACGCCCTCATTCAAACAACTGGTCGAGCAGCCAATCCGGATTGAACTGCATCAAATCGTCGTAGCCTTGACCAACACCAGCAAACACGATCGGGCGTCCGGTGGCGTAAGCGATGGAAAGCCCGGCGCCGCCTTTGGCGTCGGTGTCCATTTTCGTCAAGACCGCTCCGTCAAAGCGCATGATGTCCTGGAACATCTTGGCCTGCTCAACGGCGTCGTTACCAGCGAGCGAGTCGCCGACAAACAACGTCAGGTGCGGGTTCGTGACCTTTCGGACCTTGTTGAGTTCGTTCATGAGGTTGGTCTTGTTCTGCATGCGACCTGCCGTATCGACCAGTACAACATCAATGCCCTTGGCTTTGGCCGAATCGATGGCGTCCCGAGCAATGGCAGCGGAATCGCCACCACGCTGACTGGAAATGCACCGGATGCCCAATCGCTCGCAGTGGGATTCCAACTGCTGAATGGCCCCAGCACGGAAGGTGTCGCCGGCCGCTGCAATCACGCTGCGGCCGTTGTTGAGAAGGCGCTGAGCAATCTTGGCCGCCGTGGTGGTCTTCCCCGTTCCGTTCACGCCCACGAGCATGATGACCACGGGAAGGTCGCCCGCTTCGATGAAGCCGTTCACCGTGGCGTCAAAGTCCCAATACCCCGCTTGAAGCAAGGCATGAAGGGCGCGCTTGAGGGCGGCTTCCAGGACTTTGGAAAGCTCTGCACCTCGACGGAGTCGGGCTCCCACCAACGCGTTGCGAAGGCTGTCGATGATGGCGCTTGAAGCCTGAGAGGAGATGTCGGATTCGAGCAGCACCCATTCCAATTCTTCAAGGAGGTTGTCAAGCGCTTCACCGGGCTTGATGACCCGTCCGCCCTCGGACACGACACCGCCCCCGAGGTCGATGTCAACGGACTGTCCGTCTTCCATCTGAATGGCCGCCGTTTGACTGGAGCCTTTGGGGGCTTGCGCCACCTGAACCAGCTGGCGGCCGGTGGTGGTTCGCATCATGGAAAGGTCCACTTTGGAACCTTGCGGGCGAGCCACGTCGACGGCGCCACGTTTCTTCATCGCCTTCTTGGCCTTGGCCTCTCGCTTCTTGCGTTCTTTTTGCTGGCGTTCAAGGAATTTCCGTTCCTTCTTGGTGAGGTGAACAGGAGCGACGGGTTCGTCGTCGTCCCACGTGTCCCAATCATCGTCGTCATCTTGAGGTGCGGCTTGCGTGGGCTCCTCGTCCACGTCATCCCAATCATCGTCGTCCTCGGGTGCGGCTTGAGGCACGGGTTGCGTTGGCGCTTCGACAGGTGCATCATTCGGTTGCTGAAGCAATGCCTGGGCCTCTTCCGATGTGGCCTCAACGGAGAGGGCATCGCCGTCCGTCTCCTCGGCCACCTCGTGAACACGCTTTCGGAAACGGTCAAACAATCCCATGGCGATGCCTCAGTCGTCAAGTGTCAAATCGCCGCCAAACATACCGCGACGGCGCCCACGGCGTGGCGTGGGTTCATCCGAAGGCGCCGCAGGCTCGGGCGTGGATTCCTCGTTTGAAGGCGAAGCAGCAGATGGGACAGCGGATGGGGTTGGCTGCTTGAGTTGTTCAGCCAGTTGATTGAACGTCTGAGCGGCTTTGGCCAGCGAAGTCTCGGTTTGGTCCGATTGTTCTTTCAGTTCATCACGGAGGTGTTGAATGTCAGCTTGACGCTGTTGAGTGATGGTGCGAACATCGCTCCATGGCCGTTCTCCAAACACGCCGGTACCCAAGTCAACCAGCGCCGTCCCCTCATGTTCACCGTCGTGGCGGTAAGGGAGACTCACGCCCGAACCAATGGGAAGGTGAGTCGAGATGGTGCGGCCATCCTCGTGCGACAGCAGGGTGTCAAGCACTGCATCGGTGATGGCATGCTCGGCCAGAACGGCATCAACCTGTTCAATTCGAAGGTTGATCTCATCCAATCGCTTCCGGAGGGTTTCAACCTCCCCAGCCAAGCGTTGGAGTTGGGCTCGGTCGACCATGTCGCTCAACCCTCGGAGTTGCTTGGGGTTGAAGAAGCCCGCGATGAGAGGGTGTGCAGTCAACCAAGCCGGTAACGCCGCCGTGACTTGATTTTATGTGCATTGAAATCATCGTGAGGCCAGGGTGGCATCTCGTGAACGAACATTGCAGTCCGACGTACGGTAAAGTGGACAATGTCCTTGAGATGTTGACCAAATCAAAATCTCTTCACATTCTCATGGTGCTGGACCGGGCAAACGGTCCACTTCGATTCACGCAGTTGAAGGAGTTGGTCAGCGCCTCGTCAACGACCGTCTCGCGCCGCATCAAGGAGTTGGAAGCTCACGGATTGGTCGTTCGTTCGATGAATCCAGCGATGCCGCAATCAAACCTCTATTCACTGTCGTCCGACGGAGAACAACTGAGTCCCGTCATGCAGTCGCTCTACGATTGGGCAGAAAACTGGACGATTCCGGCATGACCGCGCCCTGCTGGCGTTGCGGTATCGGATGGTTCACTCTTCTTCCGCAGCCACGGTGATGGGGCCACCCGCAGCGGCGATCTCCTCACGGAAGTGGTGAAGCACGGTGGGTTCAGTCGAGGTACGTGGGTCAATCTCACTCACGTTTTCGATCTTGATGGCCCGGCGCATGATGCGGTGGCGGGACCCGAGAGTGGAGTACACCTTGTGGGTGGCAGCGTCGGCGTCGGCTGCTGGGAGGTCGTAGGAGAAGTGCTGGCGCTGGCTGCCAAACGGGGCGGTTCCTGAGACTCGATAGGCCTTCATCGGGGCCTCCGACCTGCCATCCATCCTTAAACGCGCTGGCGCGTAGACGCAGCGCCGAAAACAAGTGGAAGATGGGCAAGGGACCGATAGATTGAGGCAAAACCCGCATGTGGCCCATCCATGCGAGGTGCCATCTGGTTGGTGTTGTTGCTCCTCGCTCCGCTTTCGTCTGGGATGCTCTCACCGCTCAACCTTTCACCGGATTTCATCAACCCAGATGAAACCGAGTTCGTTCTCACCCGGGACACAGGTGTGTGGAGTTCAGACGATTGGAATGCGTTTGTTGACCGAGGGATTCAACCCCTGCGAATCCTTTCTCCAGAGAAGATTCTGGTGTGGTCCAATGAGGAGAGGGTCGTGCAACAAGGCTGGCCGGTGGAGCCTGCAGAACACGCGGCACTACGGGCACCAGGCGGTTGGGAAGGAGGAAGTGGCGCCTATCGCATCTTGCTGGAGCCGCGGCTTCCCGCTCTTGCCATCCATGACATCATGTTGAGTCTCGACGGCCTTGGCCTCACGTTGAATCACGCCGCACTGGACGTTAGAGGGAACGTTCCAGCGTCGCTCACCGTTGAAACCACCTTACCGACACTTCCCGAGGAAACATTGCACATCCCCGGTCTGCTGTGGGTTGAGCCTGTGCTTCCAACCAATGCACGCAACGGTCAGGCCTCCTCCCTCATTGAACACGGCGCCTTGTCCGGGCACCCGTTTTGGAACGTCGGACTCAACGGTGCAGGCGTGGTGGTTGGGGTGGCGGACAGCGGGATTGATGCCGACCATGCCTGTTTTCGAAACGCAACGTCCTCTTCCGCTCAACATGCCGAGGCAAACGCAACGCATCCAGCCGTTGGCGTTTTCGGCCCTGACCATCGAAAAATCCGCCTGCTCAACACCAGCATTGACGACAACGATACACCAGGACACAGCGATTACCGCCACGGTACACATGTCGTTGGTTCGTTGGCGTGCCATGACGTGTACAGCGAACGGGCTGGGCTCCAACCGACCAACGGGTCAAGCCTGGCCCATGGCGCTTCAATCGTCGTTCAAGACATTGTTTCGCAGGACGGATGGACGCCGCCGCCTGTTGACGAGCTGCTCTGGGAAGCCAGTGCTCAAGGCGCCATGATTCATTCCAATTCATGGGGTGACGACACCACGGCCTACACCGAACGAACCGGGCGGTTTGATGCCTACGCCAGGGCCATGCCGTGGTCGGCGGCCTTCATCGCCCCGGGAAACGGTGGAGAGGGTGTCCTCGAGCCGGCCAACGGAAGGAACGTCATCGCCATCAGCGCCACGGGAAAATCCGTTGAAACTGAGCGGTGGGGAGGGACAGCCTACGGCCCGACGAACATCGGAACGGACGGAATTTTCATGCTCGCGCCGGGAGCGAGCATTCAATCAGCAGCAGCCGATGGATTCTGGAACACCAACAACGACAACCTTCGCTCATCCTCAGGCACCAGCATGGCCACACCCCATGCCGCAGGTGGAGCCGCCATCGTTCAGCAACTCTACGAAGACGGGTGGTTGATGCCCGCTCATGCACCGATGGTCTCGGTTTCGGTGGACGATCTGCGCCCTGTCTGGAACGACGATTCGGCCAACATGACCGTGTTGTTGGGCGACGGGTTCACGCCCTCGGGCCCGCTGCTCAGGGCATCACTGGCCATGGCGGCGTCGCCACTTCCTGAAGACCAACGAAACGGTGGTGAGGGGGGCATGGACCTCCACAATCCCTACGACGGGTGGGGTGTGTTCAACCTCAGTCAATTGGTTGACCCGTTGAGCATGGCCAACAATACATCACCTTCGGCCGATGTGTGGATTCACGACAGTTATCGGCTCACAACTTCAACCGTCGGTGCATGGTTTGAGGCGCACCGTGGCGAGGCGAACAACCTGACAGGGCTCGGACAGGGCTGGACGGGAGAGGGGGCAGCAGGCCCGTTCTTGCAAACCGGTGAAGTGTTCACACAACGCCTCACGCCGATTGAAGGTGAAAACATACGCGTTCGAATGGCGTTTCCAGCCCAGCCTGAACCCGCCATCGTCGACGACCTTCAATTGCGGGTTCGCCTTGAGGATGGAACGGTCTTGCTGGCCGATCAACTCCAAGCAGACGGAGCGCCGACCTCCTACTATCCTGATGCGGTGGACACCAACGATACCGCCGCTTTCCCAGCGACCAACGAAACAACCCTCGGAATCAACCTGCCTTGGGCCACGGTCAACGGGTCGTCCTTCATCGACGTTGACGTGGTGGCGCGCTACGTTCAACCCGGTGGTGAATCCGGTACGGTAGGTCTCAACGGTGATGCCGTGGGTTTTGCTTTGGTCGTGAAGGGTGTGGACAGGGATTCCGCCGACCACCGAGACGACGATGGCGACGGTGTCGCAAACGTCGGAGATGCCTGCCCCACCGAAAACAGCAGTGCGGAGGACGAAGACGGGGATGGGTGCCTGGACGATGCGGATGATGACGGTGTGCTCGACTCTGTGGATGCGTGCCCGGACACGAATGCCAGCGCAGCGGACAACGACGCAGATGGTTGCCTCGACGACACGGACAGCGACGGTGTCACCGATGATGTCGACCGGTGTGACACGCCGGACAATTCGTGGCCCGTAACGGGGGAAGGATGTTACCCTCTCGACCGGCCCGCCAGCGTCGTCATCATCGAATCTCCGGAGAACGAGAGTGGTCTCGATGGAGAGGTCCGCGTGTCCTGGGAGGTCAGTGATGTGGACGGCGATGGTCACGAGGTTCTGATCGAGATCGTCGCCGAAACGGCCCCTTCCATCGTGTTGCTGACCTGCAGCGAAACTGCACCGGCACCCGGGCAAGGTACGTGTTCGTGGACCTTCCCTGACGAATTGCCACCTTTCTACCGGACCGAAGAACGGTATCGCCTTCAGATGACCGTTTCGTCAACCAATGCATCACCGGCTGGGGATCGAACGCCGTTGAACTTCATGCTTGCAGATGGGTTGAACGTGCCAAGCCAAGCGTTGCCAGCGACATCAGAAGACGATGCTTCCAACGCTGCATCGGCGGTGGTGTGGTTGGGCCTGCTCGGCGTGCTCGCAGGAGCAGGCGTGGCCCGCTGGACTCGTCGCCGGAATCGTCAAAGAAACGCATCGAATGAACCGCCCCCGTTTTTTGCTGCAGGAAACCAGCAGAACACTTCCTTGCACGATTCAAGCCAAAACGATGAACGATAAGCCAATTGGCGTGGATTTACGAAGGAAAGTGCGACAAAATCGGAAGGTGAACCTTGAAGTTCAGTGCCATGCTCGGTTAACCATCCCACGTGGGAAGGTGAACAAAAATGAGCGACCGCCTGTATGTTGGAATTGACCTAGGAACCTACCAATCAACCATCGCTTCAAGCGCTGGAAAACTGCACACGATTGAGACCGTTGTCGGTCGACCAAAGGACCCTGTGGCCCGAAACTTCCTCGGTCGAGATGTCTTGTTCGGCGAAGACGCCCTCAAGAACAAGCTCGCCTGCAACCTCTACCGCCCCATGGCCGCTGGTGTCACCCAAGACGACGAAGCCAACCTGGCCGCTGCCAAGGCGTTCGTGTCCCACCTCCTTGAAACCGTGGACCCCGAAGAATTTGACGAGGTGCTCGGCGTCATCTGCTCGCCAAGCCACGTCTCCTTCACGGACAAGTCCAACCTCGTGGCCACCCTCCGAGGCCAAGTGAACGCCATCATGGTGGTCACCGAACCCTTTGCTACAGCCTACGGCATTGACGAGATTGCGGGTTCCATCGTGGTCGACATTGGCGCCGGTACCACCGACATCGCCCGTGTCTACGGGACCTTCCCCACCGATGACGACCAAGTCACCATCACGGAAGCTGGCGACTGGCTCGACCTCCAGTTGATGGATCTCATCAAGAAGAAGTACACCGGTGCTCAAGTCACCAAGGACATGGTCCGCAAGTGGAAGGAAGCCTCCTCCTACGTGGGCGGCGAAGCACGAGAAGTCACCGTGGAGTTGTCCGTTGACGGAAAGCGCCAGGTGGTCGACATCGGCGACCTCATCTTGGAAGCGTGTGAGCTCATCATCCCGAAGATCGGCAACGCCATCAAGCGCAACGTCGCCGGCGCTGACCCAGAATACCAGCAAATCCTCCGCAACAACATCATCCTGTCCGGTGGCGGTTCGCTCATCGAAGGCATCGCCGACCGCGTTGCCAGCGAAATCGCTGACATTGGTGATGTTCGTGTTTGGTGCGTTGAAGACCCCATCAACTCCGTGGCAGCCGGCGCCCTCAAACTCGCCAGCGAAATGCCCGATGACATGTACACGTCCATCAACTGAGACGGCTGTTGTCCGGGGGTAGCAAATACCCCCTTTCCAACCGCGAAGGTTTGGGAAGGTTCAAGTGTGGTAAATCTGCGATGCGTTGCCGTATGGCCGTAGAGAGTTCGTCACCCGGTGGAATCCGTCGCGTGGGTTCGTCGTCCAACGACGAGCGTGCGGCCCTTGAGGGGATGCTCAAAGGCTACCCCGTTGAACAACTCGTTGAAGAGGTCCTCGTGGCCTGGGACGAGTTGGGGAAGCGAAACGACGAACTCGTCGCCGTGAAGCAACGGTTGCGCGTGGTCGAACTCGACCTTGCGGAACGCCAAGACACCATCGCTCCTGAGGTGGCTCGGCTCGCGGAGGCGGAACAGACGCTCAAGGAAAACGAGGCTCAAATCATCCATCTTGAACGGCTTCTGTCGGACAGCAGGGACGAGTTGGCTGCACAGCAGTCCTCGCTCTCACAACAAGAGCGATCTTCCATGGAGACCGAGCTCAGCCAACTTCGAACGCTGACCACCGAACAGGACGAAGTGATCGGCGAGATGGAAGGCCGTATTGGCCAAATGGTCGAGGCGTTGGAAAAGGCTGCGGATGCGGGACTCACCTCAGTCACCGCTGAGGAGGTTCGAGTGCTCAAGCAGCAAGTCGATGAACGCCAGCGCCAACTCGATGTCGAAAAGGCAGCCGCAGAGGCCCTCGAAGAGGAGCGTCAACGTCTTCGGGACATTGCCGACCGCCTCCGCGGTTTGCTGGATGCGCGAGACCGCCGGCTGGCTGAACTCGAAGAACAACTCGAACGTGTGATGCAAGGGCCGCGGTCCGTTTCAGCCGAGCACGACTACCTCGTCGAGCAGATCGAGGAATTGAAGCGACGGCTTCTGGAACGCAACCGAGAATACGAATCGCTGCGACGTCGCGAGCGTCGCCTCCACAACGACGTGTTCGAGCGAGATGAGCGACTCCAGCAGATGACCCTTACCATGACCGACCTCGAAGCGGCACTGCAAGACCGCACCGCAGAACTTCGAGAACTCGAAGACCAGCGCAGTTCCATGGAACATGAGCTCCATTCCGCCCGACGCAGCGAGCGAACCCGAGAAGTGGTGGGTCGCGTCTTTGCCGATTCCCTTTCACTCGTTCGAAGCCACGAAAGCCGTGAGTTGAAGCGAGAACTCTACGCCAATGCACCGGACATGGAACGGACCATCAAAGCACCAACCGCCGATGACATGGCCAAACTGGCTGACGGTGAAGAAGTGGCACTTGAAACCGAGGAAACCGAACTCGAACCTGGTATGGACGTGGACGGGCCCCGCCCACCTTCGCCTGGCGGTACGGGCGACCCTGTGGTCTTCGACGATGAAGACAGCGCTTGAGCACGCAGCAAACCGCATGGCCGCCCGTGCGGCTCCTCGTCAACACGACGACATCCGATTCACGGTGAGCAAGCACCGACAAGTGCTTCAAGGCGAGTACGAAGTTCATCCAATGAAGATGCGTCTTCGGTTACCGTACCGGTGACGATCCATTGGGCACCGGCCTCCACCGCTCGCGACACATCATCGGCCGTTCGCATGCCACCGCCCACGAGAAGGGTGAGTCCCTCAACGGAAGCGGCTTTGGTGATCAGGTCAGGATGGACCGGCGCATCGGCGCCACTCCCCGCTTCCAAGTAGAGCAGTGAAAATCCGAACATCTTGGCGCACAGCGCATAGGCATGAACGAGATCCACGTCCGTGGATTGAATCAATTCAGCACCGCCAACCTCACCAACGCGCCCGCCCGGTGCGCACACCACATAGCCCGTGGGCAACGCTTCAACGCCAAATCGGTCAAGATGCGGTGCTCCACGAACCTGTTCGCCAACCAAAAACGCCCGCTTGGTGGAATTCATCAGCATCATGAACGTGATGGCATCGGCGGCCGGAGACAGGGCATGGGCGCCACCCGGGAACAGAACCACCGGTATATCCCACATCGATTCCTCGCTGGTCGGGTCTTGACTGGCGGCAAACATACGCAACTCAAACGCTTCTTGGATGGCGGTGCAGGTGGCGTGAACCACATCATCGGGGGTGTCGGTCGAGCCGCCGACGAAGATCATCGATGAGCCGCATTCCACCGCCACCATCGCGCGTTGAGCAGCGACCTCGGCTGATTGTTTCGCAGGGTCAATGAGTGTAATGTGGCGAGCATCTGCCGTACGACGGCAGACCTTTTCCAAAACCGTGGATTCACCGACGTTCATGGTCCTCGGTGGCTGGTCAGCGAGGAAAGGGCATAGGGCTTGCGCCGACACAAGGCGAACGGGAGCCTTCTCAAAGGCCCGCATCTTGGGTCGTCCATGGGCGAAGGTGGACCGTTCCGTCGTTTGCTCGATTACATGAAGCCGCATCGCGGGACGGTGCGTTTGGCTGCCTTCTGTTCGGTGTTCAACAAATTCTGGGACCTCGCCCCGCCGTTGCTCATCGGTTTAGCCGTCGATGTGGTCGTCTTGCGTGAAGACTCGACCCTTGCCAGTGTTGGCCTGGTTGACCCGTGGCATCAACTGGTGGCCCTGTCGGTGCTTACATTCCTGATATGGGGCCTTGAATCACTGTTCGAATACTTCTACGGTGTCCTCTGGAGAAACCTTGCTCAAACCGTTCAGCACGAGTTGCGTTTGGACACGTTTGACCATGTGCAACAGCAGGGAATGACATGGTTCGACGAGCGTCAGAAAGGGGATATTCTGGCCATACTCAACGATGACATCAATCAACTCGAGCGTTTCTTGGACAAAGGCGCCAACGATCTGCTTCAGGTCAGCACCACCGTCGTTGTTGTCGGGGCGGTGTTCCTGCTCATCTCCTGGCAAGTCGCCTTGTTCGCCGTGTTGCCCATCCCGCTCATCGTATGGGGCTCGTTCCGCTATCAACGAAGCCTGGAGCCTCGCTACGCCAAAGTCCGTCAGGCCGCAGGGCAAATGAACGCCCTTCTGGAAAACGATCTCTCCGGCATGTCAACCGTTCAATCGTTCACGGCTGAAGCCAACGAATTACGACGAGTGGAGGTGCTCAGCGATGCTTACCGAGACGCCAACCGGGAAGCGATTCGCCTCTCGGCGGCCTTCACTCCGCTCATCCGCATGGCCATCCTTGTCGGGTTCACAGCGACCCTGTTGTTGGGGGGCTGGTTCACCCTTGAAGGCACGATGGCCGTGGGTGCTTATTCGGTGTTGGTGTTCATGACGCAGCGCTTGCTGTGGCCCCTCACGAGGCTTGGCGAGACCTTTGACCTCTACCAGCGCGCCATGGCTTCGTCCACCCGTGTATTGGATGTGTTGGCTTCGCCCATCGAACTGCAGCAGGGCGAATACTCACCTGATCACGATGCGAGGAAAACCTCGTCCATCGCTCTGGAAGACGTTTCGTTTGGCTATCCCGACCGAGAACCGCTCTTCAACCACCTTTCATTGACGTTTGAACACGGGAAAACCACCGGCGTGGTGGGTTCAACAGGTGCCGGGAAAACCTCGCTTGTTCGTCTTTTACTCCGATTTGCAGAACCTCAGCAAGGGCATGTAACGTGGTGCGACCAACCCATTGAATCGTGGAAACTTCATTCACTCCGATCTTCCATTGCCCTGGTTGACCAACACATCACGCTCTTTCCAACCACCATCCTCGAGAACATTCGCTACGGGCGACCGGACGCCACGGATGAGGAAGTGATTGAAGCGGCGGAAATCGCAGAAGCCGCCGCCTTTGTCGCAAGCTTACCCAGCGGCTGGGAGACATTGGTCGGAGAAGGCGGCCACCGCCTCTCGGGCGGACAGCGGCAACGGGTGGCCATCGCCAGGGCCGTGCTCAAAGACGCGCCGCTCCTCATCCTCGACGAGGCTACGTCGGCGGTGGACAACGAAACAGAAGCAGCACTTCAACGATCCATCGAGCGAATTTCGAGGGACCGAACCACCATTGTCATCGCTCACCGCCTCTCAACCGTTCGAAACGCTGACCGAATCGTCGTCCTTGAGAATGGTGAAGTGATGGAAGACGGGCGGCACGACGATTTGGTGGGCCTCGGAGGAATCTATGCTCGGTTGTGGTCAGTGCAAACCGGCGAAGGCCGTTAATCGTTAGAAACCACGCGCGAAACTTAGCAAAAATACACCTCTTTATATACTGAATGTTAGAAAGCACGGTTCGAGAACCATGAAAACTGAAAAATTCTCGAAAACAACGAGCCTGCTTTTGATTGCCACACTTGCCCTTGCAATGGCCGGAACGGTCAGCGCAGCGGAAATCGTCGACCCGTCGGCGAAGTACGCCGATGACACCCTCGGTCTCATCACGTTCTTCCTCTTCTTCGTCGGCTACATCTCCATGGGTGCTGCCTTTGTCTTCTTCATGGCAGAGCGCAACTCCGTGGCGCCTCAATACCGCACGACCATGACCATCTCGGCCCTGATCGTCGGTATTGCTGCCTTCCACTACTACTACATGCGAGGTGTGTACACCGACCTCGACGCTGTGTCCATCGAGTACCGATACATGGACTGGATCATCACCGTTCCGTTGATGGCCCTCAAGTTCCCATCTCTCGTTGGCAAGGAAGCCATCACCGATGACAAGTTCCTCGGTCTTGGCTTCACCGGCATCTGTTTCACCGGTGCCCTCATCATGATTGGATTCGGCTATCTCGGTGAGTCCGGTGCCATCGACGGCATGCTCGGTCTCATCCTCGGTGGTGTCGGTTGGGCCATGATCATCGTGGCTACCGGTACCCCCTGGTCCTCCGGTAAGGGTGTCGACAACAGCAAGATTGCACCTGAGCTCATCTGGAGCACCAACGCCCTGCGCTGGTTCATCTGCGTCGGCTGGGTCATCTACCCCATCGGCTACCTCTTCAACCCAGAAGCTGGCGTCTCCGACGCTGTTTCGGAAGAAGTCATGGCCATCCTCTACAACATCGCTGACATGATCAACAAGATCGGTTTCGGTGTTGTTGCTTGGATGGGTGCCAAGAAGGCTACCGAAGCTATTGCAGCTGCTGAGTGAAACCAAACCAGGTTCTCCAACCCCCCTGAAGCGGGGTGGCTTCGGCCACCCCGTTTCTCTTGGTTGGACCGCCCGCTACGATGCGTTTGCACGCACGTGAACCCCTTCACGTAGGTGTTGATTGAAGCGGTGGGATGCACCCACCGACGTCAAGACGGTTCACGCCACCTCATCCACGATTCAATCGTTAGATGAGGGTGCCGAGCAAGCCAAGTTCCCAAGACGATCCACCCTACGGTGTAGGCCACAACGACCCCTGCGGTCGAGAGTGCTGACCACCCATGGACGGTTTCGGCTTGATGAAACAAGGCGAACGGTACGAAGTGCAACACGTACACGGTGAGCGAGACTCGACCCACGTGCGACAAGGCGGCAATCGCTGTCCCAAAACGCTCCACGATCCACCACAACATGGCCACCCCGGTCATGGCTGCGATGAGGAATGAAGCGTTGGCCGGGAAGAACGTGAGTGCTGCATTGCCTGTTGGAAGCGCCCAAACCTGCCCTGCTCGTTGACTCTGAACGAGAACGATTGTTGAAGCTACCAAGCCTGCAACTGCCGTGTTTCGAAAGAACATCCGACGATGTTCTGCGGAGAGACGGGCAACGGTCAGCCCAAAGCATGCAAACAGAACCCAGGGAAAGAACGGGTAGAGGCCGGTTGCGATCAGGTGGCTCGTCCACGTGGTGAACGACGGTGTTTCAACTCGAGGTGTCCAGACTGATGGTCCCTGCCAGGGTTCGGTGAAGATGCTCAACATCAACACCACAAGGAACGCACCTGCAAAGGTAAGAATGACTTGGGTGTCACTCTGAAATGGTCGAGCCCACAAGGGCTCGGTTAGAATCAGCAATCCCAACAGCGACAGGACGCCGGGTGTGAACGGATCGAACAAGTGCGGTGCGCTCACGTTAACGCCAACCTGACACGCAAAGAGCCAGCCGGCTCGCCACCAACGCTGTCGAGGTGCGAGCGGTCGCTGAGCAAGGCCCCAACCGAGCAGTGCGACAAAGAGCGGTGCTGCGAGCCCTCCCCCGGCGGATACGATCACGCCAAGGACGAGTAATCCGCCTGAAAAGGCCGGCTCCCACGTCGCTGCGGCGTGAACGAGCACCATCAGAAGAACAGCCAACCCTCGAAGTGCGTCAATGTGAACCGACCGTTGCGATCCGGTCATGGGGTTCACTCAAGCTCGTTGTTTGACGTACTCGACGGCGTTTCTGAACATCTGAAGGCCTTCCCCTTCCCATCCATCAAGCGCCCCGCCTGCATGCTCTGCATTGTGGCGGGTGTGTGTTGGATGAAGCCATCGAGCGTAAATCGCCTCAGGGTGCGGCATGAGTCCAAAAACCAAGCCGGTTGAGTCGCAAATCCCAGCAATGTTCCGCATGCTTCCGTTGGGACTCACGGGGTAAGGCAGGGGCTCGTCCGTTATCCCTTCCCCTGCAGCCGTGGTCGGGTCAACATAGCGCACTGTCAACTGATGATGCGAAGCCAGTCGATCAAGGTCTGCTGCCGTCGGCATCACATACTTTCCTTCGCCATGGCGAACAGGGCATTCCATTCGTGTCATGCCCTTCGTCCAGATGCAAGGGCTCTCTGGGTCAAATTCCAACGTGACCCATCGGTCCTCGTACCGCCCGCTGTCGTTCAGCGTGAGGCTTCCTCGTTGGACAAAGTCCGGAGAATGTCCCGCCTCAGGCCCAGGAAGAAGACCGGTCTTAACCAGCACTTGGAAACCGTTGCAAATACCAATGATGGGCTTACCCGCATCGACGAAGGTCATGAGCGCATCTCGCATGGCGAATCGCATACGATTGCCCATCAGCCGACCGCTACCAAGGTGATCGCCAAACGAAAAGCCGCCAGGAACCGCCAAAATATCGTACGATTCAAGATCGGCATCACCCGAAACAAATCGATTCACGTGAACACGATCCGCCTCAGCCCCGACCAACTCAAACACGGCCTTGGTCTCGTGGTCACAATTGATGCCAAAGCCAAACAAAACGGCGACACGGGGCGTCATCATGCCGTCCCTCCCGTCAAATCGAGCGTGCCTTTCCACGCCGTTGTCATGGCGTCAACATGCATGTGCACGAGTGGATCATCACCGTCCGTGATGTGAAGCTGTCCGGTGTCCTCCACGGTCCCGAGCACGGTGGTCGGATAACCCTTCATGGCGGCAAGGAACGCTTCCTCATGGTCCGGGGACACCGCCACGACAAACCGTCCCAGCGATTCTCCCCAAAGACGGCCCCAAACATCACCGTCTCCCGTACCGTCAATGTCCACGGAAGCACCCAGGCGTCCGCCAATGCACATTTCCGCAAGCGTGACGGCCAACCCGCCCTCACTGCAATCGTGAGCGGTGCGGACGGTGCCCGCACGGATGGTGTTCGAAAGGGCCCGGTACATGGCCAAGTTTTGCTCGGGATGAGGGAGTTGTGGCACTTGCCCGCCGATGCCGTCGGTTTGGCCGGACTCGGTCATCATGAACGCAAGTTCAGAAGCACCCAATTCCTGATTCGACGTGCCGACGAGGTAGATTCGATCGCCGCTGAATTTGAAGTCGCTCGTGGCCGTTTGGCGAACGTCAGGGTGGTCACCAAACAGAGAAAACAACAACGTTGGCGGAATTGAAATTTTCTCCGGACCGGAGCCGTAATCGTTCTTCATCGAGTCTTTGCCGCTGACGCACGGCAATCGATAAGCGCGGCAGACCCGTTCAAGCTCTCGATTGGCTCGCACGAGCTGGGCCAATTTGAAGCGTCCATCAGGTGTTTTCGCAGATTCGATGGGGTCGGGCCAACAAAAGTTGTCCAATCCGGCCATTTTGTCAACGTCCAACCCAACACACACGGCGTTTCGGACAGCTTCATCGATGGAAGCTGCGGCCATGGCGCCCGCATCAATGTCAGAATACCTCGGTGCGATTCCACACGAAATGACCAACCCGTGTGGATCGCCGTGAATTGGTGCAATCACGCCCGCATCGCCTGGGCCGTCGCGTTCCACGCCAACGAAGGGTTTGATGGCCGTCTGAGCGATGACTTCATGGTCGTACTGACGGACCCACGTTTCCTTACTCGCAATGTTGGGGCGCTTGAGCATGCCTTCCAAGAGTGAGGTGTGGTCTGCCGATGTCGGTGGGTTGAACGGTGTCAGTTGTGGGTGGTGCCATTCGGATTCGAGTTCAAGTTGAGGGACGCCGTCGTGAAGGAATTCGATGGGAAGGTAGGCCACGGTGGCTTCGTCGTACCGGACGTGGAACATGCCGGTGGACGTGAAGGTCGCCACCGCCGTCGCCTCGACCTCGTGCAGGGCAGCCATGGCTTCGAAGGCCGCTTGGTCTTCGGGTCGAACGGCGATGGTCATGCGTTCTTGGCTTTCAGACACGAGAATCTCCCATGGTGAGAGTCCGGCTTGCTTCAAGGGCACCTTGGCGAGATCAATCTCGCAGCCGTTGGTGTACTCGGCCATTTCCCCAATCGATGAAGACAACCCGCCGGCTCCGTTGTCGGTGATGCACGTGATGAGGCCGGCGTCCCTCGCCTCCAACACCATGTCGAGCATCTTCTTCTGCGTGATGGGGTCGCCAATCTGAACGGCACTGGACGGAGACTCTTCGGTCAGCTCGAGCGAGGAAAAGGTGGCGCCGTGAATGCCATCGTAGCCCACTCGACCGCCGACCATGTAGACGATGTCGCCCGCCACGGGAGTTTTGACGTGTGAGGGGCGACCATCGTTGAGAACACGAGGCATGATACCGACCGTTCCGCAATACACGAGCGGTTTTCCGATGTAGCGGTCGTCAAACACAATGGCGCCGTTGACGGTGGGAATGCCGGATTCGTTGCCTCCAACACGAACGCCTGCGTGGACGCCGCGAAGCACTCGGGACGGGTGGAAGAGGTTCTCGGGGAGGTTGCCCTCCCAATCAGGTGGGCCAAAGCAAAACACGTCGGTGTTGGCGATGGGTCGGGCTCCTAAGCCCGTGCCGAGAATGTCGCGGTTGACGCCCACAATGCCGGTCATGGCCCCGCCGTACGGGTCGAGGGCTGAAGGTGAATTGTGCGTTTCCGCCTTCATGCAGACGCTCCACGTGTCGTCCCAAGCGATGACGCCAGAGTTGTCATGGAACACCGAGAGCAACCAATCAACATCCTCTTGCATGTCGTGGGTGGGTTTCATGATGTGCGTTTTGAACAGGGAATCCACCACCGTGTCCTCTCCTGTTTCATGGTCAACGTGATGGATTTTGGAAGCGAAAATCTTGTGTTTACAGTGTTCACTCCACGTCTGCGCCAAGCACTCCAATTCCACATCCGTCGGGGCATCGGGTGAGATGCCCATGGTCGTGCGCTGTTGGCGAATGGCATCGTTGCGATAGTGAGCTTGGATGGCGTGCATTTCGTTGAGGTTAAGGGCCAACAAGCCTTCGTTCGAAATGGTTTCAAGTGCGTCATCGTCAACTTCAAGGTTGATTGATTGGGGCTCAATGAAGACTTGCTCAGGTGGCGTCGGGAAGTCGATTTCAGGCCATATTTTCGCTTGACAATCATCCCGGTTGGCGATGAGGGCTCGCTCAATGAGGTTGTTGTGAAGGGTGCCGGCGAGCCAGCCTTCATCGCATTCAGATGGAAGACCGTAGAACGCATAGGTGAGGTAGGTGGCAATTTTGGCATCACTGTCCGTAGGAAACAGGGTCTGAAAGCCATCGGTAGCGGCTTTTCCTGGGTTGTCGGTGACACCGGGTTTGAACCCGACCGTGATGACGGCATCAGGAGCGTTATCGAACAACTCGGTGGTCAACAGGATGGTGTTGGTTGCGCCCTGCTCAATAATCGGGTCGGCGAACAGATCGTCCACGCGCTCAGCGATGCGTTCGTGGGGCGTTTCCCCGTTGATGAGGTAGCCGCAAATCGAACGAACTTGAGCCACGTCAATCCCGTGGTCAGCCTTGAGTTGACGACGAACGACATCCCCGCGAACATCACGCATTCCCTCTCCCTGACGAGGGGTAACTTCCACACGTGTAACTGGCATGTTCTGCACCGTGCCCGTTGGGCAAGCGGAGGTTGTTGCATGCGCTCTTTGTAGTCTGCGCCTTCAACGGTTCAGCATCTTGGACAGAAATTGCCCGGTTGGGCTCTCAGCCACTTTCGCTACTGCTTCCGGCGTCCCCTTCGCAATCACCTGCCCGCCGCGTTCACCACCTTCCGGACCAAGGTCGACCACCCAATCGCACGATTTGACCACGTCAAGGTGGTGCTCGATGATGATCATCGTGTGGCCTTTGTCGCGAAGTTGGTGAAGGACATTGATGAGCTTGGCTACGTCGCTGAACGACAGCCCCGTGGTTGGCTCGTCAAGAATGTAGACCGTGTGCTTGTTCGGCATCCGTCGCAGTTCACTGGCGAGTTTGACCCGTTGTGCTTCACCGCCTGAAAGCGTGGTGGCTGGTTGGCCGAGACGAATGTAGCCCAAACCAACCGCGTCAAGGGTTTCGAGCGTCCGGTGGATTTTCCGGTGATTCTTGAAGAATTCAACCGCTTCTGCCACCGGCATCTCCAGAACGTCGTGGATGGTTCGACCGCGCCATTCCACCTCAAGGCATTCTCGAGTGTACCGTTTTCCGTTACATATATCGCAGGTGATCCACACGTCCGGAAGGAAGTTCATTTCCAATTTAATGGACCCACCACCGCTGCAAGCCTCGCACCGACCACCTTTGACATTGAAACTAAAATGGCCAGGTTTGTAACCTCGTTCCTTGGACAGCTTTGTGTTCGCAAACAACGAGCGGATTTCATCGAACACCTTCGTGTACGTAGCAGGGTTGGACCGGGGGGTTCGACCAATGGGTGATTGGTCGATGATGATGACCTTGTCCACATGCTCAACACCTTCAAGCGAGGTGTGTCGCCCTGGCAGGGTTTCCGCTCGATGGACATCCCGTTGAAGGGCGGGCGCCAAAATACCCGACACCAACGAAGATTTTCCTGACCCTGACACGCCGGTGACCGCCGTCATGCAGCCGATGGGAAAAGCGACGTTGATGTTCTGGAGGTTGTTGTGGCGGGCTCCGTTGACCTTGAGATGGTGCTTACCGGGCTTGATTCGCTTCTCGGGCCAGGGGATGGATTTCCGTCCGCTGAGGTAGGCGCCCGTAACGGATGCTTCACTGGCCATGACTTCTTCTGGCGTCCCGTTGGCCACCACCACGCCGCCTTCGAGACCAGCTCCCGGGCCAAGATCGCACAACCAATCCGCTTGCCGTAAGGTGTCTTCGTCGTGCTCGACCACAAGCAAGGTGTTGCCCAAGTCACTGAGTTCTCGCAGCGTGGTGAGGAGGCGGTCGTTGTCGCGTTGGTGGAGGCCGATGGAAGGTTCGTCGAGCACGTACATGACGCCAGTCAATCGACTTCCAATTTGCGTGGCCAAACGAATTCGTTGACTTTCACCGCCCGAGAGGGTGTTCGCCTTTCGATCCAACGTGAGGTAGTCCAATCCAACGCTGTCAAGGAACCCGAGCCGCCCTTCGATTTCCTTGATGATTTCAGAGCCGATGAACATGCTTCGTTCATCAAGGGTTTCGAGAAGGTCCTGAAACGCTTCCGGTGGGCCATCGCCTTCGGGATTCCATGCACGAACCAAGCCCAACGCGTCATGGACCGAACACTGGCTGACTTCGGGCAGACGAATACCCCCCACCGTCACATAGCGAGCAGCTTGGTTCAGTTTCTCTCCTGCACAGGCAGAACAGTCCAGGTCCGTCATGCAAGCAATCAGTCGATTTCGCGTCCGCTCGCTGGTGGTTTCGGCGTAAGTCTTCTCGAGACGAGGGATGATGCCCTCCCATGGTTTGCTGTACTTGTATTGCGAGCCGTTCTCGGAGGTAAATTCGTAATGAATGACGGTGGAGCCCGAGCCGTACAGCAAGATGTCCTTCTCGTCCTCGTCCAACATCTCAAAGGGAAGTGTGGTGGAGATGTTGTAGTGCTCGCACGTGCATTCCAACAATTTGCGGTACCACGAAGGGGACATCGACTGTCGCCAGGGGATGACGCAGCCGTTGGAGACACTCAGCGTTCCGTCAACAACGAGTTCGATGTTGAACTGGCGCTGAACGCCCAACCCTTGGCACGTCCCGCACGCTCCCAGAGGGGAGTTGAATGAAAAGACGCGTGGGGAAAGCTCAGGCATGAACGCACCGTGGTCGGGACACGCAAAATCCTCAGACCAAGCGATGGTTTGTCCTTGTTCAGTCGCATGAGCGTTGGAGTTTGCACTGAGTTTGGCATCGGATTTAGGTGCTTCAAGGCTCTCAACGGCTAAAGTACCACCGCCCAATCGGAGGGCCGATTCAACTGCCTCGGTGAGGCGTTGTTTACGATCACGGGTGCATCGTAGACGGTCAATGCGGACATCGATGTCATGTCGGAAATTCTTGTCGAGGGTGGGCGGTTCCTCGAACGATGTTTCGTGACCGTTGACGCGTCCGTTGAGATAGCCCTGCTCCACCAGTTGTCGGAAGAGTTCCATGTGGGTTCCTTTCCGTGCGCGCACGACGGGTGACCATACGGCGATGCCGTGCGCTTCCATGCGCCAAAAGATGTCATCCACGATCTCTTGAACGGTGCGTCGCGCCACCTCTTTCCCGCACGATGGGCAGTGTGGTTTCCCGATTCTCGCCCAAAGCAGACGAAGGTAGTCTTGGATTTCGGTGACCGTTGCCACGGTTGAACGGGGGTTGTGGCTGCCTTGTTTTTGGTCGATGGAAATCGCAGGGGAAAGACCCTCAATGGAATCGCAATCTGCTTTTTTCATTTGGCCAATGAATTGGCGTGCATACGAGGACAAGCTCTCAACGTACCTTCGCTGGCCCTCGGCGTACAGCGTATCGAAGGCGAGACTGGATTTCCCCGAGCCAGAAACGCCGGAAATCACGACAAATTTGCCCTTTGGAAGGTTGACGGAAATGTCCTTGAGGTTGTGGGTTCGCGCACCCTTGACCTCAATCCAACCGTCTTGGCCTATCGTCATGGCAAACGCTCCAAAGGCAACGACCGGTCAACAGTTCTTCAAGTCGTGCTTTTGCTTGCGAGCGGGGGTGTTGGGGATTGGGATGAAAGTAACACGGAGCTGAATGTATCAAAATCGTGCTACTGCGAGACCACAAGCAAGAACAAGCCTTCATAATACAAACGCCATCCTTGCGGGCTGTGGAATCCCCGAAGGTGAACCCAGTCTTTGTCGCTCAGCGATGTTGTTTGCGGTGCGGCCGCGTCGATAACATCGGCACGGAGCATGTCGATCGTTGTGCAGATTGTGAGGCCATGGCCTTCAACATCGATTGAGGAACCTGTCAAGCCATGCCGAAGATTTTCGGCAGCGGAGCCTCAAACCGCACCGGATCGTCGTTATCGGGGTGAAGAAACTCCAGCGATGAGGCGTGAAGCATGATGCGTTGGTGGGGATTGGTTGAGGCACCATGACGTTCATCACCGACGACGGGTGTCCCCAGATGTTGCATGGCCATCCGAATTTGATGCCGACGACCGGTTTCAATTGACACCTCGACAAGACTGGAGGTATCGTCTGACCGTACCACATGATAGTGAGAAATCGCTTCTTTCCCCTGAGGGTGTTTTTTGTTCACGGCTTTGACATTCAGGTGTTTGTCTTCCATCAACCAGGTTCGGATGGTACCCGATTGGGGATGAGGTGCGCTTTCAACCACGGCGAGGTAGGTTCGGTGCACCTCTCGGTCGTGGAATTGTTGTTGCAACTCGCGCTTTGCTGTGGGGTGCTTCGCCAACACCATGACACCGGACGTGTCCTTGTCGAGACGGTGAACGATGTAACACCAAGCGTCCTCGTTCTGATGCTTCAGATAGTCAACGCAGCGACTGTGAAGGGTGTCGACTTCAAGGCGGTCCGTCGCCACCGAAAGCAAGCGGTGGGGTTTGTTCACCACCAGAAGGGTGTCGTCTTCGTACAGTACATCGAGGTCAACGGTTGGTTCTGTGCTCGGAGGTGGTGTTCGTTCTTCTGCGCGTTGGCGCTCAAGCACCTCCACCGTATCGCCTGCAAGCACGGCAGTTTTTGCTCGGTGAACGACGTCGCCGTTGACAACAACCCGTCCCTGTGTGAGCATTTTTCGGAGGGTGGTCGAGCTCGACTGAGGAAACATGGAACGAAGCACCGCCAGAAGATGGCTGTCCCCGGATGCTGTTTGCTTCACTTGCATCACCTACAAGACCAACACGTCAATCCACTCACCCACCTCACCCGATTGGCCGGGCTGAAGCAGGGTTAAGCCGCTCGCACTGGCAAGACTTTCCAGATTCCCCGAACCTTGATGTCGAGGTTGATGGGCCATCATGCCTTCTTCGGTCGATGTTAATGTCACGCGGCGGAGGGTGACACAATCGTTGGTCGACTTGACCGGATCGCACAATTTCGCACGAACCGTCCACTCTTTCGGGCCATCGCTCCCCAGAGCATGGCGAAGGTAGGGCGCCACGAGCATCCGAAACACAACGTGACTCGAAACAGGATTGCCCGGAAGCCCAAACAAGGGGGTGCCGGCCCACAAGCCAAACAGTGGAGGCGACCCCGGTCGAATTTTCATCCGCCAGAAGTGAACATCGCCCTCTTCTTCCATCAAGCGTCGAACGTAATCGAATTCACCCATCGAGACACCGCCGGAGGTGAGAATGAGGTCGCACGTGGCGTTGGCCTCATTGAGGGTCATGCGCAGGGCTTCCATGGAATCGGCGACGGCGGGAAAGCGAACGGGTTCATGACCGGCCCACTCGACAAGACCTGCGAGACCGAACGAATTGGATTCGTAGATTTCGCCGTGCTTCAGCGACTCGCCCGGGGACTTGAGTTCGTCTCCGGTGGAAACGATGCCGATGCGAAGACGACGGTACACGGGAACGGTGGCGTAGCCCATCGTCGCACACAACCCAATACGAGAAGGGGTCAGTTGCATGCCTTTGGTCAACGCCACGGCACCTTTCTCGAGGTTCTCACCCATCTTGCGCACGAAATGTGGTTTGGGCGCTTCCATGAAGGTGACGTGGTCGCCTTCAACGGTGCAGCGTTCAATGGGAAGGATGGCATCGGTGCCAGGAGGCATCGGCGCGCCGGTCATGATGCGGACCGCTTGGCCGGCCTTGACATCGATGGCCTCGTTGACGCCAGAAGCGGCTTGAAGGCCAACGATATCGAGGGTCAAGGGGTACGTGGCTTCGGCATCAAAGCGACACGCAAAACCGTCCATGGCCGAGTTATCAAACGGAGGGTCGTTGACGTGACTGGGTAAGTCCTCAGCCAGTACTCTGTTGGAGCCTGCGTCGATGGGAATGGTTTCTACGGTCAGTGAAGGTGGCGTCAGAAAGGTGATGGTCTGCGCCTCTTCGACCGTGATGAAGTAAGGACGGTCATCCATGGCCCTTCCAAGGGGGGGTCGTGCTTGAGATTGTGGGTCAACGGTAGAATGATGGTGGGGGGTTCGATGCACCTTCATGGTTGACGGGCCGTCGCTTTCTCAGGCCGTTCAAACCACCTTTCTTACCAGTGGAACGGCGACGGTGCTGGCCATGCTCATCGGTGTGCCGTTGGGCGCATGGTGTGCGAGACAGCACAGAACGTCGTTCCATCGGCTGAAGACGTTAATCACAGCACTGTATGGCCTGCCGCCGGTGGTGGTGGGTGTCTTTGTGTATTCCTTGTTTTCAAAATCTGGAGCGTTGGGATCGCTGGATTTACTGTTCACCGTTGAAGCGATGATCTTCGCCCAGACGTGTTTGATTCTGCCGTTGGTGTGGGGCGGCTCATGGACGGCGTTCGAGGGGGTTGGCAAAGCCTACAGCGATACGTTGGCAACGCTCGGTATTGGTCAACGGCAGCGACTGGTAATGGAAATCCGACTGGCGAGCAACGGTGTGTATCATGCCGTCGTCATTGCCTTTGGCCGGGCCATTGCCGAAGTTGGCGCGGTCATCATGGTCGGTGGGAACATCGCTGGAAAAACACGCGTGATGACCACAAGCATCGTCCTTGAAACCTCAAAAGGCAACATGGAGCAAGCAGCTGTTCTTGGTTTGCTGTTGCTGCTTCTTTCACTGGCGTTGGTGGGGTTGGCGTCCATGGTACGAACGCGCAAAAAACGAACCACTGAGGAATTGAAAGGGGAAGCGTTGCCTGCACCAACCCCCTTCGAGGAACCGGTGATCCGAACGATTTCGGTCGTCAAATCCGAGCGTACGGTGGTGGACGAGGTAGAGATTGAACTCTCACCTGGAACCATCACTGCCATCGTTGGTGAATCGGGTGCTGGAAAAACCACCTTGCTTCGAGCCTTGGCCGGCCTGGAAGGCGAGGATGTCATGTGTGGGCCTCAAGCCTGCATCTATGTCCAACAAGAACCGGTGGCACTGACGGCGTCGGTGGCTTCGGAGCTGATGCTCCCCCACCGATTGTTCCCAACGCTATCACCGAGTGGTCAAGGTTATGGCGATGTGTTCCAGCTCAGCGAGATGGCTGGACAGTCCACCTTGGATTTGTCGGGCGGTGAACGGCAACGTTTGGTGCTCGCTCGACAACTCTCGTTTGCGCCATCGCTTTTGCTCCTGGATGAATGCACCTCGAACCTCGGCTGGCTCCACATTCAAACCATCGAAAAAGAGTTGATGCGATTGCGTGATGGGGGCACTTGCATTGTGATGGTGACGCACAACATCCCGCAAGCTCAACGCATGGCTGACCGCACCATGGTGCTCCATGAAGGACGGAGATTGGACGAGGATGATCCGTTTGCGAGATCCCTGTTGAAGGGTGAGTGGTACACGCCTTAATCCACAAAAAACGGATGATCGCCGTTGATGGTGTAATTTGCAATCAGAAGTCGCCCTTCATTGAGCAGATAGGATTCAAAGGTATGAGCGGCCGTGGCATTCCCCGGTTGAATCACCAAGTAAGCGTACGGATTGTCAACAATCGAATCGGAAAATTCTGTACGCTCAAGGTCAATGTTTGATTGAAACTGGAGGGCCGTTCCACGGTCTGAAAACGTTGCACAGTTCTTCTCGTCGGCCATGTTGATGGCCGCTCCCATGCCCTGGCCGATGGAGAAATACCAGTCGCCGGGAGGATGGTAGCCGTTTGAATCCTCAACCATCTCAACGTCTTGCGTTTGGTTGATGTGCCGCCAAATGGCCTGCTCCTTCGCATGCGTTCCTGAATTGTCGCCGCGAGAAATGAAGCATGTCTCGTCTTCGAGAATGGACGTAAAGGCTTCAAAAATTGAGGTGTTCCACGTGCGCGGACCGAGAAGGACAAACGCATTGTGAGCGATAGGTATCCGTTCATTGGCGAACCCCTCTTCGATGAATTTCGCTTCTTGATCCGGTGCATGGACGATCAGCGCGTCCACATCACCGTTCCGACCCAGCTCAAGGGCGGCACCTGTACCCACCGCCACGTATTCCACATCGATGTCATGAAGACGTTCAAAGTCCTCAATCAGAACATCAAGCAATCCAGAATCGCGCATGGAGGTGGTGGTTCCAAGACGGAAAGAGTCTGCCTCATCTACCGAATCAACGCACCCGGCGAGCGGTATGAGAAGGGTCGTCAGGACGACCAAGGCCAGACGCATCTCAATCAAACTGCATGACGTGGCCGCATTCAGGATACGTGCACGACACGGAATAGCGAGATCGTTTTGGTTTTGGAATCTTCAACATCGAACCACACATCTCGCATTGCACTTTGATGGTCTGTGGGCCGGTTGGTTTGGGTGCATCACCCAAGGTTCGTCCAACGTCGGTCGACCAACCGAGCGAATCGGAGTACTTGTCCGAGGCAGTGTTCATTTTCGACTGCTTCAAGGACAGTCGCATCTTTCGCTTGCGCTTGCCTTTTTTCTTGCCGGGGGGTTTTGCAGCCATGGGACTCAAGGCTTCGCTGGGCGTGGATGTATTCAATCGCTTCGCTTGGTTTGGCACGTTGGTGGAGTCAAAAAGGGGTGATGGATGATGAAGTCTGGAAATTCACTTATTCAGCGGCCTCTTCACCAAACCCTTCGAGGTGCCGCTGCCGATCGGGGTTGATGCCAAAGGCCTTGGCTTGCAAATCAAGCATGGTTCGCTCTTTACTGGTGATGATGCCGTCGGCATTGGCGGCTGCAAACACTTCGAGGTACTGCAATTCCTGCATCGTGTGAGCCTCTGGCATCAGCGCA
>JAYYDY010000112.1:0-30845 GCA_036160375.1 Thermoplasmatota archaeon | reverse complement strand
GGGTAGAGGGCATGGGGCCGGGAGGAGGGGGTGGAGAAGATGTTTGGGGACGGTCCTCTTGAACCGACGGGAGGTCGGGCACGGCAGGGAGTTCATGTTCCGGTTCAGGACCGGCATCATGTGGGTCTGGCATCGAATCTGCTTCAGGAACAGATTCGACAGGATTCACCTCGGGCGCCTCAGGGACAACTGCGATGTGTTCAACGCTCGCTTCGGAAACCACCTCGGGCTCTGGTGGAGGTTGAGGAGGGGTGGAAGGAGGCTGTTGCGAGGCCACCTCGGCCATCGCACCCTCGAAGGGAATGCCTTCAGCAAAGCTGCCAATGCCGAACGGTAGGCGAGAATCGTACACGTTCGAGGACCCCTGGAAACCAAACGGGAGGTTTCCCTCCTGCTCAACATCAACCGCTTCCTCAGCGACATCGTCTTCGGTTGGGGGCTCAATGCCTTCCAAGTCGTACCATGCGGCCGCCGCATCATCAAGCCCGGGAACTTCGCTCGGAAGCGCCTCAGAGCCGTCTTCCTCAAGTGAGAGGTCTTTGCGGAGTTGACTCCCGCATGCTGGACAGGCCGTCCCCCCCAACGAGAGAAGACCACAGATTTGGCACTCAAACATCGGCCTGCCTCGTACCTTCGTTGCGCCGAAGGGACTTCAAGTCAACGCTCGGTTGACCTTTCACTCTTCTTCGCCACGAAGCATGCCGACAACGACGCTCTTGGCTTCAACAACCATCTCTTCAATGCCTTCCATCTCATCATCCACGAGGGCCTCAGCGAACGTCTTGCCCTTGCTTCGGCCACGAGCGAGTTGACCGATGATGCTCAGTGTGGTGACACCGACAAGGATGAGTTTCACGTAGGTAGCGTTGTCTTCACCACCGACGATGAACACGAGCAACATGTACAGCGAGACGATGAAGGTGGTGAGGATCATCACGGGGAAACCGGCCTTGAAGAACTCATTGAATGAAATCGGGTAGCCGGCTTCCTCCGACATGCCGGCGGTGACGACGTTGGCTGATGCACCGATGAGTGTTCCGTTACCGCCGAGGCAAGCACCGAAGGCCAAGGCCCAAATCAACGGACCAAGGAGGTAGTCGCCGAGTTCGTCGGCGATTTGGAGCACGATGGGAATCATGGTGGCCGTGTAGGGAATGTTGTCGATGAAGGCCGAGGCGACAGCCGACACCCACAACACGATGAGGATGGCTGCAGCAAGGCGCACGGTTTGGCCGTCGCCTTCGTTGCTACCGAAGTACTCGATGGCCGCCATCACGTACTGTCCGATGTAGTTGATGACGCCCATCTCCTGGAGCGAATGGACGAGCACGAAAAGACCGGCGAAGAAGAGGAGCGTGGTCCATTCGACGTGATGGAGCGGCTCTTCGAGTTCATGCCGGTCGGTCGCCAAGAGCATGATGACAGCACCGACGAGGGCGATCCACGACACGGCGATGTGGGTGATGGGGTGGAGGAAGAAATTGAGGATGACAAGGACGAGGATGAAACCAGCCACCTTGAGCATTTGCGGGTCTTTGATGCCGTACTTGGATTCGAGTTCAGCGACATCGCGAATCCGAGAGCCCGAAAACTCGTCGGCATAGAACCACTTCAAGAGCATGAAACTCGGCACGATGCACATCAGAATGCCCGGCCCCATCTCGATGATGAAATCGTTGAAGGTGACACCGTACTGCGACATGTACTCGTATTTCCCGCCCTCTGCCGAGGCGATTTTGTCAGGGGAAAGACCTGAACCAATCATGATGTTGGGAGGATCACCGATCATGGTGGCCGCACCACCGATGTTGGAAAAGAGGACTTCTGAAATCAACAACGGAATGGGTTTGATGTCCAACACCTTCGCCAGTTGAATGGTGACCGGCGTCAACAGGAGCATGGTCGTGACGTTGTCAAGAAACGCCGACAGAACGGCCGTGACCGAACAAAGAATGACCACGAGGGTCCAGATGGACCCGCCGCTTTTCTTGTAGGAGAGGACGGCGAAATACTCGAAGACACCGGTGTTGGATAAGATGCCGACCATCACCATCATACCGAGAAGAAGCCCAATGGTTTCCCAATCGATGAGCGTCGTCACTTCAGCCAACGAAAGCGCATCGCCTTCCTTGTAGTAATTCAGCGCCAACATGGCGACAATGCCACCAACGGCTGCGGCGAGGGTTCGGTGAACCCACTCAAAGATGATGAGCACGTAGACCGCCAAGAGAATCGCAAGGCCAACATAGACCGCTTGCGTGCCCATGCCCTCGCGGATTTCGATACCGAGGTCCAGGCCGCCTCCACCACCCGCTTGTGACGGATTCGCAACCATCATCGCACCCACGAACATGATGAGGCCGAAGGCGATTTGGCGGCTCTTGTTGGTGAACAGATGTGAATTCATGGACAAGCCTCTGTTTGGATGGGGGATGAATGCACCCTTTGACCCTTTGCTTCCTCGAGGATTACCCGCGCCACAAAACGCCGATGTTTCCTCGCTGGAGCACCACGATTGAAGCGGTGTTTTCTGCGAGATAAGTCCACACTTCGCTGCGTTGTTCCCGCTCGAACAAACCCTTGTTGACCTTGACCTTCACGAGGTCCCTCGACTTGAGCTGCTGTCGAATCTCTTCGAGAACTGTTTCCGTTAACCCTGCTTTCCCAACGCGAACACTGGGGCGGAATTCCCGCGATTTGGCTTGACGGAGAATATGAGGAGGTACATCACGCATGACCTTCACCTCTTCGATGGACCCTGTGGTACTTCGGGCCACCACCAAATCGACGGATGCTCCCGCACTTCAAGCAGGTTTTGATGCGCTGACCATCCTTGATTCGCACACGAAATGTCGTGGATTGCACATGGGCGGACCAGCACTTGCGGCACACCTTGTCGTGGACCGATCTTGGAATTGCAAGTCGATGACGCTGTGAGGTTTTAATGAGGTGAACAGCAGCAGCATCAACCACCTCAGGATGGTGCTCATGAGGTGATTCAAGGATGCCAGCAAGGTGTTGCTGCGCTTCCATTCCAGCCGCCCTGCGCCGCTTCTTTTTGCTCGACCGCATGTTCTTTCGGCGGCCCATGAAAGCACCTCAGTTGAGAACGGCGATCAAATCTTGCGTGATGTCATCGATGGCTCGGTCGCCGTTGACACGGTGGAACAACCCCTGTTCTTCGTACCAAGCAGCCAGTGGAGAGGTTTGCTCGTGGTACGTTGAAAGGCGATTCAGGACCGTTGACTCGTTGTCATCCGCTCGCCGCTTTTCTTGGTAGTTACCACAGCCACACCCCTCCGCTGGAACGGGGTTGAACGTGTCATGGTAGACGGCTCCGCAATGTCCGCAGGTCGAGCGCCCACAAATGCGTTCCACGATGCGTTCATCGGGCACTTCGATGGAGAGCACATGAGAGATATGGGTCATCTCAGCAAGGGCTGTGGCTTGGGGTACAGTTCTTGGAAAGCCGTCGAACATCACGCCGTTGGCGGCATCCGGTTCCTGAATTCTATCCTTGATGAGGGCGAGGATCACATCGTCCGGAACAAGTTCGCCTCGGTCCATGTAGCCCTTGGCGTCCAAGCCAACATCGGTTCCAGCCTTAACGGCGGCCCGCAGCATGTCGCCCGTGGAAATTTGGGGAAGACCGGTGTGTTCCGTGATGCGTTGGGCTTGCGTGCCTTTTCCTGCGCCGGGTGGGCCAAACAAGACGATGCTGCTCATGGCGGGTGGACTGCCTCCACCCTTTCAATCTTGACGAATCATCCTTGCCGCTTCAGCCACTCGTGGCCGTAATGTTGCCACTGTTCCATCGTCCAGCCGGCAGGGAGGCCGCCCGGGGGTAGCGGAGGCGCTTGTTGAGGGACAGGTGCTGGCATGGGCGCCGGAGCAGGTGCGGCAGCGGGGACGGGCATTGGAAGCGGTGGCAGCGCCTTCCCAGCCGCAGGAGGCATGCCTGCAGGTGGCATTCCGAGAGGGATGTTGGCCTTTGGCGGCATTCCGCTTGGCGGCAGGCCTTTGGGCACGACGGCCGGCGTGGAGGGAAGGTCCATGGATTGCATGATGGCTTGGGCGATTTCTTCATCGCTCACTTCACCACTGGTCAATTCGTCGACAGCAGAGCCGAGGTCCAACGCCTCGTCTCGTCGCTCACCAAGCATGTCCGGGTTCGTGTGCGTGTTGGGCGCCACCAGCGTCGCTCCGTCATCGACCAGTGCACCGGAGGCCTTCATCCGTCGAGCGAGAATCGCACCCCCGACCAGCAAAACAACCACCAACGAGATGCTGACGGCCGGCGGGAGAATGTTGAACAGACCGCCTGAACCGGAACCGATTTCGACGCTGGCATCGCGCTCGATGGAAGTGACCAACACGCCCTCTGAAGAGACGTTCAGCACCAGCCTCGAAGCGCGGCGCTCAACGTCTTCATCCGGCATCAACGTTACCGAAACCTCAACTTCCTCACCGATGGCAAGGTCAGTGATTTCGGAGGGTGAAATCTTCACCGTCCAGTCGTTGCGTTCCTCATCGTTTCCATCGAGGAGGACAGCAGACAAATCTGCGTTGAGCACCGTGTTTCCATCGTTACGAACAACGAAGGTTTCTGTGCGTCCTTCTTCACGTGACACGCCTTGGAACAAACCCTCGATCGCTTTGCTGGCCGTGATGTTGGCAAAGGTGGAGGGAATCACACCCACCGAGACCGTTTCCGAAGCCTCCACAAATCGACCGTTGTTGGTAGCGTTCACGTTGATGAGAATTTCGAAGGCGCTCGAGGAGACCTCCGCCTGAGCAGGAGGAATCAAGCCAAATCGCACGACCTTCTCTTCACGTGGCTCGAGGTAGACCGTGGGGTTGGCAAATCCAACCGACCAACCATCAGGAGCCAATCCGTGTGTCCAAGTGAGTCCTAAGTTGGTGTTGCCGGTGTTCTGAACAACAAATTCACCGTAAGAAAACAGGTCCGACACGACAGCATCGATATGACGATCCGTCGGAGGGGTGAGGGAGATTCCCAGTTCATCTTTCACCACCAGCGTGGTGATGTTCTGTCGGAAATTCGAGAGGCTCCGCTCTGTTCGGATGGTGAACACGTTGCTGTCGCCTTCCTCCGCCGTAATCGGCACACCGAAGATGAATTGGACCAGTTTGGTTTCACCCGGACCGAGATCAAAAGCGACCCTCCGGGAGTCTTGTGCACCGTCATGAGAAACCTGGACGGCCCACTGTGGGTTGTCGGGGAGCACCGAGACATCAAGGTCAATGCCAATGTTTCCGGTGTTCTCAATGCTCATGTTCATGTGAACCAGTTGCCCGCTGTCAACGGCCACATCGGATGCGAGGTGGTTCGGACCTACGGGGCCATCGTCGTCTTCAAGATGAACTTCGAAGGATTCTTGGGCAAGCACCGTGATGGTTACGGTTTCAGTGAAGTTCATGCTAAGATCGGTGAATGAAGTAACGTAGCACGTGACCGTGTCGGTATCACCTGCTGCAGGCACGCCATCAGCCACCAACGGAACAAAAACACGAATGGTCATGGGGAGGTATTCGAGGATGTTCAGTGCCTCGAAGTCGATTTGTGAGGAATTTGATGTGCCCAACATGACTTGCCAGCGCTGGTCAGAACTGCATTCAAGGCTGTATTGAGCAGGCGCGTTGCCGGTGTTGCGCACCGAGATGGAAAAGACGCTTGATTCACCCGGGACCGCCTCCAATCCAGATGTACCTGCTGCGACGACCTGCACTTGGTCAAGTTGCTCAACCTGAATGGTGATGCGCTGGGTATGGGCCACGGTCGGTTGGTACTCGTAACGAGCTGTGATTTCGAGCACGTAGGTACCTGCTCGCACAAAACGAGGATTGTTCGGGTCGGTCGTTAAGTCTGCGTCGATGTCTTCGAGCCGCAAATTAAGCGATTTGTTAGCATCCACGGTTCCTTGAGCCGTGAGGGTAAACGTGGTGCTCTCATCGAACGTTCGGGTCCACATGTCGGGGCTGGGCAAGAAGAAGTCATCCCGACCGGGAACGGGAATTTGGACCATGGTAGCCGACACTTTCACGGATTGGTTTCCGGTGCCCTCGTGCAGGATGGAGAGTGGCACATCAATGCCGGATTCGTTGCGCACATCCAAGACCATTTGGGCGTTTGAGGCACGATCCTCCGGCGTTTCCGGGATGCTGCCGTCTTCGTTGTCCACAACCACACGAACACCAAGCGCCATGACCTCGATGTCTTCGACCCAGATGTTATTGTCCGTTCCCGAGGTGGCATCGTTCATTTCGTCCACGACACCACCGGTGTCGACCGAGAGTTGGAGGCTGTGAACGCCCGTGGTCGAGAACTGGTGGAAAATGGTGTAGGAATCGATCATCCCTGGACCAAGAGCAGGACGGGTGGCCGTGGCAAGGACAGTTTGGGTGGTGGTGTCCTCGAGAATGATGTCAAAGGATGGTGTGGTGCTGGTTCCTTGGTTGACCCAGGCGAGACGAATGGAGATGAGATCGTTCTTGAGGGGGTTTTCTGAGGAGGAGAGAATGCTTCCGTCAAACACCGCCAAGTCCGGTTGAGGCGTGGGCGTGGCCACTGCGCTCATGACCAAGGAGAAGTCCTGCTGCGTTCCCCCGCGATGAAGGACTTTGAGGACATAATCTCCATTCCCGGATGGGAGGACACCCGGAGCCACTCGAATGCGCTCGACGTTGTTGACATCATCAGCCGTTCCGCCCGTGGTCGTAAAGCCCTGGCTGAAATCATTGCCGAGCCACTCCGTCCCGTCCGGCCCTACGAGGACAAGGTCCAGATTGTTGACCAGCCGTGCCTCGCTTTGAGATGCAATGGCGCTTCCGGCTTCGTCGGTCCAAGCAAGCGTGATGTCAAGGCCGTGGGAGGGATCAATGGAGAATGAATAGAGAAGACCGAACCCTGGCGAAAGGAGTTTTTTGTCGTCCATGAAGGTGTCGAGGGTGGTGGTACCGTCCATGGGCAGGACGGTGCGTTCCAAATTCACCTCACCCCAACCTTCGGCAGCGTTGGGAATGTCAGGGGCCCCGAGGTCCCGAGCACCGTTGATCATGGCCGCCTTCACCAGCGAACTGGAGGGCGAGGAAACGCCGACCTGTTCGCGAATAAATTCACGGGTTAATCCAGCGACACCTGAGGCAATCGCTGTTGCTTGAGACGTCCCGCTGAGCGTCATGTAGTAGGCATTTCCGCCGGCGTGTGTTCCAGTTAAGCAAGACGGACCTGCAGGATTTTTGGCTTCCTCGGCCAAACCAGAACAAACACCCACACCTGGTGCAACAAGGTCGGGTTTGATGCGTCCGTCCAAACTCGGGCCAAGGGATGAGAAATTGACCACTGCACCGGCTGCGGGGGTACCGCTGGCACCAGTGGTGGATGCACCAACGGCGAGAACGTTCTTGCCGGTGGCCGGAGAAGAGACTTGGGAGGCACCTGATGTCCCTCGATCACCGACAGAGAACACCGGCGTGAGGTCCTTGCTGTCATGGACAAAGGTGTCAACCGAACGAGCGTCGGCCGTGTATTGACCAAAGTTCCCGTTCAATCCCCAAGCATTGACCGAGATGCGAGCCGTCATTTGTTCGGCATCTCGAAGCATGTCGTAAATCGAGCCAATTCGACCAAACGTCCCGGTCGGGTCGTGCTCAAGGGCGTACATGACGAGGTTTGCAGCGGGAGCGACGCCGCGGGCATCAGCATCGCCAGAACCGTTGCCGAGCACGGAAATGGCGATGTGCGTGCCATGGCCGCTGTTGCTGTCCGCAGGGGATGGGTCAAGTCCAAACTGCGTGAAGGTGGCGGCGACCCTACCGGTCAAATCTGGATGGTTCTGGTCCAATCCTGTGTCAGCAATGGCAATCATCTCTCCCGAGCCGTCAAGGGTAAACGTGGCGTTGTTGGCCACGCCCTGGACGCCCGCAATCGACCAAGCCAGTGCGTTATGAACTCGCCACTGGGAGGTGGGTTCGGTCCACAAGATTCGACCGTCGTGGGCCAAATGACTGACCAACTTCGCCATGGAGAACGGTTCGGCGGTTGCGTAGCACATCCATGCATCGCACGAAGCTTCGAGGCCACCGTACCTGACGATATCCGTTGCCAGGGCTGCGTAGCCCCCAACACCCAAATCGGATGTGGGAACGATGGCCAAGGCCTCAGCAGCAGCGGGTTGTGAAAGGAGCATCGGGGCGACTCGCCAGCCGGGCTGATGTTGCCCTACCCAACGGACCCCCTCTTCACCACCCAAGGCGTCAATCACTTCCGGGTGCTCTGCAGGGAGGCGAACCAGCCAACCCTCGTCGTGCAAGACATCCAAGACCGTCAGATCGTATTGTTTCACCAAGCGATCGAGGACGGTACCATCGGGGGCATCAAGTTGCACCATCACCATCCCGGTGTGGGCGACATCATTGGTGCGGTCGTAGCCTGCAGGCACCTCAGGTCCGTTGCCCAACAGGGGGTCAAAGGACCCCAATGCGAGGTGGAGGACACCGGTCGCCGGCATCAACGAAACAGGCTCCATGGTGGCCTGTGGCATCATGTTCCAGTGGGCAGCGGCCAGCGTCAGGCGCTCCCCTTCCGTGAGCTGCGCATCCTGGACCTCGTCCGAGGTATCCTGAGCGACATTTGCTGCCCCTTCGGCGAGGACGGACAACGGTGCAGCGACCAGCAGGAGAAGAACGAGCGAGAGCGAGGCTCGAGAACCCATGGCATGCGGACCGGTCAAGGGCTTTTGAAGGTCGCTCTTGCCTGTGCTAACAGGACGTCGTTGCAACTCACAATCCGTTGTAGGCAGAAATGGCAGCATCCGTTTTCGCCACGGACACGCGCCAGTCGGCTTCGGTTCCCATCAAGGCACGTATGGCGTCGACGTTTTCAGGAATCACATCGGATTCTTGGTGAATGGCCTGGAAGTAATAGAGCGTATTGCCGTCCAGTTTGACACCGTCTTCCCATACGAAAATTTCGTGCAGGTCGCCCCACTTTCGACCGATGTCTCGGGCGTACTCCATCACTTCGGCGGTCGTAGTGATGTTGGTTTCTCCACCGTTCATGATGATGATGCGAGGTTGTTCGCCCCACAGAGCGAGCACCTTCTCGGTGGTCAAACCGTGGCCTTCAGGAAGGAAAGCGACGATGGAGTGGCAGTGCATCAAGGTGGTCGGCACAGCGACGGCCATGGAATTGATGTCAATTTCCGGTTTAACGGTCATCACGTCAGGCCCATGGTGAGAGGGGACCTTCAGCACGGGTTTGATGGCGTTGATGGGGCCTTTCTTGGAATCACCGGGGTCAGCGGCTCTGCGGATCATCGTGCATTCCACCTTGAGCGACCCGCAGTGCTCGTACAAGGGCACCAAGGTGCGTGATAGGCCGGTCGTGTTGCACGACACCACACGGGTGCCGGCTGCGTTCATGTTTTCTGCGTGGTTGGCAGATGACGTGTAGGACATCTCAGCCATAGCGTGTTTTTCTCCACCCTGGAAGATGTACTTCACACCGGCGTTGACGTAAGCTTCTTTGTTGGCTGCCCCGACTTTCCCAGGTGAGCAATCCACCACAACGTCAGCAATGGCCAACAGGTCATCGAGGCCCCCATGGCATGTGTAGCCAGCCGGACCAAAGGCGGCGATTTTTTCGGGGTCGTTGTAGGTACAATACAGCGGGTAGCCCTTCCGGACCGCCAAATCACAACCGAACGAAGGGCGAGTTTTTGTCACACCAATGATCTCCATGTCATCCTGCGCATCAACTGCGTCAGCGACGCGCTTTCCAATCGTTCCGTATCCGTTGATGGCGACTTTGATGGTCATGACCTTCTCCGTGCTTTGCTCACGGAGGCCGTCAATAAGGCTTCTCAACTCCACCAAATCCTACACTTCACGCAAAGAGGCTCGCCGACCCTCGGCAAACAGCAGTCTATTTGTGTGGGAGGCACGACCCTGTTGCATGGCGGATGTTCCCGAGGTGGTCCAGCGCTCGCTGAACATCAACGAGAAACTTGGACCTCGTCTCTTGGCGGCCGCCGAACAAAACGCGATTCTCCGCATCGGCTGGACCAATGCGGGTGACCCTGTCCCGAAGAACGGTGAACTGGGCCTGTGCCCAGGGTTGCCTGAAGGCGCCAGGCTTCGGGCGCTCGGCGTGCTGGGCTCGTGGGTGGCAGCCTTCGGCACCGGTGGTACGTTCACGCTCCAAGGCGATGCGGGTGGCTTCCTCGGTGCAGCCAATCGCGGCACCACGGTCGTCTGTGAACGCATGGCTGGCGATTTTGTAGGGTATCGAATGGCAGGAGGCAGCATCACGGTCCTTGACGGATGCGGCAACGACGCCGGTGCGGAAATGTCCGGCGGGCACCTCTTTGTTCGTGGTGCTGCGGGCGCCCGTGTTGGCGGAGGGATGGAGGACGGGTTGATCGTCGTCCACGGTGATGTCGGCCCAGACCCCGGCGCCGGAATGACCGGCGGGCGAATCGTTGTCAACGGTCGGTGCCCCTCGCCACCCCCTGGCGTTGTTCTTCGGCCGCTCGAGAAAAAAGAACTCAAGGAGATCAACGACCTGCTTGAAGACGAAACCATGCATGTCCCTTCCGACGCTGTTTGTTTGATGGCCCAGGCAGGCTTGAACATTGAACAAACCACCTACGCCGTATCCACCGACGACCTCTCCAACATTGGATTAACCAGCGATGCTCAACAACTGCGTCCCTACGAAACCGTCGACACGGTGGCTCTTTTGGGATTGGATGAGCAGGTGCAATCCCTTGCCCTACCGCTCCCTCTTCTTCCCTGCCTTACGTCGGGAACGACGATGAACCCCGCTTCCAAAGCAGATGACGCCGTTCGGAACATTCTCCTTCGACACCCCGCTTTGGTGACTGAAAACCCCCGGGCTGTTGATGTCGTTCTTGTCAGCCGAGCCAATGTGCTCCATGTGAGTGAAGCCCTTCCCAGCGCAGGTGGTTTTGTCATTGACCTCAGCAATCTGCCCCCGATGGACGCCGAACAACTCGATGGTTTGTTGGTAGCCTTGCGTTCCATGGCCATCGCGAACGCCCCAGCAGGGTTGGTCGACGCCATTGGTCGAGTCCAAGCTCTTCATGCAAGAGCAGCCCACCACGGCATCGACCTTGCCATGGCCCGAATTGAGGACGGTTCCGGAATTTCTGAAGCCGCTGCGCTACCAATGACCGGACGGTCAAAGAAAGAACATCTCTCCGACAGCACCACACAAACAGGTTTCCTGCTGGGTTTTGCTGCCAGCGGCCACGATCTCGCCGTACTGATGGCCTCCGGCGTGGACATCGTTGCGTGCGCAGCTCCCATGGCCGATACAGAAGACATCGCCTACTGGCTTCAGGGCACGCAGGAAGACCTCTCTGCAGAACTTCGGCGCATTGGCATCAACAGCATTGACATGCTCGAACGAAAGCACCTTCGTGCCTTGAACCATGAAACGGCGGCCGTGAGTGGTCTGCGACTTGCAGGATACGAACGCCCACTTCCCCACTGGTTTGCGAGGTGATCATGTTGCCAACCATCTCCGTGCCTCAGTCGTTGCTTCGAAGCCTGATGGAAGACTTGGGGTATGAACACGACATCGAACAGATCAACGATCAACTCCCCTTGCTGGGAACCGACATCGACGCTTGCAACGAAGAGCAACTCGACATCGAGATTTTTCCCGACCGACCGGACCTCCTGAGCGGTGAAACGCTGGCCTATGCCATGGCCAACTTTCTCCACGATGCACCGGCCAGTCCCGACCTCAACGTCCAACCCAGTGGCATCACCATGACCGTTGATGCAGACCTGGCGACCGTCCGACCTGTAATCTACGGTGCACTTGTCCGAAACGTGGCCGTACCCGACGATGAAGGAGAAGTGGAGGCGTTCATCAAAGGGCTGATGGACCACCAAGAGAAACTGCATTTCGCCTTGGGCAGGGGTCGGCAACGAGCCTCCATCGGCGTCCACGATTTCGCCACCCTTGCACCGCCGTTTCGTGTGGTGGCCGTCAATGGTGCGCATGAATTTGTACCGCTCGCCGACGATCGTGCCATGAGCATCGACGACATCCTGCTCAACCACCCCAAGGGCGTTGATTATGCCCACCTCCTCGAAGGCATGGACCGTTATCCACTGATCCTCGATGCCAACGACGACGTCCTTTCGTTTCCACCCATCATCAACGGCGACCACACCACCGTTACCCACGCCACCCGGGATTTCTTTGTGGACGTGACGGGATGGGACGAACGTGCGTGTGAGGCGGCCCTGATGTTGGTTTGCCTCCAACTTGCCCAACGCGGTGGCAAGGTTGAATCCGTTGACATCACCACCTGCAGGGGCGAACACATCACCACCCCGGTCGGCGAGGGGAAAACTCACACCGTACCTGAGGAGCTCGTTCACAACCTCTTGGGACGAAGTTTCACCGACGACGAAATTCAACGTTCCATCCAACGCATGGGTGGCCGGTTTGAGGGCCGACAACCGGCGGCCAACGATGCCCCGAATCATTCCACCTCGATGGCGGTGGCCAGCGCAGGCACCCAAGAACTGATGTTCACCATGCCTCGATGGCGATTTGATCTCTTGCATCCAGTGGACTTGGTAGAGGAATTGGCGATTGGCCATGGTTACGAAGACCTCGGCGTCGATGTGCCAAAAGCAACCCTCACCGCTCAACCTCGCTCCGACCATCACCTCCGCCGTCGCCTTCGCACCTCCATGCAGGGCATGGGAATGATGCAGATTCAATCGCTCACGCTCTCCAACCAAAGCGACCAATTTGACAACATGCGCTGGACACCGGAGCATGAAGTAACGTTGATCACCAACCCCATCACGGTTGACCACACCATGCTACGTCAACACCTTCTCCCTGGATTGTTGAAACTCTTGGCTGGAAACCGACATCACGATCTGCCACAGTCGGTCTATGAGTTGGGCACGGTCGTCCGCGATCACAAGAACGCTGAGCGCCTTGCCTTCATGACCGCAGAGCGAAGCGGTGGTTTTGCAGCCGTTCGGGGCCGCATTCAAGCCCTCTGCAGGGATTTGGGAGTTGGTGAATGGCACGCAGAACCTCTTGAGGCGGGCATGGGGCCGTGGTTGGCTGGTCGCGCCTCGAAGGTGATCATCGGAAACACGTGGGTGGGTTGCTTCGGTGAACTGGACCCCGCAGTGGTCGCTCTCTACGACCTTCGAGTGCCAATCAACGGTGCAGAATTTGACGTTCATGCGTTGATGACGGCCGTCGAAGATCCCGTCTGAGGCGAAATCATGTGCGGTCGATTTGCACTGGCGACACCCGTTCATGAGTTGGCAGCAGCACTTGAAGCCGAACCGCTGTCCGATTTGACACCGTTCGAGCCCTCGTGGAATGTGGCGCCACAAATGCATGTGCCCGTGGTGACCCAGGTCGGCATCGAAGGTCAAGACGACGTGCCGAGGCACGTTCGACTGATGCGGTGGGGCTTTCGCCCTTCGTGGGCCAAAGCCTCGAATCGTGAGCCCATCAACGCCAGAAGTGAGACCATGCTGGAGAAACCGATGTTTCGTGCGGCTGCCCAACGTCGCCGTGGAGTTCTTCCTGCTGATGGTTGGTACGAATGGATGACGACGCCGCAAGGAAAGACACCCTGGTACCACCAGCGAATTGATGGCCGACCGTGCTTGATGGGTGTCGTGTGGGACTCCTGGACCGATGGGCATCAGCACTTGGAATCGTGTGCCCTGTTAACGCAACAAGCCAACGAAGATTGCAGGGATGTTCACGACCGCATGCCCGTCATCATGGAACACGGGCAGGTGGACAACTGGCTCAAGCGAGGGGCCCTGCCACCCACGCTCGAATCGGGAACGATCGGCCGTCATCCGGTGGACAGGGCCGTCAACCGAGTGGGCGAGGACCATCCTGGCTTGATTCGACCCATCCCGAGATTGTTCGATCAGGAATACGGTGCGTAGGTACCGTCCTCTTGCTTCACGTGGGGCGTGGGTTCAAACGAACCGTCTGCATGTTGCTTGTAGTGATAGCCATCCGTATGGTGGACCCACGTGTGAGAAGGCTCGGGAGCGGATTCATCTGTCGTGGAACTTGCTTCCGATGAAGAAACATCTGAATCACTTGCGTCCCCGTTTTGCGAAGGTGTTCCCTCTGTGTTTGATGCTGTTACGCCGTCATAGTGCACTGATTGGTCCGTCGCAGCAGCAACCTCAGAAGAACCACCGCCAAACAACGCCAACGCATCCTTGTACGCACCAGCATCCGTTTCCACGGCAGCACGTGCGTGTGGGTCTTCACCACGCTTGTACACCACAGGTGCAGGAGGTGCCTCGTCGATTTCTTGGTCCAATTCCCTTTTCTTTTTGAAAGGCCAAATGGGAGGCATGGTTGGACCACATCCATGCACCATTAGAATGCTACGACCGACTGGATTCAACGCAGGGAGCCCTTGATAGGGGATAACGCCTGCACATCAGCATGCGGTGGGCGCTCCTTCTGACGGTGTTCATCCTGCCGATGGCCATCCCGCTCAGCGAGGGATGGGCTGAAGACGTCGGTCGAGATGGCGCATGGGTTGAGTGGACTGCCCCCGAGAAGGTCTATGTTCACCAAAACGAAACCGCCAGTACGTACATCACGCTGCACAACAAGGCAGACGAGAATCAAGCGTTTACGATCGAGGCACTCTCCATACCCGCACCGCTGACAACCGTGGGCCTTCCAGCGACAGAACTCCTTGTTCCCAATCATTTGAAACAAATCGCCTTTGGTATCCGTGCACCACTCAGCGCCACTTACCAAACCCTCACCGTTTCCTTCACCATCACCAGCGACCTTCATCCCGAATTGAACGAAACCGTTGAGATGACCGTGGCCATCGTACCCCGTTCAAATCTCAACTTTGGAGTGGATGACTTCGCAGCGTTTACCGTAGACGAATTGGTCCGAACTGCGGTGGCGGTAAACATCACGAACAACGCCTCGTTGAGCGATGATGTCACCTTCAATCTCTACACAGACTCGGACTGGTCCTGGGGCTGGAACATGCCTGAAGTCAACGGAAACGAAGCCTACACGACGTTGGCACCGGACACCTTGGCCTATGTGTATCTCTGGATTGATGTACCTGCGGTTGAAAATGGCGCCCCCCTCGCCCAAACAGGTCCCCGGTTCATCCTCTCTGCTGTTTCAGGCCTTGACAGGGGGGTGTAAACTTGGAGTTTTGATCGCCTGATCAACCAAAACAAACACGCCACCATTGACAACATCGAGGGCGCCATAACGGTCGCTCCAAATCAAGACGGGCGTGTGCAAGCTGTGGTTCGAAACGTTGGAAACACTCCCAACACGCTCAACATCACGCTGCAAGGGCTTACGTCGGACGATAACCCTCTTCCCAACACGCCCAAAGCTGACCGATTCAACAGCAGTGGCTGGGTTGTTGCCCTGTTTGGTGGACTGGAAGACATCGTCTTGCAGCCCAACGAGTCCAGGGTCATTGAAATCGGATTTCAAGCCCCCAACACCTTCGAAGGAGCGATGCATGTTGAATTGCAGGTGTTCGCCAATGGGGCGGCCACAACCGTCAGCACCGCTCGTACAGTGGCCACCATCAATCGCATCTCAGCGGGTGAAGTGGAACATGAGCCATCGTGTTGCCTCGCCATCTTACCCAACGAGTCCTGCACGGTGAGCGTCGATGTTCTCAACACCGGGAACGCCTACAACACCTTCGTGCTCAGAGAAGTCGGCACCACGGGTGGGTTTGAGGTGAACGTTCCGCCGGGTGGACGACTCGTTCAAGCCAACCAAGGTGCACGCTTTGACGAGATCACCATCACCGCCCCTGCCGATGCGTTGGCGTTCACCGTGGGAACGACCACCATCGAGGTGTTGGACGACACCGGCCAAGTGGTTGACAGCACCGTTGTTGAAATGAAGGTTGCACCTCAAATCAAGTGGTCATTTAGGAACGTGGAAGAGCAGGTCAACGCCAAGGGGCGGCTTTCCATTGCGATGGAAGTGCGAAACGATGGGAACGCCGTCGACGGGCTCATTGTGCAGTTGCAGTCGAGTCATTCGGTGGACATGGGATTCATCCCACCTGACATCGCCGTTTACGAAGAGGGGGTTGAATTCCCACGTTCATTTGAGGTCAACGACATCCCGCTGAATTCAAACTTCACGATTCGGGCATGGGTGCAACTTCCACAAGACCAAACCACCAACGGCACGGTCTACATCAACACCACGATTCGGTCTCGATTTGCGCCCGAACTCCCCTTTGTTCACACCAGTGAAGGAGATTACCTCGGCCTGGCCTGGCAACCCAGTGAAGCAGTGGATGAGGGGATTGATTGGGGGGGCATGGCCAACACGGCTGTTGCGTACGTGAAGGCGTGGTCGGGTGTGATGTTCAGCATCTTGCTGGCCTCCATCATTCTTTACAAGGCTGTGATCGACCGGCAGCGTAGGTTGGACGAATCACAAACCCTGCCCTATCAGGAGACCAATAAGCAAGCCGAGGATTGGATGAGCCAATACCAGAAAGACCCCGTTGCGGAGGAACAGGTGACGGGCCCGACAGCACCGCTTCAGGAAGTCCCAAAAGCGACCTATGAAGCCATGTTCCGCCACCAACATGGTTCGGCTGAAGCACCTCAGCCACAAGTTGATTCAGGATTAATTTCGGCAGCGAGCATCGTCCTCGACAAACGAACGGAAGAAGCAAGAAAAAGCAAAGCCGATGCAATGCTCTCCGACTTGCAATCAACCGGAGGTTCAGCGCCGCTCTCTGCCAATGAGACCTTGGTAGCGCCTTCCTCGTCGTCGGTTCCACTCCCATCGAACGAGGGCGCTCATCCACCTGCTGTCGACGACCTGGAGTTCTGAGGCGAGTTCATGTTGATCGGCATCGACGAAGCGGGGCGTGGACCGGTTTTCGGACCCCTTGTCGTCGGCATCTGTGCCGTACCTGACGATGCGGAGCCGTTGTTGATGGACATCGGCGTCAAGGATTCCAAAGACCTCTCGTCCAAAAAGCGCCAGCACATCGAAACATGGTTCAGAGAGCAATGCGACAAGGAGGGATGGTTTGGTACAACCGTCGTCATCCAGCCCGAGCGGATTGACCAAGCCCTGCAGCAACAAGGCCTGAATTGGCTCGAGGTTGAGGGGTTTCAAGAAGCACTTCAACAGGTTCCCTATGGCCGCGACCTGACCATCGTCGCCGATGCCTGCGACGTGAACGCAGAGCGATTCACGCAACGAATCACGGCAGGGCTTGATGGCTGGCCGTATCCCCAATCCACCATGATTTCGGAACACAAAGCCGACCAGCGACATCCGGTGGTGGGCATGGCGAGCATTCTTGCCAAGGAAGAACGAGACCGTAGGATAGAGGCAATGTCTGCGCGTGTGGGATTCAATGTCGGTTCCGGCTATCCATCCGACCCTGCAACGAAGAAGGCGTTGCCAGCGTTGGTGGAACAACGCGGCATCGACCCCGAGGTGCGTTGGGGGTGGGCGACCGTAGAGCGTTTTTGGGCTGAGCATCGCGAAGGCGACGTGCCGGTACGAGGTGTTCAACGTACAACGCAGCAACGGCTCTTCCAACCATAATGCATCAAGCATTTCTTGAAGGGCGGCCCCCAGCCTCTGTTGAGCGACATGACGTGGCAACCCGATGTGGAAACAGAAGCCCTGATTCGTCATGTGGCCCTTCAAAACGCCCTTGAGTATGAGGGCCAGGCGGCGATGGGTTCGGTCATCGGCCGCATCATGGCCATGCGGGGTGATTTGCGCCAACACGGCAAGGCCGTGACCGGACTTGTGGCGGCGCAGGTCAACGCAGCCAACACCATGGCGGCTGAGCAGGGAATCGAAGCGATTCGCAACCTGCTCGAGGCGGAAGCCCCGCATCTCTTGGAGAAGAGGGAAACCAAGGCGCGAAGGGAAGGTCTGCCCGAACTCAAGAACGCGGAGAAAGGAAAGGTCGTCCTCCGTTTTGCTCCAAACCCGAACGGTCCGCTTTCGTTTGGACACGCCCGAGGTCTTGTCATCAACAGCACCTACAGAGAAATGTACGATGGCGAGTTCATCTTGAGGTTTGACGACACCGACACGAAAGTCAAGCCACCCATGTTGGAAGCCTATCAGACCATCCAAGAGGAAACGGAATGGCTCACCGGACGGAAACCCGACCGCGTGGTCATCGCTTCCGATCGCATTGATGTATACCATCGCCATGCTGAGATGATGCTCGAGCAGGGGTTTGGGTATGTTTGTCGATGCAGCGCTGAGAACTTCAAAGAACACCGAGTGGCAAAGACCTCCTGTCCGTGTCGTACGCAAAACCCCCAAGACAACCTAGTGTTCTGGAAGCGAATGCTCAACGGGAAATTCAAGCCAGGTCAGGCGGTTGTTCGGGTGAAAACCGACATGACACTGAAGAACCCGGCCTTGAGGGACTGGCCTGCCTTGCGTTTGCAAGACACTGCTGCTCATCCCCACCCACGTCCCGAAATCGGTTCAACGCACGTTGTCTGGCCCCTTCTTGATTTCCAGAGTGCCGTCGAAGACCATTTGCAGGGCGTCACCCACATCATTCGAGGAAAGGACTTGATGGATTCAACTCGAAAGCAAACGCTGCTTTACGAGCACTTCGGCTGGACCTACCCCGAAACCATGTATTGGGGTCGTGTCAAGGTGCACGAATGGGGTGGATTTTCCACCTCGCAAATGCGGGCTGACATTGAAGCAGGCACCTACAGCGGATGGGATGACCCGCGACTCCCAACCTTAGCAGGATTGAAGCAACGGGGCACTCAAGCCGAGGCTCTCAGAAATTTCTGGTTGGAACTTGGCATCACGCAGAAGGACATCTCCGTGCCCCTTGCGACCCTGTACGCTCACAACACCAAGGTGATCGACGATGACGCCCCGCGGCTGACCTTTGTTCGACATCCAGCATCCTTCACGCTGGAGGGGGACCACCCGGATTCACTGAGCATCCCCGTCCATCCGAACCACGAAAACATGGGTCTGCGGACATGGAACTTGTCGGGTGGAACCATTTGGTTGGAAAGTGAGGACTTGGAGAAAATGGACCTGCGCTTGAAGGAATTTGCCGATGTGGGCCTTCACGACCGTTCAGCCCACATTGAAAGCATGGAGCGATCGGATAAACGCCCCATCGTCCATTGGCTACCAGACCACAACGCGACCGAAGCCGTGCTGACAGGCACAAAAGACAACGCTGTCTTCCATATTGAAGGGCAATTGGAAGTTCACAAGCACCCTCCAGGAACCATTGTCCAGCTCGAACGTGTGGGCTATGCGAAAATCATTGACAAAACAACGTTGATGCTTTGCCATGAAGACCTCGGTGAAAGCTGAAGAAAGCAAGAACCAAAACCTGCGACGAAAGTCGTCAGCCTATGGGAAAGACCGTAGCCGACCTGACCTTGGACGATGAACACATGACCGTTGGAACGGAGGAGTCCCTCCAGGAGGCTGCCAAGCGCCTTCTGACCATCTCGGGCGGCATCATGGTGGTTCTCGATGAGGACGGCCGCGTCAAGGGTGTTATCGGTCAGCGACAACTCATCAAAGCGCTCAGTGAAGGCGTCGACGCCTCCTCTGCCCAATGCCACGAGCACATGGAAATGGATTTCATGCAAGTCAACCTTTCAGACAGTCTGAAAGGTGTACTCGCTGACATCCGTCAGCGAAGCCCGCAAGCCGTCGTAGCGGTGGACAAAAGCGGTGAGTTTGTGGGATATTTCTCCCCGGATGACTATCAAGAAGCGGTTCAAATGGTGGCCAACCTCAAAGGGTTGAACCTCTGATCAAGCGACCAGTTTGATGACACGTCCGCACCCAGCACAATTGAAGCGATGGGGCCGAGCGTCCGTTGTCACGGCGTTCGGGGTTTGACAAGCAGGACACGGAATCTGAGGGTACTGTGGTGCTGCTGAACGCCGGGGAGGGCCGACCAAGCGAGGACTGGCCATGGCAGTGATGACCCAGATGAGCGCCACTGAGCCCAAGGCGATACCGATGAAGGCCACAGGATAACCGATCACCGTGACCGCCAGCGCGATGGGTATCAAGACCAATTCGAGGTAGAGGTAGGTGCGACGTCTGTTCCGCGTCAGGCGCAAGCCGATGACAAAGGCTGCCAGCAACCCCACCAAGGTGAGCGCCGTGAGGGTCAACGGTGCATAAGCGAGGGAAGAGGTAGGGAGAACTTCAAAGCTGAATTTCTCACCTTGCTCGATGCCTTCTCCTTCCATGGTGATGATGTCTCCCCATGGCATGCGCAGGACAGCGAAGTCAAAGGCGTCCGATTCGCGAATGATGCTGTTGCTCAGCGCGGTAAGCGCCGAAGAGCGTGCTGTCAAATCGAGGGAGTAATCACTCCACAACGGGGCTGGTTGGACAACGATGAAGTTTCGGAGGAGGTCAATGCGACTCCCGTCCTCGACCAATTCAGTGGTCGAAAATCGCAGCGTCACGGGGTGATTGATGACAGCGTCTTGACCGTTCAAGTCAACTTCAACGCGCAGTTCGTTAAACGCCCGGAAATCCCCAAGCAATTCTTCCGTATCCAACCCCAACCCGGTGTTCATGTACATGGGGCCGAGGCTCACCATTTGACGCTCAAACTCAGACCGCTCAACGTCTTCGATGAAGCGACTGATACGGTCTTCATCGGACACCGCCCCTGCGGAAAACGCCCGAAGCGTTTGGGAGAGGGCGGGGTTTTCATCCCCGATGTGATCCATGCCCCATCGCATCCAAAACGCCATTTCATCGTGAATCGTGATGGTCGTGATCCGTTCGAGCATCAAGCCTCCATCCTGGGATTCGAGTTCCATGGTGATTTCCAGCATCATGCTGCTCCCGCCGCCGTCGGTGCGAAGGGGCTCGTCAGGCGGGTAGTAGGTTCCAGTGCCACCGCCGGTGTCGAAGGTCTCAATCTCGTAGGTGGTCGAACCACGCAAGGAGGGTTGGCCGGGCTGGAATTCCAATTCAACTTCAACGTTGATGGTTTCCACTCCACCTGCTGCATCCGTCCAGGTCCACGTGACACGCACGGTATCACCCACTGCGGTTTCAATGGGATCGCCGGACACCGGAACACCGTTGACCTTCAGCGTGATCGATTCCGCCATGGCCAGCGTGGACAAGCCCCAAGGAGAATCAAGGCGAACAGCGAGGTAGACATCGGAGCCTTCAACCTCTGGCTCAACCATGAAAATATCCATCAGAGGAATGGTTGCTTCAAGGGAAGATGCTTCGTCCTCACTGCCCCAGAAAAATTCCAATTTGGCATCAGCCGCAGGTACACTGAACAAGACTGCTTGAGCAGCGAGTTCAATTTCAATGTTGGAAGAACCGCTGGTGGTGAACGATTCCACCTCAATGTCAAAGGTCAGCGAACCGGATCCTTGGGCGAGGAAGGAGGAACCTGGCTCGGTCGCTGCGCTGAAACTCTTGGAGCCGACGCTCACGGTCGCCGTTGCATTGATTTGAACACCGGCTGCATTGGCCACTTCGTAATTGATGGAAAAGGTCCACGTGGAAGAGGGCACCTCTCCGCCCCCTGTGTTGGGGAGGAGCCAGCGACCAATGGTTTCCTGCGATGAGATGGAGGTCTCAACGCTCACGCTTTGTGGGTCCTCCGCCAGATCTGCAGCAAACGGTGTCAGCCGCTTGTTGCTGTCGCTGCCGATCAGGTAAAGCTCGACGGGAGTGGCATCGCAGCACACCAGAGCATCTTCCGACGAGTCAGCCTGAGCGGTTGCGACGAAGGGTGTGGCAAAGGTAGCCAGGAAAATCGCACACAGAAAAAGAGCACGACGCATGGTTCCCAACCGTTCCCAATCACCAGTGGCTCATAACTTGAACTCCTCATCGTGAGGAGAACGCCCTCAAAGTGCCTTCTCAAGAAGGGCGCCGAGTTCTTTTTCGAACAGCGTCACAAGGGCCTCGCCAACTTCGCCTTGAAGTTCATCGGGGAGCAAACGAAGGCCGAGGCGGGTGGCAGCACGGGTCGCTTTCAATTCCGCATAGATGCTGCGAGCTTTGGAATGGAAGTAGTATGCAACGGCCTCTTTGATTTCAGCCTTCAATTCAGGGTCGTCCTCCACCTTCGCCCTGATGTGGCTCTTGAGTTCGTCCTTCACGAGGTCGCGAAAGGCTTCAATCACCAAATCCTCGGTGGACATCAACTCTTGGAGTTGACTTTGGATGCTTCCGGTCAACAGACGCTCAATCGCCATGGCCTGCCTAACGGCTCCTACGGTTTCAATCCGTCGCTTGGCCCTCCGTCAAGAAACGACCCGTTCCAAGCCATCGGTCGAGCAACTTGGAAGCATACAAACGACTTGCGTCAGCCTCTTCTGGCCAAGCGTTTTTCACCAAATGCAATTGGCTGGCTAAATCGATGTGCTCATCACCGACCAACATTCGGTGCCATGTCAGCTCCTCAAGCCGTGGCGTCGACAACTCTGATTCGGTAAGGCAGGGGAGGAGAAGTTCGCTGATGGCCATGCTTCGCTGGTCAACATCCATCGTGGGCCAGACCTTTGCCAAACGTTTCAACTGACGCTCGGAAAGACCCGGCATCATGCCTGCAGCCGGAGATGGGACCTCGGGAAGAGGAACAACTCGAAGCGTGCCTTCTTCCTTCAGGTGGTTCAACACCGTGGTGTGAATGGGATCCATGTTGGTCTCCAACGCTGAGCGGGACCAGAGACCAAGAGACATGAACGGCCGTAATTTTCGTACCCTGCGCCCGCCCGGTGCAATCACGGCTGCCAGAGCAGCTGCTTGGAGGACCGGGTCAACGGCGCCTGAAAACGTTCGGTGTTTCGCACCCATCTCCACATTGGTGGCCAAAGGAACGAGATGAATGTATTCAGTGGAAGCCAAGTCATCAACCGACCACGTTGCTTCTTCCACATCAACCACCACCGTGAGCCCCGTGGTTTCGACCGACCAGGCAGGAGGAGCATCACGGGGAAGATGATGTCGAGGTGTGAACAATCGGCGACGGTACCGAGCGCCAACATCGAGAAAGGCGGCTTCGAGTTGTCCGATGGCCAGGACGCCGTCAACCGTCGCTGGAGCGGTGAGGTGAATCATCTCTGCGGCCTTGATGGCCTCGCCGTGTGATTCCATCGTTGCCTTCAACGAGGAAAACATCGGTGTTGCAAGGAGGTCGCGCATCGTGAACAAACTGAAGGAACGTTGCGTTCCTCATGAAGGTGTTCGTGCTTGTGGTTCAATCACTCGACCATCAGGCGGAGTTCGTCTCGCTTGTAGCGCCAGTCGCTTGGGAGACGGTTTTCGCCGATGTAGTAGGAAGCAAGACGTCGAATCTTGGCTTCGGTGATTTCAAGGGCTCGCTTGTTGTGAATGTCCTTGTGATTGCCCGAGCCGAGGTGGTTGATGATGGCGACTGCTTGGCGCATGAGGTTCATCATGTCCTCGGGGTAGGAACCGGTCATATCGTTCTCTGCGAGCACTTGGCCAATGCGCTTGCCGAGGACGAGGCGGACGTTGGGAACAGCGTGCTTGTCACGGAGGATGGTTCCGATTTCAGCAGTGGAATGACCGGCCTTGGCCAAGTCGAGAATGAGGGACTGAACCGCATCTTTGTCGGTGTTGGACCACTCGGGTGCCTCGGAAACGTGAGGACGGGTTGAGCCACTCTGGCCTTTTCGGGACTTGTACATTCGTGCCATATCACACCACCAAGCGGCCTTCCGACTTATCTCCCCTTCTTAATCACTCCGCCACACTACAGCGTGCTGCAGGCTCATGATTTCTTCTTGCGTTGATGAGATTTCGCAAGGGTCCCTGGTGTACCTGCCCATTCCCAACCGGCAGCAACAGCACGAGCCAGACCAATGCATTCTCCGCCCTGGAGGACCCGAAGGTCATCGCCCATTCGGATGGTTGGGTCTGCTTTCTCGACCAACTGGGCGAAGACGTCACCCTTCCAAACCACATCCTCACGCAACACCACCGCCTTGAGGGCTTTGTGGTGGTGAAGGAGGTCAACGGCTGCCCTCGAGAACGAAAACCCGTTTCGGTCGATGGACCAGACGGCCATCTGAGTTCCGTCGAGTTCAAGTCGCCAGCGAGGAAGTTTGCCTCGAACGACCAAGTTCTCACACCAACTGTCGTTGCCGGTGACCTTTCGGGCGATGCTCTTGAAGTGCTCTTTGAGCCGAAGGTTGTTCTTTTGATTCTTCAAGTCGTACCGCTCTCGGGCGTCCTTGACTGCGGCACTTAAACGAGCCAAGGCATCAAAATTCGTTGACCCTTGTCCCTGACGTGTGCTGACAACATCAACGGAGAGGAACGACAAATCCATGTCCGTGTGATTGATGATTTCCTTGTATCCGACCCGTTGGACCAACGCCGTGAGCATTCTACGGACTCTCCCAAGTTCATCCGAGGACCAATCTCCGGTGACCGGCACGTCATAGTTAGCAGCGGGCCAAACGTCCTCAAGGTCCCTTGGAACAAGGCCTAGAGGCGAGGTCATCATCACCTCATGACAACCCGTTGAGCCGATAGCACGCAGGAATTGACCGTGTGATTTTGAAAGCCTGTAGGGTTTTCTTGCCGAACAGGGCAGGAGAATCATCACGTTGCGAACCGGTGCCGGTGCTTCGTAGTCCTCGGTCATGAACCGTTCCCAATCAACGACCAGTGGATCGGTGAGCGCGTTGGACGAAAAACAAGCAAACTCGGTCGTGGCCGGCATGTGGGATGCCAACACACCCTCCTTCTCAGCAGTCAACTCTTGATGCCGCCGGAGATGCTCGACGAGGCGGGGACTTGACTGACTCTGCTGGACGGCCAGCGTTCGAAGTGAACCTGTCATGACGGCGGCTCGAACTTCGTCCAGTGCCTTGAGCATATGATAGGCTTGAGCCTCCACGCTGGTCGCTTCGTGGTCCAGTGGAAGCCGTGGCCCCCACGCCGTCAACAGGACACCATTGGCCGACGCCTCTCTGCATCGAGCAAGGTCGAACAAATCCACGCCCATGGACACGAGGACGCTGAGGTTGTCCGGCCCGCCAAGACCGGGTGTCCACAACAGAGCACCAGGAAATCGATGCTTGAGGGTCATCACCGCCGTGGGGAGTTTACCGGGTTGGCTGGCCAGTTGAACCGCGTCCGTCAGCACCACGATTTCGGGGGAGAGTGAAGGGTCCGTGAGCGAGTCATCGTGGTTCATGCGTTGCCATGAAACAGGAAGCAGTGAGGAGGTCCCTTGGGCCTCACCTGCGTTGGCATCTTCAAGTGATGGAGGAAGAACATGTCCGACGGTCACCGAGTAGGTTGGCCCGTTCGCCTTGAATTCTGGTGGGCAGAACGCACCTCGTGAGCTGATGCTCAAAACCGAAGGAAGGGAGGTTGAGGACGCTGAGGAGAAGGGAGCGTAGTCAACGGGAAGAACAGGGTCGTCCGCCATCAACACAAGTGCTGGTGTCTTGGCGCTTGGCGATTTTCGGTCTCCCAATCCCCACATACGACCGTAGCGGTCGCGATGGAGAACAGTTCGACCAAGGGCATCGGCCATGCCGAGCCCTGCGGCCGTATCTTCTTGAAGAGTTTGAACCCAAACCGGGGGGAGGGTTTTGAAAGACGCCCCCTCACGCAGTCTCATGGGATGGAGAAAGAGTGAGTGCCGGGCGGTCTCGCTCGTCCTTCTGTTGCTTCTCCTCGCCATGCCCGTCGAGGCCCAGACCAATCAACCGTTGCAGCTTGATGAAGGGCGCTCCGTCATTGATCTCAATGCAGGCGAAGCACGAATCGTACAGTTCACCGTGTCATCCGAAACCGTGACGATCCTGTCATGGACGTGTTCATCCTGCCAACTCGACGTGGACGAACATGACGATAACCTCGATGTCGAAGCCCACGGAACCACCATGCTGAGCGTTCAAGCGAACCAAACCGACACCCTGACGTTGACCCTGTCCGCCGAAAGTTCCGAAGCGGTAGAAGTGATGCTGTTCAGCCAAATCGGGACCACCATGAACACGCAGCGACCTGCCCCCGGTGCCGCCACAGACCACGTCACACCCGCTTTATGCACCTCTGCCAAAGCCTGTTTGACGGCCACTGACCACCATTTGTTCACCGTTCCAGAGCTGAACGAGGCCACCACCAGCGGTATGGTCGAGGCCAACGCCTACCACCATGTGGCCTTCAACACCTCATCGGGCGATACCCTCGAATGGCAGTGGCTCGCGACCACCGAGGACGTGTCCGTCGAAATGTTTCACCAAACGGAGACGAGCGAAACCCTCACCGACACCGTTCTGAACGCTGGGGCGCCGACGGTGTGGTCGGCTTCAACGCCGCTGGGAGCTCACTGGGTAGCCCCCTCAGACGGGCGATTCATTGCTCGTGTAGCGACCCAAGCCCCCGTTGCCTTTTGGGCGGCGCATGTCGTTTTGCACCACCACGAACCGGTCCATTCCTTGATGGAGAGCAACCTCACATCGGGTACTGAAATCATCGGTCACGGCAACATCACGGCCCCGTTCCCATGGGACGAAACCCATGAACTCAGTGTTGAGGCGGTACACCACCCTGTGGTGTTCTCGGTCGATCAACTGCTGAACGGCGCATGGGTGGCAGGTTCACCCCACACCCTTCAACCGGGCGAACCAATGAAGCTGTACCCCTATCCGGACGTGAGTGCTGGGCGAATGAAAGTGACCGGTGCAACAGCGTTCATGCTTGAAGCCTCGACCCGGTCGTTTGCAGACCTCGACGGTCTTGAGGCCCCGTCTTACTGGCCCACGGACAACACCACCGACAATTCGACTTGGCCGGTGATCAACCTGACCGAGGCCACTTCAGGAGAACTCACACTGGCCGTTCACGACACCACGGATACGTATCGGTTGGTGGTGGACGGCTGGAGCGAATCCATTCACTTCGTTCAGTTCGTGGTTGAGGGTGATGTCGCTGGCCTTGAGATCCAACTGTGGGACATCGACCAGAACACGGGCGAAGTGTTGGCGACGGACATCACCCGTCCAGTGGGCGAACAGCTTCGTATCGGACTGCAGGTCGGAAGAGGTACGCATTTCCTCCAACTTCGGTTCCAAAACGCATCGGAGGCGACACCTCACCTTTGGGGTGAGGAGGTGGCGTCGAGAACATACACGCTGCGACCCGCCTACACCCTCATCGATGAAGGCGACGAGCCCTGGTTCCCACCCAGCGAGGACGCCGTGTTCTGGGGCGGTGTTGCACGCTGGTTCATGGGCCTCCTGTTTTTGTTGCCTGCCGTTTATCTCTTCGTCCACGTCAAACGTTCTCAAGCCTTTGCGGCTTCGGTGGCCGCCAAAAAGGAGAGGCTTTCGTGGTACATTTCGAGATTGGACAGCGGTGAAAGCAGTCCGAAACAGGCTCGAATCGACATGAGCAAAGCCCTGCGCGCCGTCGCCGAACTCGATTGGAACGAGGGACTCGAGGCTTGGGGGCCCAAACGATTGGAGCATCGAACCGAGGACGTGGCCCTCGCCATCTGGAGTGTCGATGAGCGTTTGGCTACCAAAGAAAAGGCTTGGCCGGTCGTGGTCGGGGTTCATGTTCTGAACGGCACATGGGATCTTGCTGCCCTCCGATTTGATGCCCCGGAAGGGCAGGGCTTTGAGGTCGTGCATGTGGAACCGCGTTTCCTTTTCCAAGGTGAGGAAGTGTTCCTTGACACCATGGGCCCCGGCCATCGAACCTACCTCATTGTTGAATTGGCCGGTCCCGCTCAACGCGTCGACGTCGAACTCAACGGACGGATGGACGGTCAGCCGTTCGCTGCTCGTGTTCCCGAAACGCTTGAGCGATGACCAGACGCTCAACCACGACGTCGTTCGTCCGCATCGTCGAGAATGCTGGCCTCAACATCACCAGGAGCCAAGTCAGCCCGCATGGACTCCAGCCCTTTCCGAGTGGCTTTCGGGACTTTCTTCGGCATGTGGAGTTTCAGGAGCACCACCACATCGCCACGCCCACCGCCACGCTGTCGAGGAAGACCGCGCTTTCGCAATTCAATGGTCTCGCCCGAGTTGGAATAGGCTGGTACCTTGATGACCAGCGGTTTCCCGTCAAGGTGTTCCAACTCCACCGTCGTCCCCAAGACCAAATCGGCATAACCAAGCGGGAGCGACATGATGAGGTCCGAACCGGAGCGTTCGAACCATTGATGCGGTTCAATTTCGAGTTCAATGAACAAATCCCCAGGCTCTCCCACGCCCTGCGGGGCCGGTTCACCTTTGCCACGCATCCGCATTCGAGTGCCATCCTCTGCGCCTTCCGGAACGCTGAATCGGAGCGTGCTCGATTTGAGTTCTTGACCGCGTCCTGAACAATCACCACAGGGATGGTCTGCCACGTTCCCACGCCCACCGCAATCCCGGCACGGCTGCACGGCTTCCTGGATGAACGGACCAACTTGCTGTCGGACGCGAACTTGCCCTCGTCCAGCGCAGGTGTTGCAGGCGGACAACTCGCCACCCTCGGCACCGGTTCCATCGCACGTGCCGCACGGTTCGGGTAGGTCAAGAACGACCTCTTGCTCCGAACCGAGGTACACATCACGAAGAGAGATGGAATGTCGAATGAGAATGTCCGAACCCCGGCGTGTGGAGCGTCGACGAGAGCCACCGCCAAAAAACGAGGAAAAGAAATCTCCTCCGAGGATGTCCTCGAGGTTGATGTTGAATCCACCGCCACCAAAACCACCGAAGGGCGAACCTTGAGGCCCACTGTGCCCGAACCGGTCGTATTGAGCCCGCTTTTGGTCGTCTGAGAGCACCGCATAGGCTTCTTGGATCTCTTTGAATCGGTCCTCCGCGTCCTCCTCGGTGCTCCGGTCGGGGTGGTATTTGCGAGCGAGACGGCGGAAGGCGTTCTTGAGGTCGCTTGCGGAAGCCGACTTCTCAACGCCAAGAACGTCGTAGTAGTCCCGCTTCTCACTCATGGTGTCGTCCTCGTTGGAGACGACGGGAGACCTGCTTTGAACCTCACGCCTCCCCTTCAAAGGTCCAAGCCACAATGCGGGCAGAATCGCTCACTGGGGCTCACGGGTGCACTGCAACCCCGACACGTCGGGCCCGTGGTGGCCACGGGACTGGACGACGACGGGCTTTGTCCCATCATCGCCATGCTTTCCAACGACTCGGAAACAACCGGAACGGCTTTTCCAACCGGTGTTGCGTGAACACCGTCCCGAACCTCTCCTGAAGTCGTCATCACGGTTTCAACCCCACCAGAATCACTCATCGAGGTCATGTTGACCTCCGAGTCATCCTGACCTTTGTCGAGGCGAAGTGGAGCCACGGGGCGTTGCGCTGTAACCGGTGATGCCGAGGCGGCTTGACGCAACCTTGCCTGGCGCTGAGCCTCGCGGTCGGCCTTGCTGTCGATACCAAACAGGCCGAAGAGGCCATCCAACAATCGATCCATGGGCCCGATCTTCCTGCTGGCACCCATGGTACCAACAACGGTTTCGTCGTCCAACGTGGCACTTCCCGTGACTCGGGCGTTGGCCTTGACGATGTGGTCAGCTTCGCTGAGCATTTGGACTTCGACTTTGGCCTCGTCGCCCAATTCCATTTCCGGGCCTTCCCCTGAAATCTCTGCGACCGAACGAGTGAGCCCGTGTTTGTTCAACGGGTCCATCGTCGCATCAAGTTGTGCATCCGTGGCCCAAACACCTCGCTCCTCTGCCTCGTAGACATGCTTGATTTTTCGCATGGCTTTGGCTCGGTTGTATTCGTGATCTTTGACCACGCCTGAGCGACGATACACCACCACGCCGATGAGAACGGCGACCAGGTACCATGCGTACATCAGCCTTGGTTCGAGTTCAAACATGGTCTGCAGCGGGGGAAGCGACAGATGAGAAGCCCCCATCACGAGAAGCGGCAGCACGCTGAGGCTGCGGTTCGTGACCCCACGTGGTTTGGCCATGGTGCTCAGTCTCCTGGTCTGGCGATTCACTGATGTATCTATTGGCTGAATGTATCTACGAACGGTCGCTGGGCATCCGCCCCCGACGAACCAATCCATCGCCCAAACCAAGCGTAAAACTGGTGTGAAGCATCAGCAAACACAGGGGTACGCCAAACAAGGACGACCATCCGTCACCATGTATTGTCCGGTGAACGCCCGCGATTCCGAGAGCGCCCCCATAACATGCAAGAAGGCCCCACCAAAGCGGTTCGCCAGTCACCCCCAACGCCATGGTCAGCAAGAGACCCACCAACGGGAGGAATTCCTGCCAGGTTGCACGGCGAGGGTGCTTGAGAAGCACTTTGGTTCTCCAGAAACCGTACCGGTGGCCCATTTTCCACCAGTTGGCGAGGGTTGAGCGCTTGTGCATGTGAACTATGGTGGCGCCATCCCTGTAGAGCACGTATCCCGATTTCAGGAGGCGCATGGAAAGTTCACTGTCCTGGCTGGTAATGAAGGATTCATCCCACCCCCCAACGGCGTCGAGGGTCGTACGACGGTGCATGACAAAGGCCGGCACCTTCGTGGGCTCTCGCCCGCTGAACTGGCTGAACTGTCCACCGCTACGACCGAGGGGGGATGCCAAGGCCCCGTCGATCCAACGTGCTGTTCGAGACGTAGCTTGGTTTGCAGGCAGGACCCTGACGCCCAGACCAGAGAGGCGGTCTCCGACTTCATCCTGACACACCGCCCACGCTTCGAGGCGTGATTCGAGGTGATCTGGTGGAACCGTGGCGTGACCGAT
>JAYYDY010000111.1:0-7904 GCA_036160375.1 Thermoplasmatota archaeon | reverse complement strand
ACAAGCGTGAGAATCAGGCCCAAGCCAGCAATAGCAAGGGCCGGAATCATTCCAGCCTCTGCCGTCTCATCCATCGTGATAACAGCACCAACGACCACGGTGAGAATGGCGGCCGTACCGGCGAAGATGATGTGCGATGTCATCGTCGCGGGCTGCGGTGTACCAACCTTGGCCGGGTGCTCGGGGAGTGGTGTACCATCACCGTGCGGCCCGTAGGGATTGGCTGAGTCCCAAGTTTGAGGGCCTGGGGCGGGGAGAATCCAGTCGTTCGGGTCGTTGGTGGGGACGAGGGTGCTTTGCTGAAGGAACCAATTTTCCATCGTGTAGCCGCTTTCATCAGCCTTCGCCTGGAGGATTTCAGGGTCGATGGCTTCTTTTCGCATCCTGTGGAGTCCGGCCGACATGCGTCCTGGAGAGGCGATCGCCAAGGCCACCATACCAACAGCGGACACGCCCAATCCGGCGAGGTCGCTGGCGGCTGCAACAATCCCGATGCCGGTGAGGACGAGCCCCAAGGCCCAGAGAGCCCAACCAACGAAGGTGTAGGGAAAGGTCAGTTTGAAGCCGCCGCCGATGAAGTCGATGTTCTGTTGAACCATGGTCTTCCGACTCACCAACCCGTCATAACCTTGTTTGAGAGGGATGGAGGGTTGACGCCGCCTTTGCAGTCCGTGGAGGAATCACGGGTCTCCTGACGACGTCAACCAACTCCATCCAGGGGGTTGGGAGGGGCGTCCAAGGTGGACGCTGGTGTACAATCGTGTACGTCAACGAGGGACTGACTCAGCCAAGTCGCGCCTTCATCTCGGTCAACATGGCATCGGGCAAGGGCACGTAGCCGACATCGGCGACGTGGTCCATGCCAGCGTCCGAGTATCCGTAGTCAAAGAAGCCTCGAACCAGATCCCAGTCGTTGTTGTTGACGTTCATGTAAATGTAGCGAGAAAGCGGCGCATAGCTACCGTCTGCCACGGTACTGGTCTCGGGAGCAACAGCGTTGCCAGCGTCCTGGACACCGTGGGTGTCGTTGTTGGCGATGGCCACGACCGAGAGCTCGTTGGCGTTCTCCTCGTAGTAGGCGTAGCCAAAGTAGCCAATGGCGTATTCATCACCGGTCAGGCCGTTAACGATCTGGTTGTCGTCTGCGGAGTTTTGGTAGCCACGAGCGGAGTCGAAGCCCTCTGCAACAGGGTCGGCGTCGGCGAAACACTTCTTGCAGAACACCTGCTCACCGAAGTATTCGTAGGTTCCCGAATCGGAATCGGCGCCCCAGAGTTTGATCTCTTGGTCGGGGCAGGCCGTGGAGTTGTGCAGGTCACCCCACTCTCGCACGCCATCACCGTCGTTGTTGGGTGTGGTTGAGTTCATGTCGAGGCCGCCCTTTTCGTGATTGGCGAGGTCATCCTCGCTCCAATCGCTGTAAATCCAGCGGAGTTGGGCCATGGAGAGGCCACCCAAGTCGGTGATGCACTGGTCGGCAGCGCCACCCTTCTTCATGACAACGGACAAGCCGTCGATGGCGACGACGAGTTGCGTGACGGTGACGTCGGAGTTGGCGCAGGAATAGGTGTAGCCATCGGCACCAACCGAGGCCTCGGAATCCTTCCAGCCACGGCTCATGTCACCGATGTTGACGCTGTCTGCGTCGGTGCTGCACACCTTTGAGGCGCCGGCACCCGAACCACCGCCTGCAACGGTAACGGTGTAGTCATCGTTGGCGGTGCTGTAGGCTTGGCCCCAGGCGCTGGCCACGGGGAACACCGTACTGCTTCCAGCGATGTTGATGGTTTTCTGTTCGACGTCTTCCGTTTCTCCATCACCAAGACAACCGGCCAGTCCGGTGGTCATGAGGATCATGATGATGGTCAGGGTTTTTGCATGCTTTTTGAGGTTCATTGTATTCGCTCCTTGTGCTGTGGATTCACCGGTCACACATGGGGTTCATCAATACAGACTATTGGCAGCACAATAGAAATATATATCAGCCAATAGAATAAATAGGCCTTCTATCTATCACCGTTACATATGGATGTGAACAGAGGAGGGCATCGCGGTGAATGAAGGCGAATTTCGAAAACTTCAACTCACGGGCGGGTCAACGATGATCGTCTCGTTGCCAAAGACTTGGGTGAAAGGAAACCGTCTCGACAAAGGCGATGTGGTCAGCATTGAGGAGTTGGCTTCCGGCGACCTCCGAATTTCGCCCATGCAGGGCAAAGATGCGAAAACATGCGTGAGCATCGATTGCTGCTCCCTGACGGTTGGACTCGTTGATTTGCTCATTGGCGCATACCTGTCGGGTACCAACACCATTGAGGTCAAGTGCGACCAAAAGATTCCCCGCGCGGTCCGCAACAATATTCGAGATTTCCTACGAGACACGCGGGGCATGGAGATTGAGGATGACACGGAGAAGGAAATTCGGATTGTCTCCATTCTCAACCCCTCTGAATTGCGCCTTCAAGTCTCCATCAACCGCATGTACATCCTCATCTCAAGCCTCGTGAACGATGCGTTCGAAGTGCTGAACGGCGAAGATATCGACCTTCTCTCTGACATTCAAGACCGTGAACGTCAAATCGACGCCCGTCGGTTATTGGTCGAACGTCAAGTCGCCTCAGCGCTGAAGAACCCCTCCGTTGAAAAGAAACTCAAGGTGGACCGCTACACGGCCATGGAGCACGCCAACATCGCTCGTGTGTTGGAGCGCATGGGCGACCACGCCGCCCGATTGGCCGTTCTCGTCCGGGACAATTCCCATCTCGTTCAAAGCAAAACCACAGAACTTCCGCTGCTTGCCATCCCCTCATGGGCACAGGCTCTCAAAACCCTGGTGCACAACATGTACACCAAGGACGTCAACATCATCCACGAGGCCAAAACATCACTGGTTGCCCTCATGGCGGAGATTGAAACATCGGAAAGCGATTTGTGGACCGGCCGAAAATCCGCCGAGCGATTGTTTTGTGAATTTCAAATATCCGAATCCATTCGCCGCCTCTGTGCGTACGGCATTAATTTCGCCGAAGCCCTGCTCAACATGCTGATGCACGAGCGGTTAGAATCTGTTTGAGGTGAGATATCATGGACCCCATGGAGCACCTTGAGAAGAAGTACGGGCCAAAGAAAGCATCGCGCATCAACGCGAGAAACATTCTCTTTTTCACAAGCCTGTCCGTGATTCTCATCACCCTCGGGATCATCCAAACTTTGCTATTTGAAGCGATGTCGTTCTTTTCTCAAGTGGCTGACTCCCGTGGTTGGTTCACGTTCGAAATTGATGTTGCCGGGTTGTCCTCAGCGGGCGGTGCATCACTTCTTATCCTGCTTTTAGCCCTCGTTGGAGAATACATCATCCAGTTCAAGCGAGACCAACTCGGGCGAGCTCCGAAGAACCTCATGCTTCCACCAACATCAATCAACAAAATCGCTCTTTTTACGCCTGTTTTGACATGGATTCTCTCAGGCTCGTTTTTACTCGGACTTGCTTTTGCCGGGCTTGTTTTCGTTTGGCGACGAGCAGGAAAGGCCTACCTCTTACTTTCTGGAAAATCCGAAACCACGCCCGACCGTTCTCTCTTGTACTTCCTTGGCTTCTCTTCCCTTGCGGTTCTTTTCTTCTCCATCACCAACAATCACGGTGGTGCTATTGGAGAGTTCTTTTTCCAAACCCAATGGACGCCAACTGGCGCTTGTGCCGACCGACGGGCGCTTTGCGAGAACATGTCGTTTGGTGTCAACAGCCTCCTGTTGACCACCCTTCAGGTAGCCTTCGGAGCCTTGTTTATCGCCGTCCCGCTTGGCGTAGGATGTGCGATTTATCTCAGCGAGTATGCTTCGCCTCGCTTGGTGGCCGTGGTCAAACCAACCCTCGAGCTGTTGGCCGGTGTTCCTTCTGTCGTCTATGGCTTCTTTGCGTTCATTTACATCGGCCCGCTGGTGGTGGAAGTCGGCGATTACGCCTTTGCCCAGGGGTGGATCGACGCCCCACCCAACGTCTTGAACCCCATCAACGGTGCAATCGTGGTGGGCGTCATGATTCTCCCGCTGGTGGCTTCGATGTCGGAAGATGCGCTGCGGGCTGTTCCCAACGAATTACGGGAAGGTTCCCTTGCTCTCGGCGCAACAAAAATCGAGACCACGTTCAACGTGATGATTCAAGCCTCACTTTCAGGAATTATCGCCAGCATCATCCTCGCGCTTTCCCGTGCCGTTGGCGAGACCATGGCCGTCACCTTGGCCGTCGGGACCGTGGCCGTCTACACGTCCAACATGTTTCTGCCGGCTCAAACCATGACGGCTTACATTGCTCAGCGCGTCGGCGGCGACCTACCCTTTGGTGAAATTGGCTACTTGACCATCTTCGCCGTGGGCCTCTACCTCTTCGTCATTACACTGTGTCTGAATTTACTTGGCAACAAGGTGTTGTCCGCTTACCGGGAGGCGTACTGATGAAGAAAGACATCGACCTCCTCAAGAAGCGAAACCGTGCCCGACGGGATCTCATGGAGCGGGCAGGCTCCACCGGACTTGCCCTGTCAGGCCTCATTGGTCTGCTGTTCTTGACCGTGCTCGTCTGGCAAATCGCCAAGCCGACCTTCATCGATGGCGAATCGGGACAGATTGAGCCGGCCTCCGACTTCATCCCTGTTTCCGATTACATTCTCAAGTGGGACCATCCCACAGTGGACGACAATGGCGACCTCATCGGTGATGCGGTGGTGCTGGAACTCTCATGGAACGACGGGAGCCCACAAACACACATAATCACCATCACCGTGACGGGCGAGCGCGGCCTCAGCGAAGACATCATTGTGGATTCGTCAGGCGTCTCAACCAATACGGTGGAGGTCGGGAAGAAGACCAAATTCTACCTCCTTTCAAGCCTCGACGTCCCCGTTACCGTTGAGCAGTTGTCCGGACCTGTCCCGGCCGCCGACCCCACCGGTGCGCCTGCTGTGGGGGCGTTCGTGATATCCGGGGAGGTTGACCTTCTCGTAGCCGATGGTTCCCTGGTGTCCACGCCCCTTGAGATAGCGGCTTGGGCGACCCTTCTCGGGGCTATTCTGCTCATATCTGTGCCGATGCCAAAGATGCTGGAACGTGTTGAGCGACTCGGTGGAAAAGAGCGGACAGTCAAGTACGGCTCCTACATCCTCGCTGCGGCGACCTTGGTCGTGGGGGCGTTCACGTTGGATGCCTGGCTGGGTGCACTGTGCTGGTTCGTGGTTGGCGTGATTTTGGTTCGTCTTCTCGAAGGGTTAACCCGACTTCGAAATCAAGGACGCGACCCGACGCAGTTTGACCGATTGAAACACTCCATCACGAATCGCGAGGGCTTACTCATGTGGGCGAGAATGCTCTTTGTGTTCTCGGCCCTGTTCATTCCTCTGGCCATCAACATCCCCTTCTTGACTGAACGCTACCAGGACATCTTCATCCCCTATGCTTCAGGTATTCGTTCTGCATTCTTTGGCACCATCTGGGTCATGACCATCGCCATGCTGGTCTCCATGCCGATTTCCATTGGAGCCGCAATTTACCTTGAGGAGTACGCTAAACCCACTCGCACGACCAAATTGATTCAAGCACTTGTGACCAACCTCGCCGGTGTTCCGTCCATCGTCTTCGGAATGTTCGGCTTGGCCATCTTCGTGAAGCAAGGCGGCATTGGTTTAGGGTTGGGCCCATCGATTCTAGCCGCTGGGCTCACCATGGGCGTGATGGCCATGCCGATCATCGTCCTTGCCAGTCAAGAGGCACTTCGAAGTGTACCCCGGTCGCTGCGTGAGTCGGCGTACGGCGTGGGTTGCACGCAGTGGCAGGTCACCCGAGACCACGTCCTTCCCTCAGCTATGCCCGGCATCATGACCGGGAGCATTCTGGCCATGAGTCGAATTATGGGTGAGGCAGCGCCGCTGGTCGTGGTTGGAGCCGCAGCCCTTGTGTTGTTCGACCCCGAGCCACTGGCGGGGCTTACCGGTGGAAATGTCAACTTCACCGTTATTCCAATCCAGATTTACTTCTGGACGTCTGAACCCGAACATGCGTGGCACTCCATGGCCGCTGCGGCCAGCATCACCCTCATCGTGCTGCTGGCAGCCATGAACAGCGTGGCGATTATTCTTCGAGAGCATTTCCGTAGGAGGTTGAACCCATGAGTGAAGAAATAGGCGGCGAGTTGGTCCCGGATTCCACCCGAGACCTCGATATTGACGGTGAATTGGATTTGATGATTGAAGACTTGGACCTTTGGTACGGTTCAAACCAGGCGCTTTACGGCGTCTCGCTTCCCATTGCAAAGAACAGTGTCACAGCCCTGATCGGACCATCCGGTTGCGGCAAAAGCACCCTACTGCGTACCATCAACCGCATGAACGACCTCATTCCCATTTGCCGATACGAGGGGAAGATCACCAAAGGGGACCTCGTCATCACCGACAAAGGTGCTGACTTGGTCGAGCTGCGTAAGAGCATCGGCATGGTGTTTCAGCGCCCCAATCCGTTCCCGAAATCCATCTACGAAAACGTGGCCTATGGTGTTCGTCTCCACCACCAACCCACGCGTGAAGAATTGGATGCGATTGTCGAAAAGAGCCTCAAGCGCGCAGCGATTTGGAAGGAAGTCGCCGAACGTCTCCACGACCTTGGGACTTCTCTCTCGGGCGGTCAGCAGCAACGATTGTGCATTGCTCGAACCATTGCAATTGAGCCGGATGTCATCCTGATGGACGAGCCGTGCAGCGCGTTGGACCCCATCGCAACCGCAGCCATCGAGGAACTCATCCTTGAACTCAAGAAGGATTTCACGGTCGTTATCGTAACCCACTCCATGTCCCAGGCTGCCCGTGTCAGTGATTATACAGGGTTCATGTACCTTGGAAGGATGGTGGAGTTCAACAAGACAGAGAAAATATTCTCCGAACCGGACCAAGAATTGACCCAGCGGTACATTACGGGACGCTTTGGCTGAGGTGAACGAACATGCCCCCAATTAGAACAGGACTCGACGAACGAATGAAATCCATTCAACAGGATTTGAAAGAATATTTTGAAGAAGCAAGGGACGTCTATTCCGACGCCATTGACGCCTTTACCAAACTTGACCGCGAGGTCTATTCAGAGGCCAAAAAAGTCAGAGCAAAGGCGCGTGAAGTGAATTGGGATTTGACCAACAACCTCCTCCTCATTCTTTCCTTGAATCAACCGCTGATGAAGGACCTCCGTATTGTTGCGACCTATTTGCGAGCCGTTGATACAGTGGAACGACTTATCCGACACGCACGGGACATCGCCCGTTCAGACCGCTCACTGGATGAGAATGCAGATGAGCTTCCATCCGATATCGTGGACCCCGTGACGTCCATGCATGACTCACTGAATTCACTCATTGACATCACGATTGAGTGCCTGACCAATGGAGGAGAAGTCCCTGCCGATGAAGTTCGTGAACATTGGAAAGCAGTCAAAGCCTACCATGCAGAAGCGGTGGCTGCTCTGTCAATCTTGAAGTCGGATACGCTCGGCGGAAAGGCCATGCGTCTCGAAGTCATCAACATCGTCAACCGAGTGGATCGCTCCGCCTACAACATCGTTCGGCTGAACGGCATGTGGCACCACGCCCTGAACAACGAGAACATCATTCTCGATTGAAGGTCCTCCCTCCTCGGGGAAGTTCGGGTACGTGATGGTGGCAGGATTCTCACCAACGCGCCATCAGAGATGGCGCTCGGTTCTCATCCTGCCTTACGCTGTTGTGATTTGTTAAGAGTGCAGGAGGCAGGATTCGAACCTGCGAACCGTTACGGACTGGGACCTCATCCCAGCGCCTTTGACCAAGCTGGGCGACTCCTGCGCCGACCTTCGCTCTGTCCTCGCGTATATCAACACCGCGACCTTTCCTC
>JAYYDY010000110.1:0-8662 GCA_036160375.1 Thermoplasmatota archaeon | reverse complement strand
CCGTCTGGATGATGACCGCAGCTGCCACCGCAGCAACCAGGATCAGCGCAATGAAGACGATCATTGCACCAATACCGATCGCAGCGACGTTGTCGCGTTGTTCGTTCTTCGTTTCATGTTTCATGTTTTTCACCATTTTTTGTTTTCTTCCCCCGCCTTTGCGGGTGGAACAGGATGCGGTCAAAGAGCACCTCCTTGACCGAGGTTGATGCGAAGCGGCATGCGGAGCACGGCGACTTCGTCGGGAGCAAGATTGCGAATGAATGGCACCTCTTCTGCAGAGAAGCCGGGTGGAATCCATGGCGTGAGCAGGACTTCGGAGAGCGGCTCCATGGACCGGTTCTGAACGCGCATGGTGACCGTAATTTCGCCCGAACGCATCTCGTAGGCGGTGGCCACCGACAATTTGCGGGTCAGCGGGATGTCTTCGGAAGAAAGACGGTAGTCGGGCTGGATGTCAAACCGGAGCGGGATGTTACCGCCTGGGGCGATGATGGGCAGGTCAACGTTGGGCGGATTGGCCGTCCAGCCTTCTGGCACAGGCGGCTTCAAACGAAGCATGGGCATGGGAATCGGGCCGTCGTTGATGATGCGGACCAGCAACACACCGGACTCGCCACCGGCAGGCCAGCGAGTGTCCACGCCCATCCAGAAGTGGCGGAACAAGAACGGGTTGAGCGTTGAGGTGTTGCCGCCGATCATGTCTTCGAGCAAATCTTCGACCTCTTCGGTGGAGGCACGAATGTCACCGAGTTCAGCCGCTGCTGTCGCTTCGCGAAGTTTGTAGAGAATGCGCTCGGCTTCCTCAAGGGAAATGTGCTTGTGCACCAGCAGACGATGGAGCATGGCAATGCTTCGGCGAAGGTGAAGGACGTCCTCCTCCAACTCGCCGAGGGTCTTTTCCGCACGACGCAGGGATTTCTTCGCCTTGCTGAGTTGATGGAGGCTCAGGTGAACCTTGACCTCGCCGAGGTCCATCTCGGTCTCAGCCAGCGAAGGATTCTCGCGCTTGGCGGCCTGACGAGCGATGCGCTCGAGGGTCTGAGAGGCTTCACGAATGCCTTGCTCCCGCTCAGCCCGCTCTTGAGCCATCATGTCCGTCAAGGCGTCGTCTTCAGGCATCGCCTTCCACCTCCTCTTCTGTTGCATCCTCGGCCTCAACCGCGGTGTCAGCAGCAAGTTCCATTTCATCCTCGTCGGCGCTGATGGCGCTGGACGCACCACCGGAAGTTGGGACAGCGGATGCTGCGGTAGCAGCGGCCACCGGAGCACGCTCACCGAGAATGGCAGAGAAGTCGAGGCCGTCGTCGGCCAAATCGTTGAGCAAGCGGGCGGGGTCGCTCAAATCACGCTCGATGCGGATGGACTTGATCTCAGCATCCGTCATGCGACCGTAGAGGTTGCCGTACATCTTGTCCGAGCGCTTGAGCAGGTACCAAACACCGGCCATGATGATGAAGAAGTACGCCGCCATGGCCACCAAGTTGTCGCTGTCCGTGGAAAGTTGAGGCGGGAGCCCGAGCACGATGGCGAGCATACCCAGGACCGGGATGGACAAGATGATGGTCAACTGCCGTCGGCTGTCCTTGAGGGCCTCAAAGTGGTCAGAATACACCGTGGAAGTCCCCTTTCTGGCGCGCTGATAGTCTTCGTGAATGAGTCTGAACTCGTCGCTGCTCTTCCACGTCATGCGCCAAATCCACAGGGCACTCAGAGCGAGGATGGCGGGGCCGTAATACGGAACTTGGAACAGATGGAAGGCAAAGCCAAAGGCGATCACGCCAGCATAGACGCCACCCAGTTGCCACTTCTCGGATTGGCTGGAGAGGCGAACGAACACAAAGGAAAGCAACGCCGCCACCACACACGCCACAAAGGCGATGGAAAGGTCTGGGGACCACGATTGAACGGTTTCTTCACCGAGTTCAACACCTTGTGAACGGTCATTGGTTTCGTCGTTGCCATCGCCGACGTAAAGGAAGGAAAGGGAGGCGTCGCACTGAACGGTGCGCTCAACTTCCCACCAGTCAATGGTAACGGGCCTGACGTCCCACGTGAAGGTGTGCTCGGCGTTGGCCGCCATGATGGGCACCATGTCAGGGACACTGAGCACGTCGACGGCACCGTTACAGTCCAACATGGCCGAAACACCGAGGGCTTGGGCCGTGCCGTCGTTGCGAACGGTGACCTGATACTGCGTCTCTTGACCTTCGTAGAAGGCTTCGGGGTCAATCGGCCCTTGGGCGTGGATGGCTGGGTCAGCGAACACGGCCAGCTGGTAGGTGAAGACGTCCTCTTCGTAGATGGTGTAGCCGCTGTTTTCGTCAGGGTGGTAGAGGCGGAAGGTGAGGTCCCATCCGTCGCCGGGGAGAATGTTGGGCGGGTTGGGCGCATCGACAATGAGTTCGATTGGGGCGCTGGTGACCCAGGGCTGCCGGCTTGGCAAGGTGATGCGGGATTCGGGCCCCAACGAAGTCGAACCGCAGAAGGCCGACATGTTGAGTGGATAGTCGGTGTCGTCGACCCGAACGGCAAACGTCCAACCGTAGAGCGAGGCGTTCTGGCCGAGATCGTCCACGTCGAGGAGGCGTTCAGCTCGGCACAATTCGAGTTCGTAAGCGACGGCACTTTCCGGCCCTGTTGGGATGTGCGAATAAACGATGGAGAAACTCTGCGGACCGTTATCGCTTGGTGGCGTGACCGACGTGTCGCCGAGTTCAAAGAACCGATTCATTCGCAGGTCGGTGTAGTATTCTGCGCTGCCCTGGACCGCCGCTTCGGTGGGGTCGAGGGTGAGGATGAGGTTGGCGGCCAGCGTCAGCGCCGGTTGAACAGCAACGCTGCTGATGCCGAAGGAGAAGGGGACGGTTTCGCCACGCGGAAGGAACAAGCGAGAAGGCGCGGTTGGGGAGACTTCCCAGTCCAAACTCGGTGTGGTCAAACCACCCTGAAGCAGGGTGTAGGTCACGTTGACTTCAACGTCCTTGTTGCCGGTGTTGGTGATTTTCACATCCCATGTTCGGCTGATGCCACGGTGATAATCCATGGTCGTTGGCCAGTCCTCAACTTCGACGAGGAACAACGGCGCCACGACGAAGCGGAAGGTGTGAACTTTGAGTTCTTCACCAGTGGAAGCGTTCAGAACACGGATGGTGACAGGATACAGTGCGCCATTGGCCATGCTGTTGTCGTCAGTAAGAGCAGGGACATCGACATCAAACGAGCCCGTATGTGTGGCGGCCACGTCAAGACTCAACGGGAACGAAGCGGGTGTTACGGTCCAGTTGCCGGCCACCGAAGTTTCCACGATGACATCCTCAACGAGATTCCCATTGTTGATCAGGGAAAAATCAACGGTTTGCGTTTCGCCGGGAACAACACCGATTTCTTCGAGCGTACTGACCACAAGGCCGTGTTGCTCACTGATGTTGCCGAGGATGTTGGCTGAGAGGTTCAAGCCGGATTCGGCATTCGAGACCCAGACGGTGGCGTAATAGTTGGCAGCTGCCAGTGCGTCGGTGGTCGGTGTGAGGCGGACGCGCACGGTGGATTCGTAGCCAGCACCAATTTGGACCACGGTGGGCGTTTCAAGCACGAAATCGATTTCACCGGCGTTCGACGTATCGAGGTAGACGCCGAAGGTGGCGGGCGTGTTTCCCTCGTTGCTGATGATGACGCTCGTGGTGATCGTCTCACCGATGGAGAGGTTCACGGTTTGGCTGGTGGGCGAGAGGGAGGCGTTGACTTTCTCACCCACACGAACGGGCACCTCAAAGGATGCAATGTAGGTCCCCGAGGACATTTCGAACACATCGATGCCAATGGGTTCCACGCTGTTGGCCGGCGCTTCGGGGTCCGTGGTGAGAATGAGCGGGAAGGTGGTGATGTGCGTTGAAGCGTTCGATGGGTAATCAGCCACATCGGCAGGCACATCAACGACCGTGGTGGAAGGCATGATGCTGCTGGTACTGAAGGAAACATCCCAACCGTCCGGCACTTGGTTGTTTAACACCAGACGGTACGAGGTCATGTTGTTGCCCGTGTTGGCGAGGTCGATGTCGAACGACGTCTCTTCGCCGACCATGGCGTCGAGGGTTGTACCGTTGTGGCCTTCAACGCCAAGCACGGGTGGTATGTTGATGGTCAGGGTCTGCGAGATGGAGGTGGGAATCACGTTAGCGCTGCTGTGAGCTGCACCGAGGCTCGGCGTGGCCGTGATGGGGATGGACAGCGAACCGGCCACGGAATAGTCGTCGGCAGGCCCTTGAACCGTCAACACGGCGAGACGGGTCTCACCGAGGGACATACCCGGCAACGAGGTGGGCGTTAATCCAACAGCCCAGCGAGCCGCTTCGGAGAAACCACCGGACGAATCGGAGGTAAAGACAGGTGTGCCGAGGGAGAGGGTGGTGTCGACCGTTTCTGAGAGTTCCGTGACGAGGTTGTGGCGAACCTCAACATCCAGATTGAGGATTTCCTCGAGCCCGCTGCCCTGCTGTGCTTCAAGCACCTGCTGCACCGTCATGTCAATGCTCTCTGTTGGTAGGCCAGGGTCCACCACGATGACGGGGAGAATGCGAACGGGCGTGGCGTTGACCTCTGGCACACCACCGTCAACCGAGGTGGCTTGTGCCCAAACGGACATGGTATCACCGGCCCCGTTGTATTCCGCAGGAACGAGCGGGTTTTGGATCACTGGAGGCGTGACGGTGAGCGTGACGTTCACCGATTCGCCAGGTTGGAGCGTACCCGTGGTGGCGGAGGAAAACGAAAGATCCCAGTTGATGGGGTTGGTCGAGATGCCGGCGTTGAGGGTGAAGGAGGTGGGCGCGTTGCCGTCGTTTTGCACTTTCACCTGGATGGGCGTGGGATTACCTGGCGTCAGTGATTTGGTGTCGCTATCCATTTCAACCGAGCCATCGTAGGATTCGCTTGCCAAGATGGTGGTGGAGACGCTCTTGGCAAACCCACCGCCGTTGGAGGTGATGCTGAGCGTGATGGTGTCGGCGTCGGTACGGAGCGCCGATGCTGGGACGGTCACATCGACGAAAACGTAGGTGGTGCCGTTGGCCGTGACCGTGGGCGTGGAGGGCGATGGACTGATGGCCGACACCCAGCCGTTCACGTCCGAGACGCTGACCTGATAGTCATCCACACTGACGCCAGTGTTTTCGATGGCGTAGGTCAACTGTGCTGTTTGCCCGGGCTCAACGCTGCGGTCATGGGCGGCCGTCAACTCAAAGTCGTAGTTGGAAAACACCACGCGCTGGTTGAGGAATTCAATTGAATTGGCCCAATTGAGTCCGCTGAAGTGCATCTCGCCAACCACATCCCACTGCCCCGTTCGGGCGGTTGCATCAAACTGCATGGTGACGTCGTAGAGGCTGGCTCCACCAGCGTACAGCGACCCAGGGCGAACAACGGGGACAATGCTGGAGACCTCAGAGAAGGTGTTCGAGGGGTTGCCTGCCTCGGTGAAATTAAGGTAGAACTGGGCCGATTGATTCTTCACACCGTCGTTGCGAACTTTGACGGTAAAATCGTGAATGGTTTGCGACCACACCACGCTGCTGGCGCCGCTGCTTGGCTGCGGGATGTCAACCACCGGGACGCTGCTGTTTTGATAGCGGCTCACGTCGATGACCATCTGGTCTTCGTTGTTGCCCGTATTCACGTCGGTGGAGGAGGAGATACGCGCCTTCAGGATTTGATTGGCACCCAAGGTGGCCGACCAGGAGAAGACCGACACGGCACTGGAAGCACCGGCGGCGATAACGCCCAGGTCGGTACTGTCAATGACGACATCGCCGGATGAGGCCGTGCCTTGGAGAAGCAAGGTGAGCGAAGCCTGTCCCGCGGCGAGGCCGATGTTTTGAACCTGAACACGAACGACGTGGGTGGCGTCTTCGGCCTCAATCCCGCCGCCGAGGTTCATCGAACCCGCATCGTCCAAGGTGAAGGATGACACCACGAAGTCGGGTGTTGAGCGCCCGCTGTCGGCCACAGCAAGCGGCGTCAAGCTCGCCACCAGCATCAGGGCGACAAGGCCCAAGGGGACGGCAGGCTTAGACAGGGTCAGCACCTCCGCGATTGGGTTCCGTGAAGCGGTCGATGGTGACCGACTTCCCTTGACGCTTCCACTGAGCGAGCAGTTGGTTGAGCAACGTGTCGTGCTCGGCATCCGAAATGCCGAGGCGGCGGCGTTCTTCCCAGAGCAGGAGTTGCTCGGTACGGGTGAGGAGAGCATCCCGAAGGTAGAGTTCGAGGGTGCGACGGTAAGCATCCCGGTCGGAGATGGCGTAGACGATGGCGTCGCCAGGGACCTGATCAGCCCTGTTTTGAATCATGTTGCCGAGCATCAGCGCTTCATCGTAACTCAGCAGGCGCTTGTCAAGGTCGGTTTGAATGCTACTGGCAATTTCCTGGAGGGCGTATTTCGTGTCAGCACGCTGTATTTTTTTGAAATGTCGACGCGCTCGCCTTGACATACGTGCGCCGACCATAGGAGTCTTGTCACACAGGCAGTTATTCAAAGAATCGGTCGCAAACCCATGAATCACCCATCATGAATGTATTTTCATTCACTATGAATAATCGCAGTACAGAGAAGAGAATTGCCCCGGATTCGGCGTCATTTTGTATCAAAAATCAAAGCAATGGCTTTAGTGGCGAGCCTCAGGGTTGGCTCCATGAGCGAAACGATTGAACTCAGCGCTGGCGACGCCGCCCCGACCTTCACCGCTACCGACGAACACGGAAACGAACACAGCCTGCAAGCCTACCTTGACGAAGGGAAAACCGTCATCCTCTACTTCTACCCGAAAGACTCCACCCCCGGCTGCACCACACAAGCCTGCGACTTCAGGGACAACATGGGTCGCCTCAACGGCGAGTCCTACGTCGTCTTGGGTGTCTCAAAGGACACAGCCAAATCCCACCAGCGCTTTGTCGAGAAACAAGAACTCAATTTCCCGCTGCTGGTTGACGAAGACCTCGCACTCCACAACGCCTTCGGTACGTGGCGCCTCAAGATGAATTACGGTCGAGAATACATGGGCTGCGCCCGCTCCACGTTCGTGATCAGCCCCGACGGGACGCTCGCCTGGTGTCGCTACAACGTCAAGGCCAAGGGCCACGTTGGTATGTTGATGCGAGAACTTGGCCTTGGTGAATGAGGCGAACGGCATGGACGACCTCCCGTTGACGGGCCAGCGTGTTGACCTCGGCGGCAGCGTTGCTTGGTGGCCATGCCACATTGGGAAGGACGCGGTCATCGGCTCAGGTTCCTCCGTCGGTGCCCTCGCCCACATTGGCCAGCGCGTCATCATGGGTGAAGGGTGCAAGATCCAAGGAAGCGCCTACATCGCTGACGACTGCCAACTCGGCGACCGTGTGTTCATCGGTCCCGCAGCCGTCATCCTCAACGACAAGTACCCGCCCTCCAACGACCGAGGAAAGTGGCAACCGGTTCACATCGGTGATGAAGCCGTCATCGGCGGCAACGCCACCATCGTGCCGGGCAACAACGTCGGTGAACGAGCTGTCCTCGCAGCCGGTGCCGTGTTGACGCGTCCGCTCCCTGCGGGTGAAGTATGGGGAGGCAACCCTGCTGTATTCTTGATGACCCGAGATGACTATGAAGCACGACGGGAGGCAAGGGCATGACCGATGAACGCACAGCAGTGGCGGCTTTCCTTCGCAAGTGCAACGACTACGCCAGAGCCTCCATCGAACGGAAGCAAGCTCGTGGGGACCTCGAGGACATCCCTCGGTGGGAAGCCTACATCGAATTCAACGAACATGCCCTCGAAGAAATCGCCAACGGCACCCTCGACCGGTGGTTTGAACCCACGGCCACGCATCAACCACCCCTGCTTCGTCTTGACGTTGATGCCATGGATCACGTTGAGCGGAGCACTTGGCTCAACAGCGTGCTCTCGCCGCGTCCCGTGGTGGTCGCCGGCTCACACGATGAGGAAGGCGGGCGTAATTTCGCCCCGCTCTCGTCGGTTATGCAAGTCTCCACCGCCCCACCTTACCTGACCGCCTCCTTTTCCATTCACAAAGACAAGCGCCCGCGAGACACACTCCACAACCTCCGAACCACAGGAAAGGTCGTGCTCAACATGATGCCGCCTACACCACGCGGCGCGTTCATCGTCGATGAAACGGCCACGCCCTTGCCCCAAGGCGAGGACGAAGGGGGGCTGCTCGACCTGCCAACCGTGGCTGACCAACCGCTGCTGATCGAGGAAGCCGTCGCCGCCATCGAAGCAACCTACGTCGAAGAGCATCCACTCCCCGACGCCGTGGCGACCCTCGTCGTGCTCAAGGTGGACGCCGTTTGGTTCTCCTCCTCGACCCTTCCAAGCGGAGGGCTCGACGTCTTGTGCCAGCACGGACGGGACGACATGACGCCCTCGCCGCAAGGCTGGACACAGCGGGTGCTCAAGCACTACGGCCCAGCCTGAAGAGCGTTCCAAACCCGCTGCAAACCGTCCTCGAGCGAGACCTTGCAGGACCAACCGAGTAACGCCTCAGCGGCGCTCGTGTCGGGCAACCGTCGTTTCGAATCCCCGAAATAACCCCCGCCCAACACGCAATCCACCGCCATGGAGCCGACGGTTCGGTTGACAGCCTCGGCCAGCGCTCGAATGCTGAC
>JAYYDY010000109.1:0-66209 GCA_036160375.1 Thermoplasmatota archaeon | reverse complement strand
GCGGAGAAACTTCTTGCTCAATACCATTGGAAGCACTTGGTGGTCCTCGCCGGGGAAGCGGGCGTCACCATTTACTCCGCCGAGGAGGACACCGTCCATGCACCGTGCGGCTTGGTTGACCTGCGACAGATGATCGGCCTCATCGACGCGGCTGCCGTGGCGATCGCTTTCTCCCTCTCGCGAGGGTTGGACGTCCACTCGACGGCCCTCCTGGCGAACGCCGCATGTGAGTGCATTCTCGGAGCAGAAAGAACCGATTCATTCGTGCTGAGCAAAGACGACTTGATTCACCGAGTGGGCGAACACGTGTGGAACCTTCAGGTGTCGAAACGATGAGGTGAGCCCATGAGTGCATGGTTGTGGCCCACCACCGCCGATGTCGGTATGCGTGTCTTTGCCAACAGTTTCCCATCACTCTTGACGGAGGCCGCCAACGGCATGCAGAACTATCTCATGAGTGAGTCAAGCGCACGGCGCATCAACAGCGTGGTGCGCAACACGGGTGAGTGGCGTGTTCGCTCAAACCATCGAGCCGCCGATGCAGAATTTCTCTACCTGGCTTGGTTGGATGAAATCCTCTACCGGGCCGAGGTGAAAAGGCAATGGTACGTGGACGGGATGGTGAAAATCACAACCGACGATGATGGCGGATTGACGGCCGTGGCACAGGTTTCGTACGTCAACGCGGATGAAATCGAGCGTGAAATCGAGATCAAAGCGGTCACCACACATCGATTGGTGGTAGGCGAGGTTCATGCAGGTCAAACGTTGTCCAGCCCGTGGGACGATGTGCCGGCATTTGATGGCCCCGGCTGGTACGCCGACGTTGTGTTTGACATCTGAGGTGGGAGAGCCAAGGGTGGACGTGCGCTTCGCAAGGCCAAATCCGCAGGCTTCCTCCATCCCGGATCCCCACAGCACCCATGGCCCCAGGTAGGGCTGCTCCGTTCCCGGCCTGACCTAGTCCCCCGGTTATTCACTCCCCGTTTCCTTCCGGAGACGGTTCATGACACCCGAGTCATGTGGGGGCGAGACATCAACGTCCGCCTACGGGAACCCTACGGCCGCTTCCGCCGCCCCAAGGCGTTCGGTCCACCATAACGACGATTTGTGATTCAGGGTACGCCGAGCTCCCCACCTATCCCACCTACCGCCCGTCTGCCAGCCTATATCAAGGCAGCGCAGGCCGTCATTCCTCGTCGCCCGCTGCTTCTTCATACTTGGAGGGGCATGACGTTTTGATGATGTTTGCATCAAAAACATAGGCCTCATCCTCGTATCGCAAGATGCCCTCAGCGTAGACCGTACGGTTGTCATCAAGGCCATTGGACACCATCGCATCGGTGAATCGAACGGTCAGTGAGGATGTCCCGCCCTCGAGGATGAAGGTCATGGTGTTGTTGTCAATGGTCCCGTCACGAACCTCACCTCGGACGGCGACTTCTCGGTCGACATGGTCGCCAGGAGATGCCATCAATTCGTCTACAGTCTGTGTGGGAGCGGGTGATTGAAGCAGAACGGTTGCCAACAACCCTAAGGTCAGCACGGCGCCGATGACGAGAATCCTCGTGCGCCTTGCCCACATGGTGTTTCCACCTCGTGCACCCTTAACAATCCTCTTTCAAGCGAGACCAGTACCAATCGCCTCTTCAACGGTGGAGAACCCCGACTGAGCCAGCCGTTTCGCAAGTCCGTGAACAACCGCCTTGGTGAGGGCTGGACCCTCGAAAACAAAACCAGAATAGGCCTGAACCAGGGTCGCACCCGCTCGAATTTTCTCCCAAGCATCCTCCGCACTGGAGATGCCCCCTACCCCAATGATGGGCCAATCAGGTGCCGTTGCACGCCGTACGGTAGCAATCATCGCGGTAGAGCGTTCCCGTAGAGGACGACCGCTCATGCCGCCGGTTTCTTGGAACACGGCGAGGTCCTTTCCGTTGGTTGTATCTGGACGCTCGATGGTGGTGTTGGACACCACCATGCCATCTGCGCCGTTGGCTCGAGCCGTTTGTGCGATGTGAATCAGTTGCTCATCGGTCATGTCGGGTGCGACTTTGACCAACACGGGTTTGGGCGGGGATTCGTGCGTCTCTGAACATCGAAGATTCACTGCTTTGCAATGGGAGAGAATCCGCACGAGGCCTTCATCGTCTTGCAATTCCCGAAGATTCGGCGTGTTTGGAGAGGACACGTTGACCACGAAAACATCGCCAAAAGACCACAGCCGTTCGAAGGTGGTTCCATAGTCGAGATGCGCTTCAGCGAGTGGGGTCACCTTCGATTTGCCGAGATTCACCCATATTGGGATCCCTGGGTGCCCGTACTTGTTGACATGGTTTTGGAGCGCCCTTTGGATCTTCTCGCTCCCGTCGTTGTTGAAACCCATCCGATTGACCAGGGCTTGTGATTGCGACGCTCGAAACATCCTGGGCTTGGGATTCCCCGCTTGTTCGAGCATCGTCACGCCGCCGATCTCAACGAACGAGAGCCCCGTTGCTTCCCATCCACGAAGGGCTTTCGCGTTTTTGTCCATCCCGGCCGCCAATCCGAAGGGATGGGCGTATTCCGTGCCAAAGAGCGTTACAGGTATCGAGACCTTCGGTCGATACAGTACCCGCAGCAGTCCGCGAGTGAAAGGATTGTTCGAGGCAAAACGCAACATCGAAAGCGAACGCCCATGTGCCTTTTCCGAGTCTTGAAACCGAAGCAATGGGCGTCCAAACCAACGATAGCCGAGGCCCATGTGGTTAAGGTTCCAAAGGACATCCTTCAAGACTTGCCTCTCCTGCGGCAGAATGATGAGAATATCGGACCCGCGATGGCCTGCCGTCCGAGAATTGGCTCGAATCGTTCTTCGCACCGAGGACCTGGTCGTAGAGGGCCCAGATTGGCTGCGAGCATCCGTCGAGGACCTCAGCCTTCGATTGTCCGATGTTCAGCCCGCTCGAACGATGTTTCCACAATTCGTTCTTGGAAACCCCGACGCCATTGCGATGATTGTACCCGAAACCGGTGCCGTGCTTGGACGATGCTCCCTTGACGAGCCGGGAACCGAAACGGTCTGGCTCTTCATGGAGCCTAGCGAAGCCTGGGCGGCGATTTCAACCATTGCCGATGATTTGCTCAGGGCAGGTTATCCGGGGTGTTTGGGCTGCGGTGGACCTCATACCGAAGGGATGTGGGACGAGCGTTCAAGCCGGCAAGCCATGATGAATCACCGACAAGACGCCTCATGAAATGATACATTTCATGCACGTGTGAGACTGTCTTTGATTCACGAAGGAGGGTTCAAGTATGGTCGTCGGTGCGCTTTCTCCATATGTCCATCGTCATCATTGCTGAGAAACCCAGCGTTGCCGAGGACCTTGCCAACGTCCTTGGCGTCGGAAAAAAAACCGATACACACTGGCAAAGCGACGACATCATCATTACGTGGGCCATCGGCCATTTGCTTGAACTCAAGTACATGGATGATTATGACGAGGCGTTCAAGAATTGGCGAGGAACAGTGGACCGTTTGCCCTACATTCCGGATTCTTTTCAGTACAAACCCAAGAGCGGGCGAGCCAAAAAACAACTCTCCGCCATCTTGAAGCTCGTGAAAGACAAATCGGTCACGGAAATCGTGAACGCTTGTGACGCTGCGAGGGAGGGCGAACTGATCTTCCGAACCATCGTTCAGCATTCGAAGGTGAAAACCCCGACGTCCCGCATGTGGATGCAATCGATGACGTATGACGCTATGCTGCAGGCCTTCGAGAACCGAGAAGCCGGGGAAGCCTACCAAGCGCTCAGTGATGCAGCGTATTCCCGCTCTCAAGCCGACTGGATCATTGGCATGAACGGTTCCAGAATTGCAACACGACTTCCACAGAATCGTGATCGTTCTGCCAATTCACTTGGCAGGGTCCAAACCGCCACCCTCGCCATGGTTGTTGACCATGAACTTGAGGTCTTGTCTCATGTTCCGGTGCCGTACTGGCAACTCAACGCAACGTTTGCCGCAGGAGATGCCCGCTGGGTCGGTCGTTGGGAACGCACGGGCCACAAAGATGACCCCGAGCGTCCAGAGTACAAAGCACACCGGATCATGGACACTACCGAAAAGGAATCCATCGAAGACATGCTCTCGTCCGAGGGAGACTTCACGGTAGAAGAGCAACGTCGAACCAAAAAGGAACAGCCTCCACTCAATTTTGACCTCACAACCTTGCAGAAGCGCGCAAACAGCATGTGGTCGTGGTCCGCCAAACGGACCCTCGGGGTTGCGCAAGACCTCTACGACAAATTCAAACTGACGACGTATCCGAGAACCGATTCGAAGCATCTGCCCGAGGACATGCACGAAACCGTTGCCAAAACACTCGACCAACTTGGCGGCCAACCCGATTATGCTGAGCATGTCAAGCGTCTCCAATCCGAGGGCCTTTCCAACGCCAAGCGGAACTTCAACAACGCCAAGGTCTCCGACCACTACGCCATCGTGCCAACCGGTCAAACACCACCCAAAAACTTCGGTGGCGACCACGCGAAACTGTACGACCTCATTGCACGAAATTTCCTGGCATCCTGGCATCCGCTTTCCGAATGGACGGTCACGAAGCGCACGGCAACCAAAGGCGGCCACCAATTTCTCAAGGATGCAGAAGCCTTGTCTACGCCAGGCTGGCGAGCCGTCGTGCCCAAGAAGGACAAGGTGCCCGAAGGATGGGGCACGCTCCCAGGCAATCCATGTCCAGCTGCCCTTGAATCGCACGAGTTCTCTGAAGAACTCAGCAAGCCCAAGAATCGTCTCAAGGAAGCCAGTCTGCTTCAGTTGATGGAACACGCAGGGAAGCACATCGAAGACGATGATCTCGCCGACGCCATGAAGGAAAAAGGGCTTGGAACACCCGCCACCCGAGCCGACACCATCGAAAAACTGCTCAATCGGAACTACATCCGCCGCTCAAGAAACGGTACGATCAGTGCTGCACCCCACGGCATCCGCATGATCGATGTGTTGCGTAGAATTCCCGTGGAGTGGATCACGTCCGCTGAATTAACCGGTGACATGGAAGCCTCGCTCCTCTCTGTTCAACGCGGCGAGACGCCCATGCAGGACTACATGGAGAAGATCATTCAACAAACGAAAACCATGGTTGATCGAATTCGCGACCACGACCGCAACACGCTCTACCTCAATGAGACGTCCCTCGGTGCATGTCCCTCATGCAGCGGGAACATCATGGAAAACACCCTCGCCTACCAATGCGAACACAACGAAGGCCGAGACAAAGGGTGTTCGTTCGTGTTTTGGAAAGACACCTCCGGCCGTTGGTTTGACCGTACCACGGCTACCCGACTCATCGAAACAGGGAGCCTTGAGAACCTCCACGGCTTCTTTTCTCAAACAGGCGAAGGCTACGAAGCATCGGTTGAGCTCAAAAAAGACGGGAAGGTCGTGAGCAAAGGCTCGGGCTCTGGCGAGGCGAGCGAAGACGATGAAATCCTCTGCCCGTGTCCTGTGTGCGACCACGGCTCCATTCGAATCACGAAAACAGCCTACCTATGCGACAACCCAGAGTGCACGTTCAGAGGCATGCAGAACATCATGTGCAAGCGGGTTGTCACGCCCGAAGAAGCCAAACCCATCTTCACTGAGGGGAAGTCAACGTTGCTTGAGGATTTCACCTCTCGGCGAAACAAGCCGTTCAACGCCTACCTGAAACTTGACAAAAACCGAGTCAAGTACGACTTCCCACCTCGAGCAGCGGCTGCCGACGCCAAACGCTTTCCCGTTGTACCGGGCGTGGTGGCCGTGTGCCCCAAAACCAAAGCGAACATCATTGAAACCGAGACCCATTACACGGTTGAGGACAGTTCATCTGACTGCAAGATTCACATTGAACGTTGCATCTCGAAGCGCGACCTGACACGTGATGAAGCCAAGACACTGATCGAAACCGGCTCAGTCGGACCGTTTGACGACTTTGTATCCAAGAAAACGAGCAATCCCTTCAGCGCATCGTTGTACCTGAAAAAGAACCAGTCGGTTGGCTACAAATTTGCAAAACGTTCGTGAACAGGACCGTCAGCGAAGGAAGGTTGAAACACATCCCTCTCAAGGGATTTTCATGGACCGTTGGGACTACGATGTTGTCATCGTTGGAGCCGGGCCTGTCGGCGGAAGGGCGGCAACCCTCCTAAGCCAAGATGGATTGAAGGTCTTGATGCTCGAAGAACACGAGGAAGTCGGTCGACCGTTCCAATGCGCAGGGCTCGTCACTCCAAGCGCCATGGACGTCGTTGAAGGCCACCACACGGTGCTTGAGGAGGTGGACGGCGCCTTGATTCATGGACCAAGCGGCACCCTGGTACCCGTTGGAACAGAAGGCACGCTGCGGACCTATGTCGTGTGCAGGAAGCGATTCGACCAATTCGTGGTCCAACAAGGGATGGAAGCAGGTGCTGAATTGTGGCTGAACACCGTTCCGACCGCTGCAGACCGAGAGGATGGAGGTGTCCGCTTGACTGTTCTTCGTGGTGGCGAATCCGTTCACGTCACGACCAAACTTCTCATCGGAGCCGATGGTGCTCACAGTTGGACCCGTCGAACGTTCAAGATGGGACGGCCAAAGGAGCTCATGATTGGATTTCAAACCGAAGTGGTTGGGTATGAGGGGCGTGATCGCTGGCTCGAAATGTACAGCGGAAGTGCGATTGCACCAGGTTTCTTTGCTTGGGTCATCCCATCTGGATTTGGAACGCACCGCATCGGTTTGTGGTCGACAGCCGACCGACTTGACGGGCGAAGCATTGAATCATGCTATCAAGATTTGATGGACCATCCGCTCTGGAAAGACCGATTTGAGCACACCCAGGAAATTGCAAGATACTGTGGCCCCGTTCCCTCCGGCATGGTCAAACACACGGTCAAAGACCGAGTTATGCTTCTTGGTGATGCTGCCGGCATGGCAAAACCCACCACAGGTGGTGGCATCGGTCCAGGATTCCATCAAATTCAATGCATTCACGAAGAACTTGCAACGGCCGTCAAATCAAATCAACTCACGGAAAAAGACCTCAAGGCCATCACCAAACAACCTTGGAACGCCATGAAAAAGGAACAAGACCGGGCCCGAACCCTTCGAAACCTGTTGGTGAGTGATTGCACCGATGAAGTTCTCGACAAGCATTTCGTCAATTTCGCACACCCCGATACCCTGAGTTTGATCAACGCCATTGGAGATATCGAAAAACCTGTCCCGTTGGGCATGGCCCTTCTCAAGCAGGTCCCAGCCTTTCGACCACTCGCCCTCAAAGCTGGCGTTCGGCTGCTCCTGTCGTGAGGTGAGACCATGAAGCGGCTCATCGAACAGCACCGCATTCGTTACCCGCCTTTTGAGGCTGCCCGGTGGCAACCTGACGCCCTTCCAATTGCGGAACAAGACATTGACCTCGGCGAATTCGAGTCGAAGGACGCTGCCAAGGAATCGCTTGGAAATCGACCCCCTGCCTTTCGTTTAGGAGGTGAAGACGGTTGGTTGATGGAACGACGTTATCTTTTGGACGGGGAACCGGTGAGTCAGGAAATGAACGGGCATCATCAAGAACAGGAGTCCTATGTTCGCCTTGTTAAACGCCAACGGAGAGGTTGGTACCTGATTCCCAATCCGATTCACAACATCTTGCGTCAGTTCATCAACGGCGTTGTCATCGTTTTGCTTGCAAGTCTGTTTTACCTGTTCATCTCACCGATTTTGGAACTGCTGAGCATCCCCGTTTACGGCCTGGACACGGTCAGGTGGGGCTTGCTTGATTATCCGGCCCTGGCCGTGTTTGTTGTGCCACTCATTTTTGCACCCCTGTTCATTCGGGTGCTGGCTAATTTGTCGGAACTTCGACGGCAAAACCTCTTTCTCAAACGAAATCTGAAAACCCCCAAGATTGATTTTCTCCAACCAAGTAAAGCCGACGAGAATCTCATCTTGAACGTTGAATTTCCCGAGTGGGATCCAACATGGAACCACGTTGACGCCATTTTACGAGTGGGTGTCTTGCCGCCGGGTAGAGAATCCCTCCTTCGCACGCTTGACATTGACCCCACACGTCAACCACCTCCTGGACTCTCCACCGAACTCCCTCACCACTGGGAAGTGGGCCTCGATGACGGCACGGCTGGAGGCGAGGATGCGCCCATGGAACTCAAGGAAGTCAAGGGAGGGCTGTTTCTCAGGCCCATGCGGTTGATGGTTCAAGGTGAGCCACAGCGATGGAGAGAGGGGGAACCACTGACACTTCGGCCGCCCTCACCAACATGGCCGGGTTCGGTGAACACCGACCTCTTGCGCGTGCACTGGGAATGCATCTTCCGAATCGACCGTCAACGCGGAGGTGCGTTGCTCTGGGTGCAACCATTGAAAGTCGCGCATTCAACTGTGTTCAGTGAATTGAATGACCTCCCGCTTCATGACGGGCGAAGCGAACTTGACATAACATGAACAACACATTGAAGGACAGCGAAGCGGTCCATTTGCTATGCAAGCCCGTCAATGTTCTGCACTCTTTTTGGTCGCCGTCATGGCACTTGCCGGCTGTTTAGGGGCCACAGAACCGGCTCCAGAAATTGAAGAGCCAATGCCTGATACCTACGAGCTCAAGACCACGTGGATAGCAGCTCCAGGAGAAATTCAGTTGGGCGAAGTGGCCTCCTTTACCCTCGGCGTGCAGCAATCGGGCATCGGTGAATGGCGATTGGACTACGATGTCCTGCAACCTGACTTCACCCCCGTTGATGCGGTGCAGCGGACGGAAAATGAAGTCGGATTTGTTTTGGTGTTTACGCCACGTGTGGTTGGTGAGCACATCGTTTCCATCTCCATCGTGAACACCGGTGCTTCAACGATGGACCCACAACTCCAGCCGTTGGTCCTCCCGTTGATGGTGACGGCGCCCGAGGAAGCCGCCCCCATCATCACGGTGCCGGCACGTTTGGTCCTCGAGGAGCCAAACGTGGTATGGTTTGAGGGGCGTGTTGACCACCGGTACCTCGAATCTTGCACCTTGACCTACACCATCTCCGACGGCAACGAGGGCTCCATCGCACTCAACACCGAAGGTGCGTGGAAGGTGCTGGTCGACTTCACCGAGGCCACGGAATCTCACACCATCACGACACAGGCCAACTGTGGACGATACACGGTGGCCAGTGACACATCGACAACGCAAATTCTGATTGAGGGTGCAGGAGATGACGAAGACGGTGACGGCATTCAAGATGTCAATGACCGATGTCCCTCGGGCATTGGCGCCAACGAAGGATGGCAGTCCACCCTTGCCACCGACGGCGATCAGGACGGATGCAGGGACAACGATGAGGATGAAGATGATGACAACGACGGGATTGTTGACACCTACGATCTGTGTCCCGAATCGTACGGATGGGTGAGCACGCCTTCAGCAGATTACGACTACGACGGTTGCCACGATGCCAATGAGGACGACGATGACGACAATGACGGCGTCCAAGACGTGGATGACTTGTGTCCTGTCGGCCGAAAGGGATGGTACTCCAACCGGTACAGCGACTGGGACAACGACGGCTGTTCAGACTTGGACGAGGACGACAACGACGACAACGACGACCACCTCGATGAATTCGATGCGTGCGCCAAGGGTGTGGCCAATTGGGTGTCCGACAGCGCCACGGACTGGGACAATGACGGGTGCCAGGACGCCACGGAGGATGAGGACGATGACAACGATGGGGTCAACGATGTCAACGCCACCGGGGAGATCTTGGACCTGTGCCCTCAAACACCTCAAAATGCCACGGACGTGAACGAATTCGGGTGCGCTGCCGTGGAACGGGACACAGACAGCGACGGTGTAAACGACCTGGAAGATCAATGCGAAGGCACCCCCTCAGGTCTTGCCGTCAACGCCGTGGGATGCGCAGACATTGATGGCGATGGTGTGTTTGCCAACGTGGACCTGTGTGCGAATTCTCCGGACCGTTGGAGCGTGGATTCCACCGGTTGTGCCGTGGTTCAAAACCCAGTACCTTGGACATCCGCCGGCAGTTTGAACGGACCCATGCAAGCAGTACCCCAATTTACCTTCCCGACCTTGAACGGCACCTTCAATTTCAACAACCGTTGGACGGGTCACGATGTTTACTTTTTCATGTTCAAGTACACGGACAGCAACGGTAACAACAACGGTGCGACATGGGGACAAAACCCCGGGAAATTCATACGGAACCTGCCAGCCAACACGCACCTGTTCTACGGTTCATTTGACAACAGCTACCACAACGATGTCATCCAACAACGAAACGCCGTGTTGGCGGGGCTGACCACCTCGGAGGAGGCCTACTGGGACGATCGTATTCACTACATTGACATTGACGCAAGCAACCTCGGAGGCGGCATCGGTGCCATGATCAGCTCATTCAACAACCCGTTCTTCATGGGGATTGACCGCTTCCAACTGGCTCGTGAAACCGGTTCCCTTTACGCATGGACAACCCAATCCAACGATCCCTACCATTTGTCCTTCGAACCCAACCAATGGGTCGCTGAATTCCCAACCAAAGTCCGTGAACAAGATCCGGCGGTTCACGCCGTATCCGTCATGGATTTTCAACGACACACCGGCGGTTGGGGTGGTGGGTATTCCTCCTTCACGAATGCAACGTTCGACCTCCCAAATGACCTCGAATCCTACGATACCCTCGAAGTGTACCACGAACATGCGTGCTATGAACGCACCAACCGGTATCAGAAATCCGACGGTTCGTATGGCGGATGCCACGAGTGGGACTACCTTGCCTACTTGTTTGTCTGCGATGAGGACAACGATTCCATCTGCGACACAGAAATGGTACGTTGGATCACCACCTACGGACGAGAAGGGATGTGGTTGACCGACATCTCACCCTACCTGTTCATGCTCAACGACGGCGAGGAGCGGCGTTTCAAGTATGCCGGCGCCAACAAAGGGGATTTGACGGTGACCTTCCTGTTCAGCAATTGGGGAAGTGGAACCAGAGCCGTTGATGGCACGTACGCCTTCAGTGGGGGACAATTTGACGGTACATACAACAACGAATCTCGGTACCTACGCCAGCTCAATTTCACCGTGCCTTCGTACGCTACCAGCGTTGAGATTGTGGCGACGATCACAGGGCACGGGTTCAACAAAGACACGGCCAACTGTGCAGAATTCTGCGACCATCAGCACTACTACACCATGGGCCAACACCAGACCTACGAATGGCACCCCATCGTCTACAGCAGCGAAGGCTGTGAAAATGAAGTCAACAACGGTGTGGTCGCCAACCAATTCGGTTCGTGGCCGTTCGGAAGGGCCGGTTGGTGTGCAGGGCAAGATGTCAAGCAATGGACGTTTGACATCACGGATTGGGTTGACAATTCCACCAACAACACCAACCATCTGGTGTACAGGGGCTATTACAACGGGCAAGAATACGTGCCTTCTGATGGCATCGGTAATGGTGGACGAAACATTCGTGCCGTGGTGTGGATCGTCTTCTACGGACCTACGACGTGATCGCTGGAGGAGGAGCGGCGAGGTCGACTCGGTTCGGCACGACCAGTTCTGTTTCCAAGTGATCGTAATCGCTGTTGCGCCGTACAGGTGTGAAACCCGCCCGTACGATAGCGGATTGGAGTTCAATCTCTGATGCGTCCAGTTTGCTGGTTCCAGAAGCCGAGACCACATTTTCTTCCATCATGGTTGAACCCGCATCATCCGCCCCGCCCAAGAGCGCCATTTGTGCGATGGCCAGCCCCATGGTTGGCCATGAGGCCTGGATGTGTTCGACGTTGTCCAAGAACAGACGGGAAATAGCGACGTGGCGAAGATATTCGGTGGAACCTGCGCCGAGAACGTGCTTGTTTTGGCCTCGGTTTCGCCGGCCGAACGAATTTACTTCCAACTGAACGGGCCAAGCGATGAATGACGTGAACCCAATGCTGTGATGTTCCAGCGATTCATCCTGAAGTGCACGAATACGACGCATGTGCTCAACACGCGCTGAGTTGTCTTCACCAAAGCCAATGACGTTCGTAGCGCTGGTGGTTAAGCCAAGGGATTGGGCTTCACCCATGACGCGAAGCCAGTTGGCTGGAGCACCCTTCTTCGGCGAGACATCCTTGCGGACGTCGTCCACCAACATCTCTGCGCCACCGCCCGGCAGCCCGTGCATGCCAGCCTCCTTGAGGACCGTGAGAACCTCAAGGGTGCTCATCTCACAAACCTCTGCAAGTCCCTCGATCTCAATTGGACTGAAGCAGTCCAAGTCAATGGAGGGGTGGTGGGTTCGGAGATGGCGCAAGAGGTCAGTGTACCACGACATCGGCAACTCAGGGTTGACGCCGCCTTGCATCAGAATCCTTGAACCTCCGATGGCCTCCAATTCGACGATTCGCTCCGAGATTTGTTCGTAGGTTTGCGTGTAGGTCTCATCATGACCGGGGGGGCGATAAAAGGAACAGAATTGACAGTTGATGGTGCAGACATTCGTGTAGTTGATGTTCCGGTCGACAAGGTAGGTGACCTGTCCACTTGGGTGCATGACAAGCCTCCGATGGTGCGCGGCCGCCATCAATGCGTGAAGAGGCGCATCATTGTACAATGTCACAGCCTCTTCGGGCGTCAATCGAAGCGATGCAGCGCTACTACGGGTCCACTGCGACTGCCGTTGGAGGATGCTTTGCCAGTCCACATGATCACCTCACTCGAGGTCGTGGCCAACGATGCGCTCAATGTCTTCGATGGTTTTCGGACAATCTGCGGTCAGCACCACCGGTCCATCGGCAGTGATCAACACATCATCCTCGATCCGAATGCCAATGTTGGCATACCGTTCAGGGCAATCGACATCTGGCCGCCATGCTCCGAAGTAAAGACCGGGCTCAACCGTTAAACACATGCCTGGTTCGAGGACACGTGGCGTTCCACCTGGTTTGTAGACACCGGCATCATGAACGTCCAGCCCGATCCAATGGCTGGTGTTGTGCATGTACCACTTTTTGAGGTCACCATGTTCCATGTCAAGGGCCTCTTCAACCGACTGCGAGATAACGCCCAGCCGAATGAGGCCCTCGGCAAGAACGATGCGAGCTGCATCGTGTGGGGCCGTGTAGAGGTTGCCGACTTGACAGGCTTCGATGGCAGCGATTTGTGCGTCGAGGACAATTTGGTATATTTCACGTTGGGCATCCGTGAACTTACCAGAAATCGGCCATGACCGGGTGATATCGCTCGCATAGCCACGGAATTCAGCACCTGCATCGATGAGAATGACCTCGTCATCTCCGCAGACATCTTGATTGGTGGTGTAGTGCAGGATGGTTGCGTTCTCGCCACATCCGACGATGGAGGGGTAGGACCATCCAGAAGCACCTGCATAGGAGAAGAAGCCCTCAATCACCGATTGCAACTGGTATTCAGTGATGCCTGAGCGACTGTGGCGCATGGCCAATTCGTGAGCGATGCTGGCCACCTTGCTGGAGAACACCATTTGTTCAATTTCAGAAGACGACTTGCGAAGGCGAAGTTCAGCGAGAATTCCAGAGGGATCTTCAACGGCCACTGGTCCTGTTCCAAAGTGTTGTCGAGCACGGTCTCGGCGCCTTACGGCTGATTCCACCAAGCGGTCGAGGCCGGCGTGAACGCCACCGCGGTGGAACACGCGACGAGCATCGGTCAGCCAGTCGTTGAGACGGTCTTCCAATTCATCGTTGTTGTAGGCCTCGCCAACAGCAAAATCGGAAGTGGCACCCTCAACGCCCGGGCGCCTTCCTTCCCAAATTTCCTTCAGGGTGTCTTTTGGTTGAACAAAGAGGGAGGAGACCCAATCCCCTCCTACGTTGCGCACCACAAACACACTCTCGGGTTCGGTCCATCCGGTCAGGTAAATCAGGTCGCTTGACGTACGGTATGGATATTCCACATCGTTTGAATGAACAGCGTGTGGAGGCGAGGCGAGGATAAAGACGTCATTTTGACGGAACTGATTGGTTAGACGGGTCTGGCGCTCAGCGTATTCCTCGACGCTCGTTGGTTCGGGCCGTTGAGGCAAGCGGGTCAACGCTTCAGCGAACATGATTCACCCTCGCGCTTCGTCTTCTTCAACCGTTGCATCTTCGTCAATTGAACGAGCCGCTTCTTCCTTGACAGAGGACTTCCCTGTCGTATTCCATTTGGGCAATTCATCAACCGAGCCAGACCTTCGGCTCAAACCAACACCAATTCCAAGCAAGAACACGAACACGAGCAACCCGAGCCAACCGTTCGATGAGGATGATTCATCGATGCTTTGCGCAAGGATTTCCAATTCCAAGAAGGTGGAATGTGTCGCACCATCGTCATCAAAAACGATCAGTTCAATGGTGTAGGTGCCGGGTTCTTCAAAATGCTCTTGGTTCAGGGAGGTCAACCCACGCCAGGAGCGATCATCGTTCACGACCCACAAATACTCGATTGGCTCGTCGTCGTAGCTGAGGTTGCCGGTGATGGCCCAGCCATCATTCTCTTGCACGGTCAACCGTCCATCCTCACCGAAAATCATTCCATCATTGCTGATCAGCGCAGTTGGTCGCTGATTCATGACGGTGAAATTGCTCGAAGCCTCCCCGCTTCGACCTGCGAGGTCTCGAACCGACACCTCAACGGTGTACTGGCCCTGAGACGTGAGATTGAACAGGAGGTGGTTTGGAGCGAGTTGTTCCGAATCGGTTGGCGCTCGCCTCATTCCCTGTTCATCGATCAAGGTCCACGTATAGGTAAATTCAGCACCCGTGTAGCCATCGTCTACGGTTGCATAGACGTTGATCGGCTCTCGTTCAAGCGTTGTCTGTTCTGCACTGAGGAGCACTTTAGGCGGCGTAATGTCGTAAACGAGAAGCAGATGGTGCTGTCCTGTGGTACGAAGGAGTGAATCGGTCGCAGTGAACACGACCTTCCAAACACCCTCTTCAGCGGTCAGGTTGGTTGGTTCCAACGAGACCACCAACTGCGAATCGACCAGTTGATGCGGAACGGTTTGAGACACCGGAGCATCAAGACATACGCCGTACGGTGCTTCACAGACGTTCGCTGAGACCATGGAGATGGAACCACTGTCAGGTGCGAGGACCAAGTCAATTTCATAGTCGGTCCGGTCAGCAACGAGAAGCAGCGGTTGTTGACCGTTTTCAGTCGTCATTTCGTGGCTAAACTGCTGCCGCCATTCACCAACCATGACGGGTCGATGCAAGGCATCGCCAAGGTAGAGCAAAAGGTCCGAGTGGCGATGAATTCCGCCCTCGTCGATGATCTCAATGCTCACGTAACACGTGCAATCAAGGCCGAGGACATCAACGGTGAGGTTCCATGCAAAGAGCCCTTCTGAGAGTGGCATGACGGTGGTCAAGTAGGGACCAGAGATGACAGTGGTTGGTGTTGAACCAGAGATGTTGACGACCGACCAACTGGCGTTGCGAAGGGGAACGTTTGATGTTCCGTTGAGGTGGATGATGTCCAACATGTGTGTCCCCTGTGGCTGATTGAACAGAATCTCAACCTGTACGGGTGATGACGGGGGCTCTTCAGCCACGCCATGAGGCATGGCCGATACCAGCATCAAGAAAATGACCAGAAGAACCCCGTTTGGAAAACGGTCGCTGTTCAAAGACACAGTGCACATCACCGGATTTCATCAGTCACTGAACGGGTCGCACAACTCACCTTGACCAGGGTAGGAAACAGGGTTTCGCGGGTTGGTGTCCCACTTGTATTCGCAGAAGTTCACGTGTCCGTCACCGTCGGTGTCCACCATTCTGTCCGCCCCGTCGAACGGATCAAACTGGAAGTGGTACTCCCATCCCGTGGCCATACCGTCGTCATCGTGGTCTTGGTAGTAGACTTCAGGCCCGTCGTTCCAATCGTCTCCGTCCGTGTCGTTGGTGATCGGGTTGGTACCGTTCTGCATCTCTTCGAAGTTGGTGTAATTTTCCAAATTGTCATAGAAGCGTTGGCCGTCAGGCGAGTCGGGATCAATGTTGCACTCAGAGTTGGTCGAATCGTTGTAGCCCGGGCAGTAGCGTTTGATGAGGCCTGTTCGGTTCAGTCCATCCATGTCCGGATCCTCGAGGCCGTCATTGATGCCGTCCAAGTCACTGTCGGGCATGGCGGGGTCCATGACACCGCGGGCGCCGTACACACCAACGGTCTCGTTGTCGGCAAGACCGTTTTCAAAGGCAAGTTGCGAGTAGTAAACTTCCCAACCGTCGGGCAGCATGTCCCCGTCGGTGTCGTCGTCAACCGGGTTGGTGTTCCAGCGGTCAGGCGCTTCCATGCCGTTGGCGAGGGTGTCGTTATCGACGTCGAAGGTGTCATCCTTCAACGAACTCAGTGATGGATCAAGAGCCCATCGTCCATTGCAGCCATCACAGAGTGGGTTGGTGGGCATCTGGAAACCGGTGAGGTTCATTTCACTGACCTGGAATTTGGGTTCAAGCGCGAATCCGCCCAACCAGTTTTGCCAAACATAGCCACCGGGTTGCATCGTACACGAGTTGGTTTGCGTGGATTCGCAACCGGGGCGTTCCCAGGTTGACGTCGCCACCCAAAGACTGTGAGAGTTGGTGTTGTCTTCAGCAGACTTCACCTGCATTTCCCATCCGTCAAGCATTTCATCCCCGTCCGTATCGTTCAACAGCGGGTTGGTGGGGTTCTGGAACGGACGCGGCACAAAGAGGACTTCCTGCCCGTCGATGAGACCGTCATCGTCGGTGTCCGAGTTGTTGGCGTGCGTCAAGAAGTTATCAGCGCCTGCAACAACTTCTTCTCCGTCCTCAAGACCGTCGTTATCGGTGTCAAACATGCACGGGCTGGTGGAATAGGTCTCGCCTTCCCACATGAAGTTGTCACCGGCTTCCTCGAGGTCTGTCAAACCATCAGAGTCCGTGTCTGGGTTGGAGGCATTGGAGCCGCCAAGGTTGCAAGTCGAGGAGTATTCTGCGTAATCGGACAGACCATCCGCATCCGTGTCGTAGAGACCTGGATCGGAGGTGACCCAAGTGGGCTGGACACCTCGATTCACCACGAGGATTTCCCAACCCATGACTTCGATGCCGTCGATGAGTCCATCGTTGTCGGTATCTGCATTGAGCGGGTTGGTGCTTCGTCCGTCGAGGATGCCATCTTGATCTCGGTCGTTGGCTTTGTACTCCATGACGTTGGTGAACCGCTCTTCTTCCTCAACGATGTTCATCCAAGCAAACAGTCGAGAGTCAATGCTTTGTCCCACGACCACATTGAGTTCGTAGACGTAGCCGTCAACGGGCGCACGCATGGGAATCACCTGCTGGTTGCCACCGGCGAGCGTGATTCGGGCAGAGGCCACTTGTTGGTTCTCAGAAACTTGCTGTCCAAGCACGACATCGACCGTGTGAACGATGGCGGTGTTCTCGAGTTCACTGTACATCACATGGCCGTCGCCATCAAGGTCGTACCCGTCCATGTCGGGGTCTTGGTCTCGGTTGGAAGCCGAGCGTGGGTGAAGTCCGTTGGAGGCCTCCCACTGATCTGGCATCTCGTCTTGGTCGGTGTCTTCCAACCACGGGGAGGTAAAGTTGCCCTCACCGAAAAGTTGGGCGACTTGGTACTCCTCGAGGTTGTTCATGCCGTCTTCGTCCCAATCGCCGTATCCGTCGGAGGCGTTGGCTGGGTTCAGCACATAAGCAGCATTTGGCGCCATGGTGGGGTCCGAATAACAGTACTCAAATCCGTCGGGCATACCGTCGCCGTCCGTGTCCCAATCAGAGGGGCCGTTCAGCAATCCATCGCCGTCCATGTCCATCAAGAACCAGCTGCGCTCGACGCCGTTGAAGGGGCCGATACGTGGCACCGATTGGAGCAACGGTTCGTTGCAGGACTCGCCCATGCCGGTGAAGAGAGCGATGGTTCCGTTGTTGGCAACCTCGACGATGTCGTCGATCAAATCCATGTCGGAGTCTCGCGCAGTGGGGTTTGTTCCGAAGGCTTCCTCTTCGAAGTTGGCGAGCCCGTCGTCGTCCGTATCGAGGACCATGTCACAGGAGTGGCGGTCATTCGAAGCCAAGTCATCCCAGTCCGCCATGCCGTTTTCACCGTTGAATCGGCTTTCGAGGGCGTCAACCATGGCTTGGTCGAGGAGCAGACAATCCCAGTTCCCGTCAAGAGGGTTGAACAGAATGACTTCACCGCCTGGCGTCTGGACGCTGGTGGTGTAGAGCGACTCCCAACGGTCGTTCAGACCATCGTTGTCGGTGTCGGCGCGCTGGGGGTCTGTACCGAGTTCTTGCTCGGCTTGGTTGGTAAGGCCATCCCTGTCAGGGTCGCCGTTTGGACCTTGGCTGGGGTCGGGCCACGATTCGGTTTCGTTCTCAACTTGAGCGTCGCTGGAGTCTTGGTTCTGCGTCGGATCGACCTCAAGGTCCTCTGATTCGCCGTTATCGAGTGGATTCAATCCGTGTTGAACTTCCCAACCATCACTCATACCGTCGTTATCCGTATCCGGATCATTCACATCGGTGCCGTATTGGGTCTCCTCGAGTTTGTCTGAGAGACCATCACCGTCTGAGTCGATGGCAGCATCGATGGGGACCGTGTCGCCACGGATGTCTTCTTCGACGGCGCTTTCAAATCCACCGATGTCTTCGCTTGTTTGGAAAAAACCGGAGACACCAACGAAAAGAGAGCCAAAAATGAGGGTTGAAACAATCGCCACGTACGCCATTTGGTTGTGATTTAGACTCATGGGTGACACCCGGCACTGTTGTGCGACTCAACCGAGGCGTTGTTTCGGTTATGAACCTTGACCAAAGATGGGCAGAAAATTCAATCCCCGTGACTCGTTTATGTAAATTTTAATCGTAATTCATTTTCGGTGGCCGAACGACCAATCTGAGGCACCCATCCGCCATCGTACAAGCAGCCTCCCCTCGAAGTCCGTGAGCTCTGCACCACATGCCGAAAACGGTGCCTGCCACCACGGCTGGAAGCGAAGAATGAATCAAAAATTCTGTGCAATCATCGCCGTCGAGGAGACTCCGAATGATTTCAACATGGCCAAAACCACGGTCGCTGAGATGGAGAGAAAGATGACCGCTCCAATCATTGCGTGATTGCAGGTAAACCAAACGGTCGGTGTTGTTGTAAGCAATGTGGGCTGCATGAGCGACCGCTTTGAACAAATCACCGTCTTCGATGGCCTCATCAAGTTCCCAATGAGCCACGGCTCCATCGACCTCTATCGGCCGACCACGAAGGTCGGCGACAAGCCGCTGAAGGACGGCAACGGGGAGGAAGAAGGACTTGGCCTCCCCAGCGTAGAGCGTCGCACCTCGATGGTCGAGGTCGAGAAGACGAGGATTGGAGGGTCGGTTCTCTTCACCGTTTGAAGCCAGCCATGCCAGGGCGTGGATAGGCGGTGGAGCCGTCATCTCTCGTTGGTTTGGCCTCAAGGTCAACAGGATTTGATCGTTCGTGGGTTGACTCCATTCAAGGTTCAACCGCTCGTTGGCGAGATGTTCCTGATGGGCCAGCAAGAATCCGACCGTGAGTGCGTCATGAGCAGGTGCAGTGATCTGGAGATGTTGGAACACACCCCAACCCATGCAAGCAGCACGGCCGTTCAGGTAAGCCTCAACACGCCGACGGCCAAACCACTTACCGAATTTTGCCTGTTGGGTCGTGGCCAAGTGAGATTCTTCAGCATCCGTGGCAGCGTAGATGAGTTTTCGCCCCAATGGGGAGGAGAAACACGCATCAAAGGCGTTCCAAAAATCGTTGAATTCAATCGTCCCGACCAACACACAGGCGGACCCCTCCGCATCAAAGAAGAAACCATCATCGCGAAATTCAAATCCATCCAAGCACGTGCTAGACGGCACTCGAACCACCCTATTCGGGATAACCCGGTCGACCGTCTTCGTTGAAACAATAACGTACGGTCTGGTGATTGAGTTTCAGTGCGTGAACGTCCTTGCGGACATGGCTTGGGTCTTCACCGGCCAGCAAAACCCGAGCGTAAAACCGAGCCACTTCTTCCATGTCGGCGGGCGTGAAGCCAACCCGAGTCAATTCTTGGACGCCCAAACGCAGGCCGGAGGGTGACAGGGCTTTGGTGTCGCCCGGAAGCATGTTCATGTTTGTGATGATGCCGGCATCCTCGAGTAGCTTTGCCGCTTTGGCACCGGCTCCGGAATCGAGGTCGCCGTGGCGGGTCAACACTTGGTGTGAGGCGGTGTAGCCTCTGCTCTCTGCCAAGACATCAAAACCCTCGCTCGCCAGCGCCGCCGCAAAGGCTTGGGCGTTGGTGACCGTGTCCCTGGCGTAGGCTTCCCCGTATTCCATGAATTCCGCAAGCGCCATGACCTTGCCTGCGACGTGGTGAAGATGGTACGATGAACACACGCCGGGGAACATGGCATTGTTCAGGCGACGCTGGAAGGTAGGGTCTTCAGATGAAGAGAGTAAGAAACCACCTTGGGGGCCCGGGAAAGTCTTGTGGCTTGAGCCTGTCATCAAATCCGCACCCTCTCGAAGTGGATCTTGGAACTGACCGCCGGCGATGAGCCCGAGGACATGCGCACCGTCGTACATCACCGATGCGCCGACCTCTTTCGCCGCAGCCGCCATTTCCTCCAACGGCGTAGGAAACAGAAACACAGATTGTCCAAACAACGCCACCTTGGGTTGGACCTCGCGAATGGTTTTGCACGCAGCATCTACATCGGGTTCCATTCGCTCTTCGTCCCACGGATAGGTGGTGAGGTTGAGGTCTCGAAGACCGACCGCCCCCATTCTTGCGTGAGAAATATGCCCGCCGTCTGCAGTGGATACTGCCGTGATGGCATCCCCTGGCTTGGCCAGCACCTTGAGCGCCCCGATGTTGGAGACCGTCCCGGAGACGCTTTGGATGTTGGCAAACGAAGCCCCAAAGACCTGCTGTGCGAGGTCAATTCCCAAGGCTTCAATCGTGTCAAAATCATCACACCCTTGGTAGTAGCGTTTTCCGGGCAACCCTTCTGCGTATCTTCCGTGAAGGTCGCTGGAAACGATGTCCCGCACCGCTGGGGAAACGATGTTTTCTGAAGCGATCATCCCCAACCCGAGACGGTACAACTCCCCGCTTGATTTGACGGCATCACGAACCGTTGATGCCAATTTGAGATGCTCAGAAGCAGCCGGCCATCCACCTGCAGGGTGTGTCATGAGCCGAGAAAGGAAGGGTCAGTCTTTGAACCCTCGTCAACCCTGCTGAACAACCTCAAGCGCGCTCACTTCGAATCGTGTTCCGCGGAATGAAACGCTTCTGCAAGGGGGTTTCTTTCCCTTGAGCAGCATCATTGAGCGCCTGGGGCTCTTTCTTCCGTGTGTAATTGGTTCGACCCCGATAAGCGACCGGACCAATGGTCCGCTCCAAGACCGGACCACTTTCATCATGCTCTTTGGGTCGCTTAAGCCACCAAGCTTTCCCAAGGGGTGAGACCCTCGGTGTTTTGCCTTTCTCGAGTTTCACGGCGCGCTTTCTGAGGCGCTGACGCACCTTTTTCTCAGGTTCTTTTGCCAAGCGTTCAGACATCCACGCAGGGTATCCGATGTCCAGGACAACCCCGTTCACCGTGACCAAAATACCACCGAGCAGGAGGTGGTTTCCGATGGGGATGTTGCTCGCCTCAGGAACGGCTTTGAACCGCTTGAGTCGCCGTGCATACTTGATCATCCCACGTTGGTCTCGATGGCGAATTTGATGCTCCTGTTGGCGTGTTACGCGGCGGTAGGAGTAGTGGATGAACAAGAGCCCTCCCAAAACGGCGAGGCCCTGCGCGTCTCCCACCTCTTGGTAGACAAAGATCCCCAACACGAAATAGATGGGAATCAGCACCAAGTACTGAAAAATGCTTGCCAAGATACTTGGAGAATAACGTGGAGCAACGGCCCGCCGCGTCGCCTCGTGGGCTGCAATCAAGACGTTGGCGTTCATGGCCTCGTCCAATCCACCTTTTTGAAGAACAGCCGCATAGGAGTTCACGGGGGCAACATCCAACCACTTCTTGGTTTCTTTTGCATCATCAAGAATGAGCGAGACCTCGAGATGCTCACGGCCCTTGGTGCCGTATCCAAAAATGACGGCGAGCGCCTGAACACGTGGGTCCTTGCTGTCGCTTTTGATGAGTTCGTCCAAGACCGATTTCGCATCGTGCCATTGCCCGGTATCGAGCAAACTCAACGCAACTGCAATGCGAGGTCGGACGCCAATGGGGTCGCCCCGAACCAACGACATGGCCAACTCCAAGGCCTCGTCGTATCGACGTTGAGCACGGAGGAGCGCCACCATCGTGAGTTGCCCTGTCTGCGTCAACTTGTCATTGTGGAGGGCCATTTCCGCCGGTTGCGGCTTCCACGATTTCATCATACGTTGGAGCTGCTGGATGTAATCGATGGTTGAATTGTTCTCCCAATCCCACAAATCATCTTCGGTGACGGCTCCTCGCCACGGGTCCAGCCATTCACAAACGAACGACAAAATCTCGGGCTCGTCGTAGCCTTCAGGTTGTTGCAACCCGTGAAGCGCCTCCCGTGCGGCATCCAGTCTCCTCAACGCCATGTATCCAGTCGCAATCAGCATGCGAGCTTCGTCGTTGTCGCCACCGGACTGAGCCAGAAGTTTCCGGCTTTCTTCGATGGCTTGTGGCCAGAGACCACGAAGCGCTTTTTCCCACATGGAAGCGCGGGACTGTTCCTGTCGAATCAAGGCCTGGTCGCCAGGGAAATCATGGGTTTGTATTCGAATCAACATGTCCAAATCTTCGTTGTAGGCAGCGTTTTCGACGAGGTTTTGAAGTCGGTCGCCACCTTCGAGGAGAACAGCACCTTCTCTTCGCTCATCGGGATTGAGATCAAATCGAAGTTTGGTCAAATGACCAAATTTGCTGATCGACAGCAACCAGGTCATCAAAAAGATCAGTTGGCCAACGGCAATGAACAGCCAAACGGTCAACAGGCGCATCTCTTCGTCGAAATCATTGGCTTCCAAGGTGGCCGTGAACGGCATAAGGTCGCCGAATTCTTTGTAGCACACCAAGATCAACAACAACACGGTGTAGCCAGAGAAGCCGGCAAATGCGAACGTCAATTGTCGTGCTTGTGCGGCCTTTTCTGCTCGTATTTCACGTGGTGTATCCAACACCACGCCAAACATTCCACCAAAGGATTGACCGCCAAGAATCAAGTTCCGAGTCAGTTCAAAGATGAACGCCAATCCTACAATGGCGATGTTCAGCGTCAGATAGAGCGACAAGAACTGAGGAAGCGATTTGATGAACTCCCAGTGGAACAGGAATTCAGAAATCACATCAATTCGAACGTAGATGGAATAACCGATGATGCCGCCGAAATTCAACACCTCTTCGGCGTTGGGTGGGTTGTTGAGCATGACATACAGCACCGTAAGGATGCCATTCAATGCCGTGATGGGCATGGTCAACAGGAACAAGACGAGAAGAAACGAGAAGATTCGTCCGATGAAACCGTTTTTGTCCGGATCGATGGGGTTTTTTCTGCCTCGGGTGGTCCGCCATTTGTTGATCAGCAGCATGTTCCAAGAAGCACCCATGATGCGCCCGTAGGCAAAAATGGTTGGCGCCATGAAGGTTAACATCGCGAAAGCGAGCCATGTGGGCGTCAGTGTCCCTTCGATTTGGATACCGTACGCCAACACCAACAGGGTGATGATCACCAAGAAGGCGAGGGAGAACACTCGCCGAATCAACTCGGTACCCACCGACGATCGAACGTCACGTTGACGTGATGAGAGCTGACTGTTCAGAGATTCCCATGGTGAAATGACCACTGGAATCAAAATCAATCCAGCAATGATGTAGAGATTGAACTGAGCAAACACCTCAGCGTTGAACAGCAACTCAGCGATGAGAATCAACACGCCCGTTAGACCCATCATGTAGAGAAGGACGCCGTAACCCACCCGTTTGGCTCGCAGGAGACGACGAGAGTCACGGAGCGTTCGAGTGATACGGTGCACTTCGTAGAGGTCGTCCTCAATCTCAAAAGCGACTTGCAAGTTCTTCAATTGCTGGGGAATAAACCACCGGCGAACGAAGTAGGCGATGACCAGCGCCAACAGCAACGGACCCACGGATTCCAATGAGACGGTCGTGGAGGTGGAGACCGTCGCAGCAGATACGGTTGGGAGAAACATCATGGCGCAGACCAATGCGATAGTGCACTGATTCAGCCGCCTCATGGCGCCGGCTTGGCCCGATGCTTCATGAAAATTCCTACGACATCCGGGCGCTGCGGTGTTTTTCCAAAAACCGCTCCATCCGGTCAAAGGCCACATCCAAGACATCGGTATCGGCCAAGTACACCAATCGAACGTGACCTTTCCCAAGTTCAGGTGAAAAACCGCTACCGTGAACCAGCAACACGTGTTCCTCGTGGAGGAGTTTGAGAACGAAGGCTTTGTCATCAGCAGCCCAGTGGTCGTCGGTCAAACGAATGAACATGTAAAACGCACCACCTGGTCGTTCCACCTCAAGGCCTTCAATGCCCTCAATGCGTTTGAGGCAGTGGTTTCGCTGGTTGAGCACCCGTTGAGCATAATCCTCCATCCATTGGCGGTCGCCCTCAAGGCCTGCGAGGTAGCCAAGTTGAGCCGGTGTTGACGCACAGAGTCTTGAACGCAGCAGGCGTTCAAGCCCGTCCCGAACAAGTGCAAGACGGTTGGTCGGGTCGTGCAAGGCCATGTATCCAATGCGCCATCCAGGTGCGTAGTACACCTTTGAGACACCGTTCAGCGAAATAACGGGAACGTCCGAACTTCGGCTGGCGACCGAAACATGTTCTCCCGTAAAATCGAGTCCGTCGTAAATCTCGTCCGCCACGACAATGCAGTTGGGATGGTCTCGCGCAATCGCCAGCAGGGCATCGACCTCTGCCGGCCCGCACACCGTGCCGCACGGATTGTTAGGGTTGATGAGCACCAAAAGACGAACATCGTCGTCCATTTTTGCGCGAATATCGCTAAAGTCAGGTTTCCACTCATCGTCACTGTGAAGTTGGTATTCCACGGTTTCTGCACCGTACATCTGAGGATAGGCCATGTAGGGTGGGTAGTGAGGACCGGGCGCGAGCACCTTGCTGCCCTCCTCGAGGACGGCGGCAAAAATCAACTGCAAAGCTTCGGTTACGCCATGGCAAACATAGACGTCGTCGGCTGTGGCCGGCCATCCTTTCCGTTGTTCATCACGGGCGATGGCTTCACGAAGCGCTGGTATCCCGTACGAGGGCGAATATCCATTCTGCCCGTCCGTCAGTGCGCTGGCATAGGCCTCGACCATGTGCGGGGGTGTTGGCAGGCCAGGGTAGGCAATCGGATCCCCGATGTTGAGTTTGATGATCTCATGGCCCTGCGACTCCAATTCAACAGCAGGCACGACCACATCGCGTATGGCGTATTCGATGTTGGCTGCACGGGAGGAAACTGGAATGGGCCCGGACATCTGTTCCACCCTCAGTTCAAGTCATCACGAGACACGCCGGCCATGGCCAGCACCTCCTCAAAGTGCGTGGCTTCGACGGGTTGGACGGACAGCCGTTGGCCTCGTTGCAGAAGCGGCATCCCCTCAAGATTGGGGTTCTCCTTCATGTCGTGCAGAGAGACCATGTTCAATTCAAGAACGGGTTCAATGTCAACCATGAACCATCGGGGGTTTTCTGGCGTTGATTTTTCATCAAAATACTTGCATTCAGCATCCCACGATGTGAAATCCGGATAACCTTCCTTGGCAATCCGCGCCACTCCTGCCACGTGTGGGGGTTTGGTGTTGGAGTGATAGAACAACACGAGGTCGCCCTCCTTCATTGCATCCCGCATCATGTTACGGGCCTGATAGTTTCGAACGCCATCCCAATGAGTTTTGCCGTCAGCCACCAATTGTGAATATGGGTAGACGTCCAACTCCGACTTCATCAGCCAGTGGTTCATGGTATACCGGACAACGAAGGGGTCTATGGACTCCTCGCTTACCACGCATCGACGATATCGTCGACCAAGGCCGCCTCCATGACGTCGTCACTGGTTTGAGCGGTCCGGATGAGGCCGAGTTTCTTCGCCATGTTGTTGCCACCGCTGACGGCACCAATGCCCATTTTCTCCAGGGTCACGAAAATGGCGGGGAGTAACACGAGCGCACTGGCCGCAGCCACCCACAACAGAATGAGAATGACCGTGATGAACGGCGTAATTTCAGGAATCGGAATATCATAGGCCGTGTACATGCCCAGTGAGGTGACCACGGCGGCTTCAAACAGGGACATGCCCGTACCAACGGCAGCGGTTCGGATGGCCTCTATGCCGCCGCCAAGTTCTCGAATGCGGTTGGCGATGTGGATGGAGAAATCGACACCGACGCCGACCAAAATGGAGCCAATCATGACGGTCACGAGCGAGAGCGGCACATCCATCTGCCACATCACGAGCCACTGCAACGCAACGGTGGCGATCACTGGTGAAGTGGTCCAAATTGAATATCGGATGTCTCGGAACACCACGGCCAAAGTGATGAGGGTCAGGATGATGGCAAACCCGAGCGAGGTCCATTGCGATCCGACAATGAGTTCGTTGACCTCAATCGCCGTGGCTGCCACGCCCGTCAAATCCTCTGCGGTTTCGCCGTATCGCCCTTGGAAGGTACCGGCCATCTCGTTGACCATGTCAACGCTCTTCGCTGTATCGGCCACGGGAATAAAGGGCATGTCAACGTAAATCAGGGAACGACTGAAATCCTCGCTGACGAAAATCTCTCGAGTCTCCTTGGTCAGTGAAGCATAGAACACATCGAGCAGGAAGATTTGGCTTTGCTGAGAGGCCGGCAATCCGAATGCGTCAGGGTCGTTCAACAAATCCCAAAACGAGGCGTCAAGGGATTGGCTTTGATTCAAGAGGACATCAGCTGTGGTTTTGACATCCTCACACTGTTGATTGCCTGCACATGGAACCAACTGCAGAAGTTCGTTGACATCTTGGCCAGAAACCGTCACTTGAACACCGGATGATTTCATCAAGAACACCACGGAAACAGCCGTTGTGTTTTCCACCGTGTTGAGTTTCCCCTCGAGGTTGTCGATTTTCTGTAAAATCTCAACCGGGTCGTCGTTTGATTGCTCAGCGTCGTTGAAGTCACCGCTCACATTGGCGTTGACCAAGATCATCCCAACTTGCCCAGCCTCAAACTCAGAGCTGTATTGCTTCATTTTGACAACCGGAGACTCTGTTTCAGGAGCCATCCCCAAGAGGTCAATGTTTTCCTCAACGTTCGCTTGACCGACGGTTGCCGATAGGAGAATCATCAGCGCAAACACAGCCAGGACGCCTCGATTGCGTTTGACAGGAACATCAACCAGCACGTCGAAGGCCTTGAGGGGCGGATGTTTCGGTTTCTTCAAATCCAAAATCAGCGTCAGGTTGGGCACCATGAACATGGTCAGGAAGTACACGATGACGATGCCCGCTGACAGGGCAATACCCACGGTTTGGATGGGCGCCATGGGCGTGAAGACCAGCGAGATGAAACCGATGACGGTCGTCACAGCTGAGAGGAACACAGCACGTCCTGTCGATGTCAAGGATGCTCGCATCTTCTCGTCCTTGCTCCCCTCCTCTTCCGCATACCGATTGGTAATGTGAAGGCCATACGATACACCGAGGGCCAACAAAATCGGTCCAACGATGATGACCGTCATCGTCACTTCATAATTCGTGGCGCCGATCAGACCCAAGGTCCAAAACACAGCGCACAACGTCGGTAGACCTGCAATCACGACCACCTTGAAGCCTTGAAGCGGACGCATGCCGGTGATGCCCGCCTGAAGCAGATCAGAGTGGAAGATGAACAACCCAATAGCAACCAAAACCACGGCGTTGGGGAAGATGTCCCAGAACAGCTTGAATGAAAATTCTGTGACGGCGTTGGTGATCGGAACCGGACCGGTCAGGACCATGGAGAGACCCAGGTCATCCCACGTGCACATGCCCTCGGATTCATCGGGTTCGCCGTTGTCCTCAAATTCGCACGCGCGTTCAAGTTTTGATATGGCATCAAGGATATCCTGAGTGTCTGCAATGATTTCCTTGGCGGGACGGTCTTCCGTGACCGCGATGGCCATGATGGCACGATCAAGCACGCCGTCGGGTCCACCGTCTTCTCCTCCTTCGATGTCTCGCGCCAGTTTATTCATGCCGGCAGAAGGTTGGCCCTCGTCCGTGTACATCTCTCCGATGACCAGATCAATGGTGGTCTGGCTTGGAATTTCGTAGGAACCTCCGAATTGTTCGTCCGTCAGTGCAAAGGCTTCGTTCAGTTCCTTTGCAAATTCACGTGATGGGCAATTATCCTCCGGGTCGTTTGAACACCCAAGTTCGCCGACCTCCGTGACGACGGCCTCGCGAATACGGGGAGCGCTGGAGTTGACCTCTTTGAGCACGGTCGAGAGGGAGAGGATGTAAATCACGTCGTCCGAATCATCGGAGAGTTGTGGATTGAGTAACCGCTCAACATAACTGATTTCTTGTAAGATTCGCTGATTGGTGATGTTGTTTCCTTTTGTGGATTCAATGTAGACGACCATGACGTTGGTGGACCAATCTTCCTCAACCTTGCCGATGAGTTCCGCCACCTGACTCCCATCGGGCAAGTAGACCTCGAGGTCGCCGTTCACGTTCAAGGCTGGATTGTTCAAATCGTCATCAAAACGAGTGTTGTCAAGAAAGCCTGATTGCGAGACAAAGTACGCCGTGAGCAACAAAAAGACCAACACGGTAGGAATGGGGAATTTTGTGATGGCCCCCGTCGCACCGGTTTTTTGCCACTCACGCTTGAAACGCTTCGGGGCCTCGAGGACGGCATCCAAGGTCCGCTTTGAGTCAATGGTTTTCATCTGGCCAACCAGTTGGTCTCGAACCGCACGGCTCTTCCCGGCGATGGCCTCAAGCCGCTGATTGCCCGAGGACACCTTCGTTGGAGCATCTTCTGAAGTGGGATTTGATGCGTCGTTTCCGGAACTCACGCGACCACCTCAACCTCCCCGAGGTGTGGGCCCTTCAAAGGCTTACCTTCGTGGGGACCCAAAACCGTTTGAGTTCTCATCCACGCCGACGGGTTGAAATGATGTCCCACATCCGCAGAGTTGGACCCACCTCATTGACCGAGGCGGGGCCAGGTGAGGCACATGCCAGCCCCAAAACTTCCCGAAAAAAGATGGTCGATTGACCTTGAGAAATCCATCCAAGAAGCACACTATGCCGATGAAGAGGCGTACAGCGGACGCTACGCCTTCAATCCGCACAGCGGAAAGGAATTCTTCGTCATTGACACGCCTCCCCCCTACCCGTCTGGCACATGGCACATCGGCGCTGTTGCCCAGTATTCCATGATCGACGTCCTCGCCCGTAGCCAACGTCTCTTGGGCAAAGAAGTGTACTTCCCTTGGGGTGTGGACCGAAACGGCATCAACATTGAATTCACCGTGGAGAAAAACACCAAACGCAAAATGAAGACCTATGACCGTGAAGAATTTCTCAAACTCTGCGAAACCACCATCGAATCGTTCACGCAAGCCATGCGAAGCACGGCCAAGCGGGTCGGCCTTTCTTGTGATTTTTCGAGGGAATACTTGACCGACGCACCCGACTACAGAAGCGTAACTCAGTCCATTTTCGTTGACCTGTTCAAGAAAGGTGACATCGTTGAGGACCTCCGACCCAACATCTACGACCCAGTCGAAGGTACAACCATTGCCGATGCCGAGGTTGAACGACTCCCACGAAAGACGAAATTGGTCGACGTCCGATGGACCTGTGAAGACGGAACGGAACTGGTCATTTCCACGACACGACCCGAGTTGATTTGTGCCTGCGGTGTGGTTGTTGTTCACCCCGAGGATGATCGCTACCAACACCTTGTCGGGCAGCAGATCAGCCTCCCGTTGGACACGCAAGGGAGGTCCACCACGGTCGAGATACAGCAGCACCCGTCGGTCAAATCCGATTTCGGCACCGGTGTCCTCATGGTGTGTTCGTTTGGCGACCAAAACGACGTCGCTGTGTTCCGAGAACTCGGCCTTACGCCCTTCCAAGCGATCGACCTTGACGGCGCCATGACCGAGGTGGCAGGGCCGTTGCAGGGCATGCCCGTGCTCGAGGCACGCGCCAAAGCCATCGAACTTCTTGAGGCGTCGGGCAGGTTGGTGCAAGCCGTTGAACGAGACCAAGACATTCCCGTATCGGAGCGAGGAAAAAATCCCGTTGAAATCATCTTGCTCAAAGAGTGGTACGTTCGCCAAACGCACATCCAAGACCGCATGCGGGAGCACATCGAATCAATCACCTTCCACCCGGTTCGGAACCGTCAGTTCCTGTTGGACTGGATGGACAACATCAGCATCGACTGGCCCATCAGCCGCCGCCGATGGTACCACACAGAAATCCCGATTTGGTACAGTGAGGACCAGTCGAAGGTCGTCGTCCCTCCCGCTGGAACGTACGTCCAACCATGGAAAGATATGCCACCGGCAGGCAGCCGTGTGCTCGACCGTGAATCCAGAGAGGATTTGGGTGCGTTTGAAGATGTGAAAGCAATGCTCGGGAACATCGTTGGTGAGGAAAAGGTGTTCGATACATGGATGGATTCCTCCAACTCCAACCTCTTCGTCAGCGGTTTCCTCAACCACCCTGAAGTGTTCGAGAAGGCCTTCCCAACGGCCCTCCGACCACAGGGCAAGGAAATCGTACGTACATGGTTGTACTACACCCTCCTCAAGTCCACGCTCGTGCTTGACCAACCCGGGTTCCAACACGTCTGGATCGACGGACTCGGCATGGACCCGTGGGGCCGAAAGATGAGCAAGTCCCTCGGTAACGGCATTGACGCCGACTCGGTCCTCGAGTGTGGCGCTGGAGGACGAACCGGCTCTTGGCAAGTCAAAGGACCGGACGGCTCCGTGAAGCTACGAGCGAACAAAATTGGCAGCGAATGCTTCCGGCTTTGGAAGGCGTGTGATGCCCAAGTCGGCGATGATTTCCACATCAACCCTGAAGAAATTGAGAAGAAGTATTTCGGCGTGCTGACCAAATTGTTCAACGTCGCCCGATTTGCCTCCCAGTTTGAGGTGCCCGAAGATTTGGATACACCACCCGAACACCTCGCGCCAGAGGACCGGTGGGTGCTGGCTGAATTCCAGCAGACGATGAGCCAGGTCGAGGCAGCATGGACGAATCTGGACATCTACACCGCCACGCAAGCGCTCAAAACCTTCGGCACGGGGCTTCTTCCGAGCCACTATCTTGAGATGGTGAAGTCTCGACTCTACGACGAGGACAAGGCCGCTGCTTGGACACTGCACCGAATGGTTCGTGATTTCTTGGCCGCTTTCAGCCCGGTCTGTCCTTTCTTTGCCCACCACATCAGCAGCACCGTGTACGGTACTTCGGCGGTGGACGTCGATGCCTTCCCCCATTCACCGCTCCCAGAGGTGGCCTTCGGTACTGAGGAAGGCCTCCGGCTCTGCGGGCTGTCAACCAGCCTTCAGGAGTTTAACGGTCAGACGTGGGCGATGAAGAAAGAGCAAGGTATCTCCCTGAACCAACCCATTGAAGGCGTTCAGGTCCCGGATGAATTGAGGGAGTTCGCCTCCACATTGACCCGAATGCACCAGTTGTCCTGAGTCATTCCTCCTCAAAGAGGGTGGTTTGGCGCGAAGGTGGCATTTCCAACTGACCCAGTCGAAAGCCGATCAGTCGCACCCGGCTCTCGGGACGGATGTTGGTCGCGAAGAGCTGCCTGGCCAACCGCTTGAACACGGACTCGTCGTCCATGGCCACGGGAATGCTTCGCCCGCTTGTGTGCGTTTCAAAGCCTGTGTAGCGAATTTTGACCTCACCCAATCGTCCGGATACCCCAAGAGTGCGAGCACGCTCCATGACGAGGTCCACGAGCGTCTCCAACCTTGAAAGGACGTCTTCATGATCGTCAAGATCCCGTTCGAACGTGTGCTCCTTGCCAATGGATTTCCTGCTGCGAAGTGGACTGACCACAGCGCTGCTCTCGCCCTCCACCACTCGCATGAACCAATGCGCGAAACGGTCGCCTGCCAATCGTGCCAACGAGAGTTCCCCGAGTTCATGGAGTTCATCAGCCGTGGTGTAGCCCCACTCAGCCAGTTGGGTCGCACGCTTCGGTCCGATGCCAGGAATGTCCCTGAGCGAGCGACCCTGGAAAAACGATACGACCTCGTCGGGCATGACGCGATGAATCCCGTTGGGCTTGTTCACTTCACTGGACATCTTCGCGACGATTCGTGTGGGACCAATCCCAAACGAGGCCGTCAGGTTCACCCGTTCTTTGATCGTCTGTTGCAACTGATTCGCCAGCGCTAACGCTGCGTCCCAATCTCCTCCGACGGTTTCGGTCACGTCCAGGTAGGCTTCATCGATGCTGGCCTTTTCAAACAACACCGCTGGTTCCCGCAAGCACGCCATGACCTTCCGACTCGCACGGCTGTACAGGCCACGCGTGCCCCGTATGTAGATGGCAGGTCCAAACGGGGCGGCCGGACAGCGCCTCCATGCTTCGGATACAGGCATCGCCGAGCGTATACCAAAGGTCCGGGCTGCATAATTGCAGGTCGAGACAATTCCCCTTCCACGCCCTTGCTTTGGATCGGAACCGATGATGAGCGGCACATCGTCATCAAATCCATGGTGCAGCGTTTCCACCGCCGCAAAGAACGCATCGAGGTCGCAGTGAATCAACACGCGAGGGCCCGTTGCCTCAACCTTCCTCGGCTCCTCAACCACAACCAATTATCCACGCCAGCGGTGTTTGAAGTTGATGATGGTTCAGTTCAAGTTGAGGGGTGTTCACAAGCATAGACGACCTCCGAGAGCGACCTTCGATGATTGATATGAAGCAGAACCTCAACCCCATCGCAGGAAAACACCTCGCCCTTGTTCGCCGAACGCACGGCATTGATCCTGCTCAAATTCAACCGCAAGCAGGCCAACTCTACCACCTTAGCGGACCTGGTCGTTCGGGCAAAAGCATGCGTTGTGTTGCCGAGCATTGGGTTGCGCATGCGTTGGTTCAGGGACGAACCGTCCACTGGGTGGACGGGGCCTGCAGAATCGATCCCGCACGGTTCATCCCGCTTCTCGAGGCGCTGGGCGCTGAGGTTGAACCGTGTCTGGCAAGGCTCTACCTCAGTCGAGGGTTCACGCTGCATCAACTCGACCGGCAACTGGAACGGCTTCCCGATGAATTGGCCATCACACGCTCCCCCATGGTGGTGGTGGACGGGTTGTTGGCCATGCACAGCGACGATGCCGTCTCATCGTTGGAATCACGAACCCTTCTGCGAAGGCACACGAACATCTTGCGCCACCTCGCACACCGACACCACACGGCCGTTGTCGCCATCACCGGCCTTGAACACGGACCGTCTGATCTTGCACGCCACGTGAGGTACGTACGTCGCCATTCACAAAACCACCTCGAAGGTACGTGGCGAGGCCGCCGGAGGCAACGGTTGCTGCATGTTGTCCACCGACGAAGTGGCATCCAAGGTACGTGGCAGCCCTTCCACCGGGACCCACAAACCGCTTTCTTGCTCCCAAAACGACGACTCAATCCTCACGAGGTGGCCTCATCGGTTGGGGTTCTTGCGTTGCACCATACGGAGTCGTGAACGCCAACAACGAAGGTTGCCGACCTTCGTTTTGCAGTTGTGCTGTGGTCCAACCAAACGGAGCGAGAATCGCCCAGATGGCACGTTCAGCCAATTCAGCGTAGTGGCCAACACACGCATGAACACCAACCTCGAATGCATCCAATTCTTCTGCAAGAACGACGCGGTCCAGAAGAACATCTGATTCACGGTCCATAACCACATAGCGAACCTTCCCCCCAGCAGGGACCTCGTACCCACGTTCGTTGGCCCGCATGAGGGCAGCGTACGTCACGTTCTTGACGCGATAGTCTCCCAGCGAGCGGCTGGTTCGCCGGGTAATGACGAGTTCACGCAATGGAATTTCACCCTTCGACAACCGTTGAAGCTCCCTTCTGTAATGCTGCAGAACAGCGCGCTGTGTGCCAAACGAAGGAAGGCCGTCGTTCCGCTCACCGGCTGCTAAACACTCCAAGCCAGCCTGCTGCAATCGTTGAATCCAGACTGGCGTGGAATGTTGTCGCATCTCAATACCACGTACCTTGAACGAACCCCCATCGTACGCCCAGTACTTCGTCAACGAACCGGACCCGTGGACCCGGCTGGGAAGAAACGCGATGAAATCGTAGTGAGCCTCAAACTCAAGCGGGATGCCGACCTGCTCAGAAATACGACGACCAAACGCCTCGGCGTCCACCCGTTGTTGATGCTGTGTCCGTCCTTTGAGATCCGAAAGCCAAACGCAGTCAACGATGGCGTGAAGAACATCCCACCCGTCCTTTTGCGCTTCCTCAATGGTGGTGAGCAAAAGGTCGCGGGACCACGCACAAATCGCTTCATGCGCTTCAATCCGACCGAAACGTGCATTTCGATAACCCGTGTAACCAAAACACGTGACCAGCAGCCACTTGAGCGCATTTTGCCGCAGGTCAAAGGCGTCGCCTTTGTGTTGACGCTGCTGTTTCAACTCACGTCTTCGCTCAATGATGGGGGCCACGACACGCCCGAGAAATCCGTGCGTTCGCCCACAGGTGTGCATGTTGAGCCCCGGTACGGCAAGCGCCTTCTCGTGTGCCAACGGGAAGAGGCCGTGGCCGAAACGAGCGTGAACCGAACGCTGACGAAATTCGTCAGCCGCTTGTTCAGGGTGAAGCGGGACAATGCCGCGTTTGGAGACCGAGTTCGGTGGCTGGCAGCACGAACAATTCAGCGTCTCAGGCGAGATGTTTCGCGTGGCGATGATGCTTGGAAACAAACTCGCAAAATCAAGTTCGATCACCGACGCATGAACACCAGGGCGACTGTCAAGGTAGAGACCTCCTCGGTCAGCCTGAAGCAGGTCAAGGGCTGATTTCGTGTCCTCCGGGCGATTTTTCTTCCACGGCACAAGCACCCCGTCGTCCATGGCCACTCGCATTTGGATGGCGCTGATGACCGAGCCCGGTGAAAGTCGGGAAATGATTTGTGCTGATTGACGCGAATGTTGAGCCAGTTCAAACAAGCCGGCAAGACCACCTTCGCTCACAATGAAGCTGTTCTTGAGGTCGATGTGAAGGCGCCCGTTGAGGAAGAACGCTCCGTGTCGGTGGCGCGTTTGACCGTAGGAATGGACCGTACGCTGGTTGGTCGTTTGCTGAAGCGGTTCCGGTGTTCGGCCAAGCACCATCGATTGGCCGTGAAGCCGACCCTGTTCGACCAACCATGGAAACCAGCGCTGGTCGCCACCCTCCGTGAGAAGAACGTCCGGGTCCATCGCATCGTACGCTGCTTGAACGGCGGCCAGCATGGATGACATGGAGTCGTGTTCGGCACGTTTGACGGTTAACGACTGAATTGGTTGCCGTGGTGAGAGACCAGGCTCATGGACCGTTTCAAAACGGAACCATTCAACGGTATCCTGAAGGGTTGGCAACCCCTGTCCCGATGTCCGTTTCACGGACAACTTGACGACGTGAAACGGAGGATAGGCCTCATGTTCCGATGTGTTTGAGCACATCAGCAAACGCGCCCGCTCATCGGCAGACCACTGCACCCGAGCGAAAGGGATGCACCCGTGGTCGTTGAGGAATCGTTGGGCCAAATGAGCGTCAACGGAGTAGAGTTTGAAACGGTGAAAGTCACCTCGAGATTCAATGTGTTCTGCCAGTCCACGAACATGCTGAAACAATTCGAGTCCAACCTCGAGGACGTCGCTTTGGCCGGTGGCCTCCAAATCCAAACGCGCTCGAGTCATGTTGGGCTGAGTGAGCCGGAAACGCTGACGGATTTCGGGCTGCTCAAGCCAATGCTCCAACCGGTTGAGATCGGTGTACGATGCGTGAACGTGAATGACCGGCTGCCATGGAACGGCGCACGCATGAGCACGACCGTCGTCGTCGACCACCCACGCCGTCATGCCGGTGTTGTCCTTGTTCGCATGCACGTCGAGAAGCCATCCCTCAATCATCGCCATGCCGTCCCTCAAGGGCTTCAAGTCGAGCAGAAACCCGGTTCAATTCCGACATCAACCCGACCAACATGCTGAGCACAGCCGGTTGCCATGTGTTCAGTGTCGGAAGGAGCCCCCCCGCTGTTCTCCGTTCACGGACTTCGTTGAGCAAGGCGTCAAAGGCCTCACGGTCCATCGGAGTCAAGGCGCGACGGTACGGCGCCAAGTTCTGCAATTCATTCTCAACCCGCATTCTCCACGACGGCACACTTCGACCCATAACCGTTTGAGAGCCAACAAGCAAGGGATGCTTATGCAAGACCCCAGAGGATGAAAGTGAAAGTGCTAGAGGTGCTCTCGATTCACGACGAAGTCACAGGTTCGCCCCTTGAGCACGTCCATGACATTGGTCGCAATGTCCATGCCAACGCGCCCTTGGGCTTCAACGGTTGACGCTCCAATGTGAGGCGTACCGTGAAAATGTTCCATTTGGAGCAGTGGGTGATTTGGGTCCACCGGCTCCTGTTCAAACACATCAAGGGCGGCTGAGGTGAGCGTGCCGGACTGCAGCGCCTCAAGCACGGCCTGCTCGTCCACAATTCCACCCCGGGCGCAATTGATGATGTGGCTGCCGCATCGGGCGCCATCTTTGCCAATGTGTGGCATGGAGGCCAGTCGCTCAGCGTTGACCAAGTGGTGTGTTTCATCGGTCAGGTTGCAGTGAATGGACACGTGCGTGCAGTTGGAAAAGAGGGCGTCCACGGTTTTGTGAAGCCGCGTGCCCTGTGCTTTCGCAATTTTAGGTGGAAGGTACGGGTCATAGGCGTGAACTTCCATGCCAATCGCTTGCGCAACACGGCCCACCGACTGAGCGATTCGACCAAACCCGATGAGACCGAGGGCTTTGCCGGACAATTCTGAGCCCTTCATCGCCTTCTTTTCCCACTTACCTTCTCGGAGGGAGCGGTCTGCCCGGGGCAGGTGTCGAATCGACGCGAGGAGATGACCGAGGGTCAGTTCAACCACCGACTGGGTGCTGGCACGCGGGGCGTTCACGACGCTGATGCCCCGCGCACCGGCTGCCGCCAAATCGATGTTGTCGACGCCAACACCTGCACGACCGATCACCTTGAGACGGTCGCCAGAGGCCTCGAGCACCTCGGCAGGAAGTTTGGTGGCACTACGGATGATGATCGCATCGAAGGCATCCAGTGCCCCACCGAGAAGATCGGCGGCAGCGATGTGCTCCAGCACGACCTCGTGTCCGGCTTTCTCGAGCCGTTGAACGGCCTTTTCATCCATCCCATCGGTCACGGCGATACGGGCCATGGACCGTGGCTCCTCCGAAGGTGTTAGAACATTGGGTTTGTGGACGAAATGAACCGCTGTTTTCAACAACCCCTGCTGAGTGGCAAGCACGGGGAAGGTCCGTGGCAACCGAACTGCAAGAGTTGCTGTGGGGCGCAGGTATTCTGGCTCTACCCCTGCTTCTCGCCCTACCAATGCGGCTTGCTTGGCAGTTTTGGGTCGGGGTCGGGCATGAAGTTTCGGAGTACCGAACGGTGGTTCGACAAATTGTGGATTCGGGACACCAAGTCGCATCCTTCTCGCAAACCCTCGACGACATCGCTCGTAACCTCCGCATCCCACCCGCTAAGCAACGGCTCATCGAAGCTGAATTGCTTCATCCGCTCACGCTGTCGCACTTTTTGCTCCTTCCCGCCCTGCTGATTCTCCCCTTATCCGCCATCATGGCCTTGCCTCTCATCCTCATCGGTTTCCCCTTCATGTTGTTCATGGAATACCTCTTGATTCGGCAGCGCCTGCTTATTTTGGCGCTCAAAACCATCGAGCGGTTGCTGCACTGGCAGGTCATTCACATCCCCAAACCCCATCGAGGAAACAAAGAGCAACGGCGTTCACTGACGGAATTCTCACAACACATTGAACATTTCAACTATGTTCCACAAGCTGCATTTTTGGGCCTGTTTGCTTGGCTGATCGTACACTGGGTGCTGGACCTTGATTCATGGACCGTGGAACTGATCGTGTCCTCCCTGCTCTACATGGTCTTGCTCTCCATCCTCTCGGTGCTCAACACCGCGTTTGAAGCCGACCTCGTCTTTGTCGATCCCGCCAAAGGGCGGTTGGTCCCGGTCAACCAGTGGCTCGAAGGTGTGCTCAATCCGGTGGTGGGCATCGGGTTGCTGTTCTTGCTGGGTCGCAACCTGCTTGAGGAATCACGAGACGTGGACGGGAACCCCGTCCTCTTCGCCACGGTGGTGCTCACGCTTCTCTACGGTGCGGCCGTTGTTGGCATCTCCTATCGGTGGGGGTATTCATCGTGGCGTGGAGCGCGCGTTCGTCAGGATTTCGAAGTGCAAGTGATCGAGTACCTGGACCCGCTGTCCTACGACCTCACCCGGACCAAAGGCCGCATTGATTTCAATGTCCGAATGGGCATGGATGAGCGCCTCACGGCGTTTGACACGGCAGCAAGGCAACAAATGAGTTTCGAAGACCTGCAAAATTTACCCAGCATCCCGGTGGACACCAAGGCACCGGAAAATCCGTTGAAGAAATAGGCTCATTCAAGCCAGGGAATGCGTTCTGGCAACTCGCCAAACAGGTTGGCTGGGATGGCCGTTTTGATCTTGGAGACGCTTCCGAGTTTTGCCGCCGTTTCATCCTGCCAGGTTTTGAACTCCTCATAGGAGGTCATGGACAAAATAGGGTTGTGGTCTCTGTTCCAATCCAACGACATCATCTCGGTACCGGGAGGATCGTGCCCCGAACACACCACGGTCGATCCTTCGAATCGCGAAAGAACTTGAAGGGCGTCCCAATGAACGTGAATCCGACCACTGGGCAAATCGTCTCGGCCAACACCTCCGGCACCATTGAACAGGAAGTCGCCTGTCATCATGTAGCCGGGGACGTGGACGATCATGGAATCGTTGGTGTGCCCTGGGGCGGCATGGAACTGAATGGGAATGGAACCGAGCATGATCTTTTCCTCGTCCTCAACGTGCATGGTCACGCCAAGACTCGCCGTTTCGGTCGACATGACGTATTCGCAGTTGTACCGTTCTTGCAGGGTGAAGCAGGCCGTGATGTGGTCGGCATGGGTGTGCGTTGCGATGACGTACGTCAAGGTGAGACCGTCCTTCTCAACGAGGTCAACATACTGTTGCATGAAATCGTACCCAGGGTCGACCAAGGCTGCTTGGTTGGTTGCTTCGTCGACAATGAGGTAAGTCATGGCCCAAACACCCTCGTTCAACTGTTCAAAACGCATAGTGACTGCGAGGGGCAGGCATGATTTGAACGTTGATGTCAGGGGATTCATCATATACCGTCGTCGTGATTGTTTGTGCATGACAGCGCTCGTTGAATACGGACTCCTCCTCGCAGGCCTCGCTATCGGTGCCTCCATTGGATGGCTGCTCGCCAAGCAATCCCTCTCGGGGCAACTCATCCGGGCTGAGGAGCGACTTCGGGCTAGCGAGGCCAGTGCGGAAGGGAACGAACAACGGATCAGAGCAGAGGTGGAAAACATCGCCATCAAAATCGGCAAGGAAAATTCCACCCGATTTCTCGAAATGGCTCAAGCAAAGCTCGTCAATCAACAACAAGAGGCGGCCCATGAATTGGAGCTACGCAAGCTCGAGGTCGCTAACCTTGTCAAGCCCATTCAAGAGGAAATGGCAAAACTCACCATCATGAATGCAGAAATGGAAAAAGAGCGTGCAGGAGCCTATGAGGGCATCAAGCGCCACCTCAGGGAACTGGGAGAAAAAACAGAATCACTGTCCACCCGCACCACGGCACTCTCAACTGCGTTGACCACTTCGAGCCAAGCACGTGGCAACTGGGGTGAAGTCAAACTTCGACGGTTGTTCGAAATGGCCGGAATGAGCGAAAACATCGATTTTGATGAGCAAACGACCCTCGCTGACGGCAGTCGACCGGATTTCGTGGTCCGATTGCCAGACAGCGGCGTCATTCCCATCGACTCCAAAGCAACCGGCGCTCATTTTCTTCAAGCGGCTGAACTCGAGCCGGGTGAGGAACAGACCGTGTTGTTGAACAAACACGCCAAGGCCATGCGTGGCAGGATTGCAGAATTGAGCAAAAAGGCATACCAAGAAACCATCGAGGGTGAATTCGATCATGTTGTCATGTTCATCCCAAGTGAAGCCATGGCGGCCGCTGCGTTTTCGATGGATGCGGATTTGATGGATTACGCCATGAGCAAATCCGTGCTCATTGCCACACCTGTCACGATGCTTGGCTTGCTGAGAACCGTGGCCCTGTATTGGCAGCAACACGCTTTGGCCGAAGGTGCTAACGAAATCTACGAAGTCTCACGCGAACTCTACAAGCGGATGAACAAGACCATGGAGCACCTCACCAAGGTCGGTGGGCACCTCTCGAAAGCAGCCACCGCCTTCAACGCCACCATGTCATCCTACGGACGAATGGTCTTACCGCAAGCCCGACGATTGGAAGAACTCAAAGTCGCTGAGACCCTTCAAGCGACGCTTCCTGAACCGACAGAAATTGAGCATCCCAAGGAATGAGCAATGACGAGCGAGGGTTCTTGACCGACGGAGATGTGGACGAGGCATGCACCCCTCCGAGGTTGTCTACCTGGAGCACGATGGGAAGGTGCTGTTGGTCGACGAACGTGGAAATGGCCCCCTCCAACCCGTCAAAGGGCGCTTCGAAACCGACGTCAGCCTGCGGTTTCCCACGCGTTCCGAAGTGAAAACCATGGGAATAGAATTTGAGGAAAAAAACCTCCTCTGCCTCCGGTACAGCGGTGCTGAATTCAACGTGGTGAAAGCCTACCCGAAGATTGCCTGGCCAATGGATTGGGCATGGAAAGACGCCTGTGCCGCTGACAACGCCGTCCATCCCGTCGCTCGTGATGCCATCTACCGGTCCATCCATCGACTTGTTTCAAAGGTCATGGTGTGCAATGATTCCGGTCATGTCCTGATGGCGAAAGTTGAGCGAGGCCATTTCAGGGGGTTCTGGACACTCCCCGGCGGTTACATGGACCACGATGAGCATCCGGCCGTTGGCTGCGTTCGAGAAACACTTGAGGAACTTGGGCTCACCATTGTGCTTGATGACGTTGACCCCGTCATCACGCAAAACATCTTCAACGACGAAGGCATTTCGTTTGTCTCGTTCACCTATCGTTCAACGTGGGGCGGAAACCTCGACCAACTCACCCTTCAAACCGAGGAGATTTCGGAAGCCGCTTGGTTCACGCCACAGGATGCATTCCGTCAAGCCGTTTCACACTTCGACCGAGAGGCACTTCGAAGTTTGTTGTGATCAGACACCCAACGCCGACCGTGCGGCATCGAGGGCATCGTCCAAGCCATCAGCATGCGAACCGCCGCCCTGAGCAAACGTCGGTCTTCCACCGCCTCCTCCCTTGATGTGGGGCGAAATGGAACGGAGCAAATCGACGGCATTGTACCGTTCGCTGGCGACGGTGTTTTCGGTGGCGGCAATCATGAGTTTACCGCCTCCATCCCTTGAGCCCAGCACCGCCAAGGTGGGTTTGGAGGCATCCAATGTCAATTCCTTAAGCATCGTGGTCATGGATTTGAGGTCACCATCAATCTCCATCACAACCACACGTACACCGTCCACCTCGGTTGACGCATCGCCGCCCCCCGATGTTCGGAGACGAACGATTTCAGATTCAAGTTGCTCAATCAATTTGCGCTGCTCTTTCCATTCTTTGAAAAAGCGTGCGGCAGCCTTTGGCAAATCGTCACTGTGCACACCAAACACCTCGCTTGAGGCTCGAACGAGTGCGTCTTGTGAACGGGCGTAATTGAGGGCTGCTTCACCCGCAACGATGTGGAGACGTTCCACCCCGTCCTGAACGGCAGAGGAGCGAACGATTCGGATGGACCCAATTTGGCCCGGCTCGTCGTGATGCGTACCACCGCAGGCTTGGATATCGTGCTCGGCTATTTTCAGAATGCGAATGGAATCGCCCTTTGGCGCACCGCCCTGATAGAGGTCGAATCCGTGAATCAAGTCCGCATCTTTTCGATTGAGCTCGGTTTTTTCCGTATGGCGAACGTCTGCCAACACCGCATTCGCCATGTCTTCCATGGCGTCCAAATCGGCTCGCGTGAGCCGGTGGTAGTGCGTGATATCAAGGCGGCCGCTCTCGACAGAGAGGTGGGAACCTGCTTGAAAGATGTGAGGCCCTAACAGGCGACGCGCAGCACCGCCAACGATGTGGACCGCCGTGTGATGGTCCATGAGTTGCTTCCTTCGTTTCCAATCAAGGTGACCTTGGACGGGTGCATCAACATCGACGAGTTGGTCGGTGAAGTGAACGATGACATCGCCAATTTTCTGTGTGTCGAGCACGTTGGCGGTGGTGCCGGCCTGAGCCAAGGTCCCACGGTCGGCTTCTTGGCCTCCACCCTCGGGATAGAACAGCGTAGCATCGAGCACCACGGCATGGGTTGAACCCTCCGGACCCTGCCCTCCAGCGGGCAAGCAAGCGAGGACGTGTGCGTCGAAGGAGGGCTGATACACAGCATCGTAGTAAAGCGCAGTTGTGGCAGGGAGGGAAGTGACATCAAGCGAACTAACGACCGTGGCATCTGCACTGGCGGCTTCTTTCGCCAGCCGAGCATGCCGCTCTGCCATTTCAGCAGAGAACCCTGTTCGCAGAGTGACGTTGTTCCAACCTGCGTTGCGAGCCAGCGTGATGGCCATGTCGGGCGCAAGCCCGTGAGAATCGTTCATGGTGAACAGGTGGTCATCAGGAATAAGATCGCTGTCCTTGGGAACGGATTTGAGTTGGGTTTGGATGACGTTCGTACCTTTTCGCAACATCTCAGCGTAGCGTTCCTCTTCCAAGGCCAGAATGGTAAGCAAGCCAGCCTCGGTCTGTTTGTTGAGGTGACCACCCAGATTGATGTCGAGATGATGCTGGGCAAGGTCCGGAAGGGAAACATCAATGCCGAGTTCATCTCGCATGCGAAGGACCCTTCGTGCAAGCATGCGTGCGAGGTAACCCGCCTTTGCATTGGAAGGAACAAGACCATCGCCGAGCATGTTGCACAGCGCGTGAAGGTGGTCGGGAATGGCATAGATGTTGGCCAGTGGCTCGGTTACCGACGAGAACTGCTCGGCCGTCAATTCCACGCCGCGTTCCTTGAGTTTGGACAAAAACAGGTTGACCAGTTGGTCGCCGTCAACCCCTGCTTCGATGTTCATGATGCCGTTCAAGCGGGACATTTCACCGAGCAGCTCGTCCAGGTCGAGGGAAGGCCAACGGCTGGTGACCTGGTCAAAGCCAGCGAGTTCCTTCAGCCAGTCGACGGTTTCCGGATAGATGGCTTCGTAAATGGTCGGCGTTCCAGCCGCAGCCCAACAAAAACGTTCCAAGCCGTAGCCGGTGTCGATGATTTGCAGTGGCATGGTTCGGTAGGTGTCACCTTTGAGTTCGACATCCCCGTCGGGGTGCTCCTCCATGTCCATGAAGACGAGGGTGGCCAGTTCAAGCCCGCCCACAATGACCTCGACGGCGGCTCCTGCGTTGCCACCGCCGCACCAAGGGTTCTCCACGTAGGTGACTTCGCTGGCGTCAATCCCAAAGGTCTCCGTCAGCATTCGGTGGCAGTGTTCGACGCATGCTTCCATCCAGTAGATTTCCAGCCCTTCATCTGGGCGATTGAACACGTGGTGGGCCATCATTTCGAAGGTGGTCAGATGGCGACCAGAGCGGCCCACAGCGTCGACGTCGGTCAGTCGAATGCAAGGCTGTGAGACGGTCAGTGGATTGGCGGGTGGGTCAACCGAGCCGGAGGTCACGTGCGGTTGAAAATCCGCGATGGAAGCGATGGTGAGGTGAATGTCATCACGCCAGCGAGCCAGCACCGGGTAGGGGTCAATACGGGTGTGGTCAGCCGCCTCGAAAAAGCCGAGAAACGCTTCACGCATGGCGTCTTTGAGGGCTTTTCCACGCTGGTCAAAGCCGGCGATCAGCGGAGCGCCGATGAACGTGTACTCGTCTTCAGAGGTATCACCGCAGGTGTCCCGCTCATCATCGGTGGTCCAAAACCAAAGGTTGGTAACCCGGCATTGCTTGCGAACGTAGCCGTTCTCGTGGAACACAGCAAGGTCAATGGGAGGCAGGGACATCAAATCATCTCCACAAGGTGAACAGTCCCTCCAAGCAAAGGCCCCCCTTCAAGGCTGTGTTCCCGGAGACCGTGAATCATCAGCAAAAAGTCTCAAATCCGATACCGGAGAGCCCACACCATGGAAGATGCGTGGCGCCAGCACCTCGTTGACGAGGGTGACGGTACCATGCGCATCAAAGCCCACGGCATGATGAAGACCGACGCCCGATTGGTCACGGATGCCGCCCACATGAAACGACACGCCGATGACAGAGGTCCTGAACAACTCGTCAACACGGCAGCACTCCCAGGCATCGTTGGGGAAGCATGGGCCATGGCCGACTGGCATTACGGCTACGGATTCCCCATCGGGGGCGTGGTCGCCACCGACACCGAGGCTGGCGAACTTGGGGGTGCTGTATCGCCCGGAGGGGTGGGCTTCGACATCAATTGCGGTGTGCGCTTTCTCGCCCTTGAAGCGACAGCTGAGGACATTCCGAACCTCAAGAAACTCGCAGGACGGTTAGCGGGGAGAATCCCTGCCGGAGGCTCCGGAAAGGGTGGTGTTGACATCGGTCATCAAGATCTCAACGAACTGCTTCAACGAGGTGCGCATGCCGCCGTTGATTTGGGTTACGGACTTCACGAAGACTTGAACCATCTTGAATCGCAAGGCCTCCTCGAAACAGAGGAAGCCAATCTGTCTCAGCGTGCACGGGAGCGTGGGCTGCGTTCACTTGGAACGCTCGGAAGTGGAAACCACTTCCTTGAACTGCAAACCGTGGGCAACGTGGTTGATGAACAGACGGCAAAGGCATGGGGGTTGTTTGAGGACCAAGTCGTCGCCATGATTCACTCGGGAAGTCGAGGACTCGGCCATCAAGTTTGCACGGACCATGTTCGACGACTTGAGGCAGGGTACAAGCTCCAAGAAGGCGTTTGGCACAACGAGCAATGGGGATACGAACTCCCCGACCGGCAGCTGGCAGCCGCGCCCGTCCACTCACCGGAAGGACAAGCCTACCTTGATTCAATGAATGCCGCTGCAAACTTCGCTTTTGCCAACCGAGCCGTCTTGGCTGAACGCTTGCGGACCGTTCTCCGTTTGGAGATGGGTGTTGACGGGGAAGCGAGGACGCTGTACGATGTTGCACACAACATCGCCAAGATGGAGACGCACGTCATTCACGGCCGCTCATGTTCGTGTTGCGTTCATCGAAAAGGCGCCACACGAGCGTTCGGAGGCGACCATCCCGACATCGGTAGCCAATTTGCGACGACAGGTCAACCGGTCATCGTCCCCGGCGACATGGGCAACGGTTCATGGCTGATGGCTGGTGCCTCAAAAGGGAGCAACGCAGCCTTCGGTTCATCTTGCCATGGAGCAGGAAGAGCGCTCTCACGAAGCCAAGCCAAGAAAACCCAAGATGGAAGGGCACTGAAGCGGATGCTGGAAGAGCGAGGTATTCGGGTCCATGCCTCAACGCCGAACGTGCTTTCGGAAGAGGCACCGGATGCCTACAAGGACGTGGACGAAGTCATCGCATTGACAGCAAAGGCGGGACTCGCTCGGCCCGTAGCTCGAATGAATCCGCTCACCGTCATCAAAGGATGATCACATGCAAACTTGCATCATACCCTGACCCGGAAGGGTTGGTGCGGCGCCGCTGTGAACGCCGTCGGGTTCCTCGACAATCACGCTCAACAGCGTGTTGACCAATTCTTTCAGTTCGTCGACCTGGTGCTGGAGTTCCTTCACCCGTCGTTGCATGTCCTCTGTTTGTTGCTTACGCTCCATGTGCATCCCATCTGAGAAGTTGCCTTCTCATGGCGAGATTTTGAAAATCACCTCTTATACATTGAGGTAAAGATACCGCAAACAGCGCCGTTCATCGAGGGTTGAACGAAGCGGAGCGTGGAGCCACCGGCGAGATTTGAACTCGCGACCTCCTCATTACCAATGAGGTGCTATACCCCTAAGCCACGGTGGCAGTGGTCCGCCCACCGGACAAATGGATATAATCGCTTCGTGAATTGGACATCACCCGATGGCTCGGAACACCTTCCAACTGCCTGCATTGGCACCTCCGCTCAACGTGTAGGGCGCAGCCTGCTCGTTGACCAGAACCCAAGCATCGCCTGGCGTGTAGTCTTCACCAGGCGCGACGAGCATCAACCCAGCGCATTCCGGATGTGATGTGATGAAGTCATCCACGAGGGTTGCGGTTCGCCAATAACCGTCAATTCCGCGTTCACCTGTCAGGTCGACGTTCGATTTGACGACGTAGAGGTGGTGCATCGCCAACGTTTCTGGGGCGACCATGACGAAACACATTTCATCCTCTTCCATGGAATCTGCCAGCCACGCACCCGCATCATCCGACCACAATTGCTGGCCGTAAAAGGAAACAAACAGGGTCAGTGGAAGCAAGACAAGCAAACCCAACTTGACCCGAGTGTTTTCCTCTTGTGCGACATCAGGTTGTTCTTCGCCGGTTGGCCACGTCAAGAGGAACACCAGAGGAAGCAAAACGGCGGTAGCGTACCTTCCGTTATTCCCGAGAATCAACATGGTCTCGAGCAAGGAACGTCCCCAAAGTTGTGATTCCAGCGTCCAAAGCGCCCCGATGTATGTTGCGATTCCAGCCAACAGCACACCGATGTACGTGGCCAGCATGGTTGGACCCGCTCCACGCAAACCGGACAACGATGACCACCGAACCGAGATGAGCGGCCAAAGCACAAAACCGACCAAAAGGAACAGAGCAACGGAATGGATGGCCGCTACCGTTGTTGCGAACATAAAACCAACAGGATGTTGGCCAATGACGGCAAACGTACCGGTATCCGCCGTTGATCCTACTGCCATCACGCCGATGAAGACGAGCAGAGCACACGAGCTTCCCATTTTCCACGGATGCACCAACCATTCACCCAAGGAGCCTGTTGACTTCTCTTCCAAGACCACCCAACCGACCCCCACTGCAACGGTCAGCAGAAAAGCGCCGATGCTGGTGATCGGGCTGAATCCCTTCCACCCCAACACCAGCATCACAGAGGCGGCCATCATCACGATGTGAAGCACACGTTGAGCACGTTCCTCACCCTGATTGAAAAGAAAGCCCACTGTTCCGAATCCCGCCAAGATGGCCAGCATCCCCTCGTCGTAGCCGCGTGCCGACACAAACAAGAAAATTGGACTGAAGAGGATCAAGGCTGGCTTCACGGGGTCGAACGGTTGTGAACGATTCGCCCATCGAGGCGACAGACCAGCCAAGCAGGCCACACAGAGGACACCAACAAAGGCCGTGAATTTTGCAGCAAGCTCGGATTCAAACCAGGGTGCGATGTAGCCATCGTACACCTGTTCATGGGTTGGGGCCTGCTCTGAACTGTCGGCCATTCGCAATTTACCCCAGGTCAAATCCTGTCCATCGTGCTGGCCGTCCATGGCGGCGTTCAAGCGAACATGCGCATCAAGGCCAAGGTCACTGTTGGTCATCGCAAAGGCGTGGAGGAGGATGGCCAAGGCCATGAGCGCATACCAGCGCTTTCGGCTACCATGGTCGTCGTCCACGCTTGTGGCTGTGTCGTCTCAATCAAGGAGGTTGTGGTGGTGAAAAGAGGTGGCGCCGAGAGAGAGATTTGAACTCCCGAGGGAACGGGCCCACGCGATTTCCAGTCGCGCGCACTACCAGGCTATGCGATCTCGGCTCTAACCTTGGCGACCCCCCTTTCTCGTTTAACCATCACCCTCCAAAACCAAGCCGCTCAGTGCGGGGAGCGAAAGGACTCAAAGGGGCGACCTCCAGCCTCTACCATGGCCGGGGAGGGAGGTGCAGAGGCGAGCGCTGCCACCCACGAGACCACCCTTCCATTTCGCATGGCGGACATGACGCTTCAATCTCCGCTCCCAGCCCATCTGCCGATGGCAGAAGCCATCAACACGGTGAGAAGAGAGTGGATGTTTCATTGGAAATTACTCAGGGTCGAATGGACAAAAAACCACCTTATTGCCATCGCATTTGGATTGGTCGCCTTCGCCTTGGGATCGGTCTCAACTGAACTCTGGAACGGAGGAGATGCAAAGATTTCCGGTGTTGACGGCGTCCTCGCCATTGATGGTTTTCATTTCTTTCAAATGCTGATTTCGCTCATATGTTGGGGTTGGTTCGCTTACCAAGCGTGGGTGCTGTTTCCCGTGATGAGAATTCACGCCATCTCCCTCTTGGTGATGTGGAACGGCATGGTATGGGCTCAGGTGTTTTTCTTCCGGACCAATCCAAGTTTTCCGCTTGGCCTTGACCTCGCCAGCATGATGGAAGGGACGCTGATTCTTCTCGTCGTGTTTTTCTTTCTGTTTTTCTTCTGGAAAGCCGTGGTTGAAACTCGGGATTTGCACGTTGAAGTGAATCATTTGCACGAAGATGTTCGCGTCATGGAGGAAGCGCTTGCAGAGCATTCCCTCCGAGGCTGGACCGCTATGCTGGGATGTTGGGTGTTCCTCATCATTCTCTCATCGTGGGCCGGCCTTCGACACGTTGCAACCTACGGCGACAACAGCATTGGCTTCCTCACCCTGCATCTCCTCACTGGCCTTCCAGCCATCCCGCTCCTGATCTTTGTTCTCTGGTATCCGCAACGAATGTTGGGTAACCAAGCCAGTGTTCGCACCCGAGCTGCGGTTGATGCATCGTTGGAAATGTCAGGGACGTCACCAGTGCGGGTGAGAACCATCGCTGCGTGCCCCGAATGCAATGCACCATCGCCCCTCTCCCTCAACGACAAAGGCGAATTGACGCACCCTTGCCAATCGCCCGGGTGTGGAACGAGCGTGGTTGTCGGTAACTCATGCACGGCTTGTGATGCACCCATGCCAAGTCGAATTGCGTGTTCTGCGTGTGGTGTTAACGCCCCAGCACTTGATTACATGCCAGACCAGGAAGCGTGGTAAGATGTTCAGCCAACACCGTGAAGATTTCCCAACGCTCAGTGGAGAGCACCCCCCTGCTTACCTTGACAACGCATGCGTGACGCTCAAGCCACAATCCGTCATTGACACCATCCATCGCTATTACACCGAAACGCCGGGCTGTGGCGGAAGGTCCGTCCATCGTTATGGAACAGCCGTATCAAAATCCGTTGCTGATTCAAGAAACAAATTGGGGCAATTTCTCAACGCTCGAACGCCCAACGAAATCGTATTCACGCGAAATGCGACACATTCCATCAACCAAATCGCCCATGGACTCTCGTGGGAAAAAGGCGATGTCGTGTTGACGACCGACCGTGAACACAACTCGAACCTCGTACCGTGGCTTCAACTTGAACAAGAGCAGGGCATCGACCATCGCGTCGTGGCCAGTCACCCGGACAACACGTTCGACATGGAAGCCTTTGAAGCCGCATGCGCAGCAGCAGGAAGCAACCTCAAAATGGTGGCTATGAGCCACGTCGGTAACCTCGACGGTATCGAAATCCCCATTGCTGAGATCACCAAAGTTGCTCACGACCACGGCGCACTCGTGGCGGTTGACGGTGCTCAATCGACACCGCACATGAACGTGGACGTACAGGCGCTTGACATCGACTTCCTGTCGTTTTCCATCCACAAAATGTGCGGACCGTCCGGAATGGGCGGGTTGTGGGGCCGCTACGAACTGCTTGAGAACCTCCGAACCATCCAATCCGGAGGACAAACCGTACAGACATCATCGTACACCGAAGCCACGTGGGCAGCACCCCCAGCGCGATTTGAAGGTGGACTGGGCAACTTCTCCGGCATGATGGCCACAGGTGCTGCTATCGAGTATTTGTCAAACCTGGACATGAATGCAGTGCACGAGCACGAAATCAGCTTGAACCGCATCATGACGCAAGGCGTCAAGGATTTGCCTGGTCTTTCCATCATCGGTCCAGAAGACGCCTCAAAACGTGGCGGCATTTGCTCCATTCTCATGGACAGCCTGCCAGCCCATGACGTCGCTCTCCTCTTGGATGAAGCGGCAGGCGTCATGGTCCGCAGCGGCCAACACTGCGTCCACTCTTGGTTTGCTGACCGTGGCCACCCACAAGGGTCGCTCAGAGCATCGGCCTACCTTTACAACAACGAAGAAGACGTGCGAAGGTTCGTTGATACACTGACTGAAATAGTTCACACGCTGAGTTGATTCCATGGAACCGGTTGACGGGCTCAACGCTTCCATTGAAGAACAGACCAAATTTTGGTCCGCTCCACCGCCTTACCAGGCAGAAATCGACCATGAAGGGTCGGACATCAGGGCCATCAAACTCGTCGTGAGCATCACCCTCGGGATCACGCTTGTCCTCGCCGCTGGATACCTGGGGGCGGTGCTGATGAGCGATGGTGCCATCTTGCTGAGGCCCAGTGAGGTCGCGCTCGAACGGCATGCAACCTACCACGAATTGGTCCAACCGGCCCCCGAAGCCTTGACGGGCAACGGCGTTGTGGCGTGCATCGTCGATTCGGGGATTGCTCTTGACCATACAGACTTTGAGAGCGTCAATTTGGTAGGATGGAAGGATTTCATCAACGGAAACAGCGAACCCTACGACGATCACGGTCATGGCACATCCATGGCCGGGTTGCTGGTGGCCAACGGGTGGCTCAAAGGCATGGCAAAAGAAGTGGACCTCTTGGTGGCGAAAGCGCTGGGTTCGGATGGAAGCGGCAGCGACACCCTCGTCGCTGATGCTGTTGATTGGTGCGTCGAAAACGGGGCTGATGTCATTTCACTCTCGTTGGGTGGAGCCCCAAACATCCTTCCGTTCTCCATCGGTTCTGGACGAACTTCAGGTGATGCGGCCAACGACGCCATCGATGCTGGCGTGTACGTTGTCGCAGCCGCTGGAAATGACGGTGAGGATGACGACGGTGATGTGGCCCACCCTTCCAGCGAAGCAGGTGTGATTTCTGTAGGCGGTGTGACCATCAAAGGGACACACTGGTCCGGTTCTTCAAAGGGCGATAACAATGGCCGGCTCCTCCCGCTCCCCATCTTGATGCCGAGAGGGGACCCGAACAAGAAGCCCGAAGTGGTGGCCCCTGCAGAAGGGGTGCCGGTTCTCACAGAGGACGGCGGTTGGGGAATTGCCGATGGCACCAGCGCTGCCACGGTCTATGTCACGGGCGCGTTGTGCCTTCTCCTTGAAGAAAAACCTGAACTAAAGCCCGAGGCTTCAAACGGTGCCGATACCGTTGACACGGTCAAGCGTTGGCTGATGGACAGTGCTGTGCCTGAGGAAGGTCAAACCACCCATGACGATTACTATGGCTACGGTTTGCTCAATGTGTCAGGGCTCATTGACCTCGCCACTCAGGCATGAGGAAGCCAGGCGACAAGCGTACCCCCGAAGAGCGGCATGAAGGCAACGTGATGGGTCGATTGTGTATCTCCGACGAGTTCAATCCAGCGATTGAACCCGTTGACCATGGCCATGCCTTCAGCATCGTCTTCTGCGACGTCCCCGGTTGGCATGTCTGGTTCGACGGTGAACAGAACGCCGTTGTCATTGAGCAACGCGAGGTAGGTTGCCACGAGGCTTGCCCGGACGGGAGAGGGCCCGTCGATCACAATCACATCGTACCCCGATTCAAACGGTGTTTGTGACAATTCGGTACCGGTGGCCGATGCCAACGCCCATGCTTGATGTTCGGCGGCGAGTTGTTCTGGCTCACCCACGACGACCGAAGCCCAGTCCATGGCCTCATAGCGCTGCAGAAGCCGCTGCAAGATGACGGCAAATTTGCCACCCTGTTCAACCAACGTCAGCGCTGTCGGTGTGCGTTCCTTTCGCTCGAATTCATCAAGCAACCAAGCCGTTCGGTGTCCGATGCTGGCGCCCACTTCAAGGACTCGAGCAGGAGCAAGTCGACCAACGGCATCCCGCAATCGACGCAGAACGGAGATGGACCAGGTGGAGAGGCCCATGTGTTGGAGTTGTTCGTGGATGTTGGCAGCGATGAGGGGCTCGTCCTGAGGTTGGTTCCCATCTTTGGAGAGAAGGAAGGCGAGGACATCACCCCGCTCAAGACCATCCATCTCATCCGCCATGGGACTTCGTTCCCCACCCACAACATCAAGGCTTGCACACCAACCAAGTCGGAGGGTTCAAACCAAGTGGGTTCAGCGCAAACAACGAGGGAGTCCCGTGGACGATGACGAAGTGTGGGAGGAAGAGGAAGTCCTCGACAATGCCACGCACTGCCCCTCGTGTGAAGAGATGACGGCCCACGACATCCTTCACGAGAAAAAAGTCGGCGACGGTGCGGATTTCAAGGTCCGTTGCACCGAATGTGAACGCGTGCACACCGTCGTGTTCCGACCGCCACCTCCAACCAACATCCCCTTCATCCTCACCGATGGACCGCAGTCCAACCGCGTGGTCTTGGTGGTGGATGCTGACGAAGAGTTCGTCGTTGGCGATGTGTTTGAAGAAGACGACATGCTGTGGCGCATCCACCAAATTGAGCTCCGAACTGGACAGCACACATCTGGAGAAACGGCCGCCAACATCGCACGAATCACGGCCCTCCGGACCGATATGGTTCGGGTGAAATTGACCCTGACACGAGGAGAAGATTCCACAGCGGACGTTCTCGTCGTTCCTCAAGAGACCACCTTCACCGGCTCTCATCTCATGGAGCACAACGGGGAAACGTGGCGCATTCGTGCCATCCACACCGGCGCCGGTCGTACGATGCGAGGCACCGTCCAAGCCCCTGACATCAAGCGAATGTACCTTCATGAACCGCCCAAAGGGGAACACTTCGCTCCTCGGACACCACGCGAACGTCGTCAAGCCTGGAAAGAAGGTCGGTTGGGTTTCAATCCCAACCCAGAACGACCCAAAGAACACGTCAAGAAAGGCGTGAACCCGAACGCCAATCGAGGCCGTTCGAAAAAGAAGAAGCGAAACTGATCACGGTCGGTTGGTCCAAGGAAGCAAGAACGCCTTGGCGACCTGGGTGCCAATCGTTGGGTTCTCTTTGAGACGCCGAATGCTGTATTCGTACCACTTTTCTCCGTATGGAATGTAGACGCGGGTTCGGTGGCCTTCACTCAACAAACGACGACGAAGCGGTCCTCGGACGCCGAGGAGCATTTGGAATTCATATCCGGGGCCTTTGTGATGCCGGGCCGGGGCCGCATTGGTGCGAGGGTCATCGACACCCGGACCCATGCCGTGGGACGACAGTGCAGAGAGGGCGTGATCGATGACCGGCTGGTCATGACTGGCAATTCCAACGTACGCACCTGCATCCAACATGCGATCAACGGCAGCGTTCGTGGCGTCAACAATGTCCCGGTACCCTGTGAACGAGATCTCCTCTGGTTCGAGGTAAATGCCCTTGCAAATCCTGTAATCAGCTGCAGGACCGAGGGTCGTTTCCAGAGCGTCGATGTCGCCAAGGGTACGGAACAATCGCCCCTGCAGCACGGTACCGACGTTGGTCAAGCCTTCTCCGTGCAACGCCACCACCACATCGATGGTATCGGTGGTGACACGATGATCTTCCATGTCAAGTCGGACAAACATGTCTTCCTCTGCAGCCAGTTTCACGAGGCGCCGGATGTTGGCCATGCCCCGCTCAGGATCGATGAGGAGTCCGAAGGCCGTGGGTTTGATGCTCAGATTGGCATCAAGTTGGTGGGTTTTGATGGCTTCCATCACTCGGATGTATTCCTCGAGGAAAAACTGAGCCTCATCCATCGAAGAGATTTCCTCGCCAAGGACATCGATGGTGAAACAAGCGCCTTCATGAGTCAAACGTTTCATGACTGACACGGCATCGTCAAGGCTGGCGCCTGCAACGTAGCGCCGACTGACCCAACGGACAAACCACTTGGGCATCCGAACGGTGGTAGCGACCACCATCTTGGAGAACCAGCCCACCATGGTCAACGCACGACGGAGGCGCTCTTTGACCCTTTGTGCGTCCCGTTAAGCCTGACCGATTCGTTGCTTGATTTGGTGTGTCGTGAGAAGCGGTACGCCAACCGATTCGAGGTACGCTCGTATCGCTTGTCGTTGCCAACCTTTGAACGCTTTTTTGTCCATGGAGCAAACGATATCACCTCCGGGGAACGAGGTGCGTGTCGCTTCAAGGCCGGCCTCGATGGATTGTTTCCATGTGCCCAAAACATCCCCGTTCTCCGCCTGTTCGAACGGAAGGGCGTACGTGGCCAACATATGGCCGAGCCAAACACCTTCCATCGCTGCCAGTTGGTTCGCTCGCGGTGCGTAATGACCGCCGCCGAGGGTGACGAGGACGAGTTGCCCGCCGTGCTTGTCAGCGTCCCATGCATCGTTTTCTGATCCCAGCAGCCCATCGTGCATGATCTTGGCGAGCAAACGAGCGGCCCCCTCATGCCCCCAGGTTGCGTCGGTTGAACCGACCTCAATGAACAGGCAGGGTACGCCGACGGTTGGCCCGTGGTGCGTCACTTCAAGCGAGAGGTCGAAGCCTTCAACGCTGGAATCGGATGGCGCCATCGTCAGCAAGCGCTTCCACCACGAAGCCAGGCGCGTGGAGGGTGGTGGAGCCATGCCACCATGACCACCATAAGGGCCAACCTCATTTCTCGGAAGGTGGGGTACGCCAATGGGATGGAGTGTAAGGGACGCCTGGCCGCTTGCTGCAACGTGACGTGAAGGGAAAATGATCTCCTGCACGCACTCGCCGGATTGTGCCTCCCATCGTTGGTCGAGGTGATCCTCAAACAAGAGGCCATCCGGCAGGTAGACCATTCTCAGGTGGTGATGTGCATAGGTTGGATGGCCCTCAAAGGCATCCATGATGGTCCAGTCAACGATACGACGGAGCGCATCGGCTTGATTGGTACTCGCAATGTCCTGTTGATTCACTGCGATGAGAATCACCGAGGCTGCGACCATGTTGCCAACTCAGAACCGTCCTATTTTGAGGTGACTCAGACGAGGATTGACATAGCAGTTCCATATGTTTTGAACATGGACGAGGGATTGCCCCCCAGCATCCCGTTCTTGCCCGACCTCCTCGTGCACCATCCAGAAGGGGTTTTGGTCACGGGGATGGACGGTGAATTTCTGTGGCTCGACAACGAGATGCAACCCTTGACCCCCGTATCAACCCCCCATCCGATGAGGGTGCGTCAAGCCACCATCACCGACGGGCACCTCATTGCAACGTGGCTTGACCGTGAGTTGCTGCTCGCCTGCATGGGAGCCATGCCTGTGGGTACGGCCGAAGAGGGGAAACAACGCTCTGAACTGAGAACCTCCATCGGCTCGCAAACCATCCATTACCCTGCGGGAAACACGTGGGCTCATGCACTCGATGCAGAACCGATGGCACTGGCAACCGATGGAACCACAGTGGTGTTTGACTTGTACCGTCGAGGGGTGTACGGCATCGGCATCAACGCCGACGAACACTGGCGCATGCCGCCACCAACGTGGGCCTATCCGAAGCGGCGACCAAGAAACGAGGAAACGGTAGCCCTCAACGTCCTCGGGGAGGAGTGTTGGGTCACTTCACGTGGTGGTCGTGTCCAGCGTCGTTCTCTCACGGACGGCCAACTGTTGGAGGAGCACCTTCTCACCCAAGTCGAGGCTCCCGTCGAACATCACTTCAAGCACGGCGAGCACGACCTGATCTGCTCAACGGAGGGAACGGTCACTTGGCTCCACGGAATGAACCCGGTCAAGCAGGTACGTCTGAGTGGACCGGTTCAATCCGCCGTCTACGATGCTCAAGCGCCCGGCTGGCGTATTGCAGGATGGCGCGAAGAGATTGTCATCACCCGAGAGAATGAACAGCGACGACCCACGAACGAATTGCCGGTTCACATGGTTGTCATGGGGAGTGGAGCATTGGTGCTCTACAACGACGGTTCGTGGGAGAACAGCCCGTTTGAGTTCAACGTATCAAACGAGGAATGAACATCACTCAATCGATTCGGTGTAGCCGCAGCGGCCACACGACTTTCGATTGTTGTGAACGGCCAAGAAGACACCGGGGCCGCAGTTCGGACAGTGCTCGGCTCGAACGAGTTTCCCGTCTTCCACCTTGTACTTTGACCACTTGGCCTTGGGGTTCGGTCCGTCTCCCATCACTCATCGCCTCCTTCAGATTCATCTGCGGCGGGCTCATCAGCGGCAGAAGAACTTCGCAGTTCTTCATGGCGCTTTTGGATGTACCCTGGCTCAACGGCCATGGCTTCAGCCGAGTTGTAGATGTAGGCCGTGCCGGTGGTCAGTGGTTGACCGAATCGAGTGTTGCAGTCCTTGACCACAATGAGGTCGCTGTTTGCACCCGGTTCGAGGGTCTGGACGAGGGCGATCACTTCCTTGCGAGAAGGCGTGGATTTCTTGTCGTGCTTCCAGCTGAATGAAAGTTCAACGCGGTTGAGAATTTTGTTTTCTTTTCGTTCCTTGATTTCCATGATATCACCTTCATCGAATGTTTACTTTCAGGGCGTAGCGACCTGGTTTTTCTACTTGGAGTCGCTTGGCAATCTCCGAGCGTTCAGGGTTGACAATAATGACGTAGCCTGTCCAATCCGAGGACACGTGGGCCGAGGGGTGGTGAGGGCACTGATCGACGTCATCGTTGAGAATCATGTGGCACTCGCCGCAGGCAAAGGGCATCTTCGCCATGTTCACTCACCACTTCCTTTGCGTTCCCACTGGGGGGAGCCGAGGCCGTCCTGCTTGCTGGTCAGCCCAATCTTGGAGCGACGGGGGTCGGACGTGTCGGGTGAAAGCGAGACGATGCGTGCACGGACGAATGACCCGATGGAGAGCTCACGACCGCTCTGTCGACCTGTAATTTTGTTCGCTCCGATGTTGATGTCCACGGGTTCGTCCATGATTTGGGACTTGTGAAGCAAGGCTTCCATGGGTCCAATGCGGACAAACGCACCGAATTCGTTGACCTCAGAAACAGCACCCTCGACCACTTCTTGGTCGTCCATGCAGAACAAGACTGCGTCGAATTGAACACGCTGGTAAATGGCACCATCACCGTGAATGATACGGCCACGGCCGATGGTCTTGTGGTTGTTGGTCACCAACACGAAACGGTTTTCAGCGTCGAATTTGCCTTCGAAAGCATCCATCGACAAGCGATCGATGTGCTGGTCAAGTGATTGACCCTTGCGCATGTATTCCGCAGGAATGCGGATGGTGTCTTCCTTGGTTACGACCTTGTACATTTTATCACCTCTGAGCCTTCTCTCGTGGGGTGATTATGACGGGAAGTCAAGCGACTCTTCCGTCCTTCACCGGTGAACCCTCAGGAGAGAATGCGACCGAAGTCATGCCTTCCACCGACGACCCCTATTTAATTCAAGCGGCCGCACCGTTCCTCGACATCCCCTCCGTCCCCTTGTTTCGAGGGATTTGATGCAGAGCGGAAAAGGTGTTTTAGGTGCTGAATCATCCATAAGCAATAACAACCCCCCGAAGCAGGTGATTGATGATGGAGAACATCAAGCCGTCCAACGACCGCCAATCGGCGTTGGCGTTGCTCATGGTTTGGCTGATGGTCAGCGTTCTCTCCGCACCTCTGTTGCAACCCACCTCGCTGGTGAGCGAAACGTCCGTGAACCGCACACAATCCACCCCTTGGCAGGGCGGGGAGCAGCCCTGGCCGCAATATGCGAGGACCCCCACTCACAACCAAACCGTTCCTGACCACGGACCCGACGGAGGACCTGGAGCGGGCAGCGTTGTGAACATCACTTCACTCGCCACGCTTGAGAACCCCGTAGTCAACTGGCAAGTGTTCGAGGATACGACGGAAAGCGACGCTTACGGCTCGGTCGTGGGTGATTTTTCCACCAGCATCACCGCATCGGAAACGGCGGTCGAACGCTGTGGTCAAGGAACGCTGTTTCCCGTGCTTGTATCCAGCGAAATCGCCGACGGTTCTCGTACGAGTTTTCTGAACATCGTCTCAGGAAACGATGCCAAAATCGCCTGGCGGGTGAGCCTTGGCGCGACCGAAGCGATTCGCTCAACGCCCATGATTCACGACATCGACGGTGACGACATGCCTGAAATCATCGTGGCATACGACACACAAGGTGCGTTCAACATCGATGTGTGGTCGCCACGTTTGACGTGCACAGAATCCAACTGGCAAACATCCGGTCACAGCAACGAATTGATGTGGTCGTACAGTGATGCCGAGGTTCGCATTGGCTCGCCGTCACCGCATTGGCCGACAGCGAACAGCGATCACAAAGCGGTGACGCAACCCCTCCTCGCCGACTTAGAGCTGGACGGAACACCGGAATTGGTCGTGGCCGTGGTGGATGACCCTGACAACAATCCATTGGTCAAAGTCAACGCTTACGGCCTGACCTCGTCCCAGCCCAATGAGGAGGAGTGGAGCGTTTCGTTGGACCGAGGAACGCACCCGTCCGATCCGGTATGGGCACAACTTGACAGCACCACGACCTCGGTGGTGTTGACCACCATCGACGGAGATTCGGGTAATATGTGGATTTGGAAAATCGACGGCAGCTCTGGCTCCTTGGATTGGGAGAGGGTCGCCGTCCAAGGGACGGACAGTGATTCGGATGCTCCACGCCTTCGCCTCCCTGGCCCCGTGATCGTTCAGCTCGACCAAGACACCGCCCCCGAGATGATCTTGACCGTACCGACCGATGCCAACGGACGAACATCTGGAAGCGGTGCTCGCTTCATCGGCATGGAATTGACCTCAACCACCGAGGTGTTCAACTTCCGAGCCCAAAACGGCTACGCTGACGCACAACCCCTTGCCATTGATACGGATGACGATGGAGTCGACGACCGCCTTTGCTGGGTGACCTGGTACTCCGAAGAGTCGTTCAACTTCAACCGCAAAGGCATGTTGGGCTGCACGGACATTTCGGACAGTACACCGGTGACCGAATGGACCCGCGACCTTCAGCGTGGGGCGGGGACAGACAACGATGAAATCGCCGCATCTCCGCCGTTTTGGCTTGATATCGACGGGCAAGGGACACCGGAAATCCTCGTTGGCTTTGGACGTCGGTTCTGGGCTTTCGATGGCGACACGGGAGCATCAGCCGACATCAACGATGCATGGTCGACACCGCTGAGCATGCCCCACCGAGTCTGGACCGCCCCCGCTGTTGCCGACATCGATGGCGACGGTCACGTCGATGTTCTCTTCGGGGACACCCTCGTTTCCAACCGTGGCGTGGACCTTACCCCTGCCCTGGACAACCGAGGTCTTTCGTTCAACCCTGCCCAAGCCGACCCGGGTCAAACCGTGACCGTAACCGGTCAATTTGCCAACGTTGGGACCAGCGAAGCCGACGAAGACGTGGATGCTGCCATCATCATGAACGGGGTTGAATTGCACAGGGAGCGATTCACGAGCAGCGACCCGGTTGCTCCCTCTGGCGAAGGAGGACCGTTGACATTCTCCGCCGATTTCGTAGCGGAACTCGGCGTTCACGAATTTGAATTGGTGTTGGACGTGAACAACAACATCACGGAACAACGAGAAGACAACAACCATGAATCCATGCAGTTCTCCGTCGTGGAACCATACCTCGCAGAACTCATCGGCCCCATTGACCCTCCACGAATCCCTCCCGGCACCTCTCAACAAGTGCAGGTGGAACTGCTGGCAACGGGGTCAAAAACAGCGGATTGGGTGGTGACGTATGACGACAGCCAACTCCCTGAAGGTTGGGCATTTGAGGTCGCCAACAACGCCGTGCTCACCCGTGAACTGGTGCCAAACGTTCCAGAAACGCTCACCTTTGACGCCACCGTTCCGTCCACGGCGCTCGGTGATGAATCTGGCCAGATCACCCTGACCATGGCACTCGTGTCAGACCCCTCCATCAACTCGACCCTCGACTTGCAACTCGATGTGTTTCGGACACGGGGACTCGATTTGACAGGTGCCAGCGGCATGAACACGTCCACAGGTCATGGACGACCAGGCCAAATCGCCAAGGCCTGGTTCATGGTTGAAAACCTAGGGAATGCTCCGGAGAGCACCACTTCCATTACGTGGACGGCCCCTTCTTGGGGGGGTTCTCCGTCGATTCACGACGCCACCGGCCAGCAACTGTTCAGCATCGCATTGAATCCGGGCGAGACGAAAGTTCTGTTTGCACATCTCGATACACCATCCAGCACCAGTTACGGGAGCAGCACGCAATCCACGCTTACGATGTGCATGGGAAGTGGAGAAGATGCACTTTGTGAATCCATGCCGTTTACCTTCATCGCCCACAAAGTGGTGGCAGAACCCACGCATCACCGCACACTCCCCGACGCCACACTGACATGGAGCATCCAAGGCATCATCCCGACGTCGGGCGCAGCCACTTGGAGCATGAGTGGGATGGGCATGCTTGAGACCGATTGGATGTGGACAACCAATGGCGACCTCAGCATCAACGGGACGAGCTTGGTGGCGCAAGGGACTGCAGGGAACGTGTTCATCGGTGAACTGACCCTCCAACTTCCACCCAACGCCGTCCCAAAACGCCACACCTTTGCCGCGAACGACGCTGCCGACGGCGATGCTGAGTTCAACATCAGCCTTCACGTGTTGCAAATATTCAGAGCCAGCGTGGGCGTGATTGAACCGACGGCGAGCACGCCAGGTCAGCCCATTTCCCTCAACGTCAGTGAAGCCCATCGATTTTTGCTCTCGCTCGAAAACCCAGGGAACGGAGAGGACACGTTCTTGCTCAGTGCAGCAGCACGCAGCGATGGTGAATTCACAGCGCCTGAGGTGCAGTTCACCTACTACGACCCGCAGAAAACCTTGGGAGCCTTGTCAACGGGAATTGGTACGGTTGATGTCGTGCTCTCGTCAGAAATTCCGGCTCTGGCACCCTTTTTCCTCGATTTCACGTGGACTTCGCTCGGCGGTGATAACGTGTACGATGTGGTTACTGTTGAGGTCCAAGCGGCACAAAGCCACGAGTGGTCGGTGTTGGCCATCAACGCCACCTCGGTGATTGGAGCGCCCGGTCAAACGCTGGAGTTCGGATTCAACCTCACCAACCTTGGCAACGCTGCTGATGCACTCACCCTCCAGCCAGAACTCCACCAACATCCGTTTGGAAACGATGCCTCCGCATGGGACGCTGCGGCGGTTGAAACGACCACTGTTGTCGTCAATGGCACGACGGAACTGATCTTCTCTGTCTTGGTACCGCAAACCGCTTGGGCCACTTCGTCGGTGACCATCAGTTTGCATCACGTTGCCAACGGCTATGTTCTCGGCGAAACCGAGCTCTCCATCGAGGTGGATGCTGTATCGGGTTGGAAACTGAATTTGACCAACGCCGACCTCGAAGTCGATCCGGAGGGTGAGAACCTCACCTTCACGCTGGTCCATACGGGGAACGCCTACGAACGCCCCTACTTCGCAAAAGCAGGAGCCGGTTGGAACATCACCCTCCCCGAGAGCGTACCAGAAGTGGCGCCCTATGCCATCAGTTCGTTTGATGTTCACGTTCAACCACCGGAAAACGCCATCGCTGGTGAAGTGGGCGTCCTGCGTATTCGAATCACGGGTAACGATACCAGCGGCTTGGTCGTGGAAGAAATCCCTGTCAGGGTCGGCGCATCACCAAACATCGTCATTGACCATCGAGGCGTCTGGAGCGTCAACGAGCAAGGTGGATACCCGACGGCTTGGATTGAAAATCAAGGCAACGACATCGCCATGCTCACCGTGGACCTTGACGGTCTCCCTGAAGGCTGGTCAACGCAGCAAGGCAGCCAGGTGATCCTCGCTCCCGGAGAAGTCGCAGGCATTCCCATGAGCCTCGTTCCTGCAAGCGACTGGAACCAGCAACGGATGTTGCTGACCATCAATGTCAATCATCCATTGCTTGGGGTTCAGAGCCACAGCATTGAAGTCGAGTACAGTCATGTTTCCTTCTCCAGTTCCCCCATCGTTGATGCCTACCTCGGAACCGAACAGTCTGTTTTCGTTTCAGAGGATGGGAGTGAAACCGTCTCGTTTGGTGGTCCATTGAACGTGGAAGCGACATCCCAAGCCGTGTCGTTCGTCCAGCCATCCTCCAGTGGAGAATACCTCCTGACATGGTCAACAGAAGGCAAAGAGGGGAACCTCTCCGTCTATATCGTCGCCCGACAATACCCTGATTCAACCATTTCATGCCAATTCCTCGATGATGCATTCGATGGCCTCGGACAGGTTGAATTGGAGGGGCCGGTGGCCACCTGTGTTCTGACGGCGGGGGCAACAGAGGACCTCCGGGCGGTGTTCACCCTGGTGAATTCCATTGGTGAACGCATTGAAATCGAGGAAGAGAGTCTTCTTGTGGCCGCAGGCCAAGAAAAGACGTTGAACATCACCCTCACCGGATGGGACCCCGATCCGGGGATCTTCGATGTAATGTTGACAGGCTACGATCAATACGGACGAACCCTTGCCGACATTCAAACATCGGTGGTTGCACGTGAGCAGGGTTGGAACGTAGGTATCAGTTCGCTCACGAGCAACGGCGACATCAACATCGGGATCAAGCGCAGTGGCTACGGCCTCCTCGAAGACGCCGTTTGTGAGCTGCTGGTGGAGGCCGAGGGTGGATGGTCAACAACCTACATCGTCGATGTGGCCTATGCAGAATTCGCACCCGTGGTCCAAATCAAGAACCCAGAGAACATTGAACGGGATGAAAAAGTGACTGCCACGCTTGCTTGCAGCCTGCCGTTTGATGTTGATGACACCCCCGAGGACGACACCATGAGCACGTATTACAAACCCGCCAACATCCTCGCTGTTTCCTCAAGCGACATCGGATGGATCATCGGTGTGGCCGGTTTGCTGGTGGCCGTCGCATGGTTGCTGGGGGCTGTTCAATTCGGAGAAAAGAAGCCAATTCAGACACCACCAACCAAGCAGAAGGTGAAGCGGGCAAAACCCGAAGAACATGTGGAAAAGGAATCAAGCTCGGAAGCCCCAGCAGACGAGGACGACATGCAGTTGGAAGTTGACACGACGCCGGTAGAAGAACCGGCGATTGAGGATGATATGGATGCAAAAGAATCACAGCCGATGATTGAGGTGTTTGACGAGGTTGAGACTGCACCAGAACCCGTTGATAAGACAGCAAGTGGCCGACTTGCAAGCCTTCGCCAAGAAATGGGTGGGGACGATGTCGATGAACGAGAAGGCAGCATTGAGGACCGAATGAAGAAGTTCTTCGGTGGCAACGAGTGATGCAAGTCCTTATTTCGCTGTGGCGGAGCCAACAAGCATGGACGAGGCGACTCAAGCATCCACGACAGCGTTCTTCACGCTCGATGCATTCAACGGGGACCTCGCATCCCGGGTCATGACGGCCATTGAGGAGGCCATGGAGGGTGGTGAAGATGGATGGACCAACCTCGTGGAGGCCGAACCAGATCTCCATCTGCGTTTGACACAGCAGGGCATCCAAAACCCTGCTTCTTACTCATCCATCCAGTGGGACCCTGCGATGATCCTGTTCACATCATGCGTTGAATTGACCAATGATGGTCGTCCATTGCCGCTGGGTGAAACCATGACGAGGGAACGCTTCGGGCGCTTTCCATTCGGCAATGGTTCTGCTCTAGGCTACCTGTTGGAATTCATTCGTCCAAACCGAAGCATCACCGACCACGACGGCCAGAGCATCTACGATGAAATCATTGAGCAACTCGAGCAACTCGCGTTCGGATGCGAAGAGCAGCAACGGGGTCACCAGCGATTCGAGGATGGATTTGGTGGCATGCAGATTCATGGTTTTTTGAGAGCAGAAGAAGTACGTCAACTACGAAAGAACCTCGCCACCCGAGCATGGACAGCATCCTACGAAGAGCCGTTGGACGGCGGCGTTGCCGACGTAGCGAAGCATTTCACAACCCTGCTTAAGGCTGCAGAACGACGCAGGGTCGGTCTTGCGCTGCGCACGCACCGCTGACTCAGAAGTCCTGGGATGTCAGGCGCTCAAACATCGACGCATAGAGCGCAGCCGTTTCGTCAATGACCGATTGTGGGAGAGCAGGAATAGGAGGCTCATCCGTACCGGCGTCTCGAGCCGCCTGAAGGTTGGCTTGATGACCGGTCTCGATGTAGTGCGAGCGAACGAATTCCTTAGACAGTTCAATGCACTCACCGTTAGCGTAGGCTTCGGCGTCCCACCAACGGTCTTCATCGAGTGTCCCGAACGTGTCGACCAGCACGACCTCACGGTTGGTGCCAAGGGCGAATTCTTTCTTCCCGTCCACGTGAATGAGGCCGTTCTTGGCTGCTTCTCGCTCAATGATTTCATCGATAGCAAGCGCAGCCGCCACGATCTTCTCGTACTCTTCGTCCGTGATGTTGGAGATTTCGAGCGCTTCCTCACGACCGATGTTTCGGTCAAAGGTCTCGAACTTGGTGGTGACTTCGACAAAGGGTTGGGAGAGTTTCACACCGTACTCACAATCTGGAGCCACACCGAGGGCTTCGGCGGTCAATTCCCCGCGTTGGAAACGACGCCAAGCTGATCCCGACAGGTAGTGGCGAACAATGACTTCGAGCGGTACGAACACCCATTCCATGTCCCGAGGGATGGCGCCTGGCTCTTTGATGACCTTGACCTTACGAACCAAACAGCGGTCGGGAGCATTCACCTCAATCAAGTGGGTCTTGCAGATACCTGCTTCTTCAATGAGTTTGAACCAATGCGCCGTGGTACGGTTGAGCGATTCACCCTTTCGAGGAATCAAGGAAGGAATGATCTGGTCAAACACCGAAATCTGGTTCGTGAATCGGAACTCATAGACGTCCTCATCGTCGGTCGACCACACTTGCTTGACTTTGCCTTGGTAGAGCATTTCTCCCATGAGGGTTGACCTTTGAAATCAGCCTTTGAACATTTCATCCCGCCACGATGGGCAGATTCAGAGGAATCCAAGGGCGTCTTCGATACGATTGAGTTCGGGTCCCGTTGTTTGGGTGCCGCTGATGGCACCTGTGTTGGATGCACACACGCCTGCACCCACGTAGGGTGAGCCAAACGAAACGGTGCCGACCATCGGCTTGACGCCGAGGACTTCCTCAATAAGCAGTGCCTCATCGGGCGTGACGTCGGGATGCAGAAGGACGCCCTGGTCGTTGGCGACAGCCAAACTTCCCACCACATCTTGGCCCGCCACGGTGGTGGCAGCGACATCCACGGCTAACACCTCGGCGAGGATCTCAAGGCCTTCATGCGGAATGCTCGGTGAAGCAATGGCGCCCTGTTCATTCACCACGAGGAGGTTTCCAGCAGTGTTGACACCGCCTTCCATGACCACCACGTCACCAAAGGCCGTGAGTTGGTCGATATCACCCTCCGTAGCGATGTCGGCGACGGCAATGCCCTTGCTGTTGCCGCACACGAGGGCACCAACAAGGCTGGAACCACCGATGGAGATCGGGTGAAGTTCGAGACCAAGGCACGTTTCAAAGGCCTCAACGGTGGGGGCAGGGAGTTCTGGAGGGTGAAAGAGGACGTTGCCAACGCTGGCCAAATGGATGCCCACTTGGTCGCTTCCAAAAATATCGACCGTGTCTATTGGCATGGGCTCATCACGACCTCGGTCTTGGAGTTCTAAAACGTGGTGTTGGTGGTGTTGCCTGAACGCAAAAAAGGCCGGCCTCCAACGGAGGTCCGGCCTTAAGCGCCCTTGCGGGTCGAGGAACCCGAGGTGAAAAGAGAGGGGCACAGTGACTTCCTTTCCCGTGGACTCTCGTACCACAGTAATGGGAGAGACGCAGAAGGGCTTGACTTCTGGGTTCGGAATGG
>JAYYDY010000108.1:0-29283 GCA_036160375.1 Thermoplasmatota archaeon | reverse complement strand
CTGCAGGTCCTTCATGAGGGTCTGCGCTTCTTCGTAAGCAACTTCACCGAGGATGCGGACGTCGAGCACGGTATCACGCTCTCAGAACTTGCCCGACGAGCCAAAGCCACCCTCGCCTCGTTCGGTTTGGTCCAGCCCCTCCATGGTGGTCTCCCTGAGGGTCACCAGTGGCACGGGAGCGAACAACAATTGGGCCACACGCTCGCCGGCGGCAACCGTGAACGATTCGCCTTCACCGATCCAGGTGGCCAAGACCTTGAGTTCGCCTCGGTAGTCCGAATCGATGGTGCCCAGACCGTTGGGCATGATCATTCCTTTTTTGCCGAGGGAGGAACGGCAACGAATCTGCCCTTCCCAGCCATCGGGGATGGCGGTGGCCCATCCCGTTGAGATGAGAACGGTCTTGCCTTTGGGGACCACCGTTTCCTCAATCGCATAGAGATCCCAGCCGGCCGCTTGGGCTGACCCTTGGGTCGGCATCACGGCGCGTTCGTCAAGCCGGGCGAACGGAATTTCCAGCGAAATCCGCTCCATATCGCCACTCACCATACATCCCTTTTTGACTGTTGGGATAATGTAAGATTTCACCGACATTCGGTTCCAGTGGAAAAGAAGGTGATTCTGATATGAAAAATGCAATTTTGAACAAAAAAATAACATCGGTGTTCTCACACTTAAATCGTTGTACTGCGTCCATGCGTGAGCGCCCTCAAACGCTCCAAAAACCGTTCAGTTTAATCTCGCCGAGGGGGGATAGATTATAGGCGTCCTACGATGGAGGAGAAATTCCAGCGCGTCTGTAATTCACGGAGGGTATGAGTATGGTTATTGAGCACAGCAAGGACGACGGCCTCAACATTGACTTGACGAAGGAGCATGTTGAACCCATGCTTCAAGAGAACCTTGACCGTTTCGTTTTGTTCCCCATTGAACACGATGACATCTGGGCCATGTACAAGCAGGAGCAAGCCTCGTTTTGGACCGCTGAAGAGATCGACTTGGCTGAGGACCTCAAAGACTGGAAGAACCTCAACAAGGATGAGAAGCACTTCATCAAGCACATCCTGGCGTTCTTCGCAGCCAGTGACGGCATCGTCAACGAGAACCTCGTCATGAACTTCTCCAACGAAGTGTGCTGGCCCGAAGCCCGTGCCTTCTATGGATTCCAAATCATGATGGAGAACATCCACGCTGAAACCTACTCCCTGCTCATCGACACCTACATCGACGACGAGAAGGAGAAGGACCACTTGTTCAAGGCCCTCGAGACCGTTCCCTCGGTCCAGAAGAAGGGCGACTGGGCCATGAAGTGGCTCTCTCGAAAGCGAGGCTCCTTCGCCGAGCGCCTCGTGGCCTTTGCTGCCGTGGAAGGCATCTTCTTCTCCGGCTCGTTCTGTGCCATCTTCTGGCTCAAGAAGCGAGGCTTGATGCCCGGTTTGACCTTCTCCAACGAACTTATTTCTCGAGACGAAGGGCTCCACTGCGACTTCGCCTGTTTGCTTCACAACAAGCTCCTTCGTGGTGCTGGTGAGAACGTTATCCGCCGCATCATCGCTGAAGCCGTTGACATCGAGATCGAATTCGTCACGAAGGCGCTGCCCGTGAACCTCATCGGCATGAACGCTGACCTCATGACGCAGTACATTCAGTTCGTTGCCGACCGTCTCTTGACTCAGTTGAACTGCTCCAAGATCTACAACGTTGGCAATCCGTTCCCGTGGATGGAGATGATCTCCATGCAGGGCAAGACCAACTTCTTCGAGAAGCGCGTTGCGGAGTACCAGAAGGCTGGTGTCATGGACAGCGCTTCCCTCGGAAGTGTCCAACAGCGATTTTCTGTGGACGAAGACTTTTGAACCGTACGCGGACAAAGAAAGATATCACGCACTCAAATGAACATCGGAGGAGGAATGAATCATGGCTATGCAAGTTGTTAACCGAAAGGGCGAGCGAGAGGATGTGCGGTTCGACGCCATCCACGAGAAATTGGTGAAACTGGCTGAAGGCCTTGACCCCACGTGGGTTGACCCGGGTCACGTTACCAAGTTGACCATTGAAGGCCTTTACGATGGTGTGACCACTCGCGAACTTGACCAGCTCGCCGCTGAGACCGCCGCTTCCCTGGCCTCCCACCACCCCGATTACAGCCGTCTGGCAGCTCGCATTTGCGTGGATGACCTCCACCGTTCCACGAAGACCACCTTCACGGATGTTATCACCGACCTTCGCGAGTACATTGACCCCGAGTCCAACAAGCACGCCCCGCTCATCTCTGAGGAAGTGTACGAGATCATCATGGCCAACGCTGACCTGCTCAACAACCACATCGACTACAGCCGAGACCACAACTACGACTACTTCGGGTTCAAGACCCTTGAGCGCTCCTACCTGCTCAAGCTCAACGGTGAAGTGGCCGAGCGCCCCCAGCACATGCTGATGCGTGTGGCCGTGGGCATTCACCACACGAACCTCGAGAAGGCTCTCCACACCTACGACCTGATGAGCCAGGGTTACTTCACCCACGCCACCCCCACGCTGTTCAATTCCGGCACCCCTATGCCTCAGATGTCCTCGTGTTTCCTGCTCACCATGCAAGACGATTCCCTCGACGGCATTTACGACACCCTGAAGCAGTGCGCTTTGATTTCAAAGTCCGCCGGTGGCATTGGTCTTTCCATCCACCACGTCCGCTCAAAGGGTTCCTACATCAAGGGAACGAACGGCACCTCCAACGGCATCGTCCCCATGCTTCGTGTCTTCAACGACACGGCTCGCTATGTCGACCAGGGCGGTGGCAAGCGCAAGGGTTCCATCGCGGTTTACCTCGAGCCTTGGCACCCTGATATCCTCCAGTTCCTTGACCTCAAGAAGAACCACGGCAAGGAAGAGATGCGTGCTCGCGACCTCTTCTACGCCATGTGGACGCCTGACTTGTTCATGCAACGCGTGGAAGACAACGGCGACTGGTCGTTCTTCTGCCCCAACGAGTGCCCCGGTCTTCAGGACGTCTACGGTGCTGAATTCAAGGCCATGTACGAAGACTACGAACGCCGAGGCATGGCCCGCGAGACGGTGCCTGCTCGTGTGGTCTGGGACAAGAGCGTTGAAGCCCAGATCGAAACCGGTACGCCCTACATGCTCTCCAAGGACGCCGCCAACGAGAAGTCCAACCAGAAGAACCTCGGGACCATCCGTTCCTCCAACCTCTGCACGGAGATCATGGAATACACCGCCAAGGACGAAGTGGCCGTCTGCAACCTGGCCTCCATCGCCCTGCCCAAGTTCGTCAACATGAGCGACGGTGTGTTCGACCACCAACTCCTCTACGACGTCACCTACCACGCCACGGGCAACTTGAACCGTGTCATCGACGTGAACTACTACCCTGTGGAAGAGGCTCGCAACTCCAACATGCGCCACCGCCCCATCGGGCTTGGCGTGCAGGGCTTAGCCGACGTTTTTGCCATGCTCAAGCTCCCCTTTGAGAGCCCGGCCGCCCGTGCGCTCAACAAGGAGATCTTCGAGACCATCTACTTCGCCGCCTGCACCGCTTCCAAGGATGCAGCCATCGCCGAAGGCCCCTACTCCACCTTCGAGGGATCACCGGCCAGCGAAGGGCTGCTGCAGTTCGACCTCTGGGGCATGGACGCTCACAGCGGCCGCTGGGACTGGGACTCGCTCAAGGCTGAGATCATGGACAAGGGCATGCGCAACTCGCTCCTGCTCGCCCCCATGCCAACCGCTTCAACCTCCCAAATCTTGGGCAACAACGAGTGCTTCGAGGCTTTCACCTCCAACCTTTACGTGCGCCGCACCCTTTCGGGTGAGTTCGTCGTGCTGAACAAGCACCTTGTCCGAGACCTCATCGCTGAGGACATGTGGAGCCTTGAGATGAAGGACGACATCCTGCGCCACAAGGGTTCCATCCAGGGCATCCACCGCATCCCGGAATACATCCGAGACCTCTACAAAACCACCTGGGAGATCAAGCAGCGCCACGTGCTCGACATGGCCGCCGACCGAGGCGCTTACATCGACCAAAGCCAATCGCTCAACATCCACATGGTGGACGCCAACCCCGCCAAGGTCACCTCGATGCACTTCTACGGCTGGAAGCAGGGCCTGAAGACGGGCATGTACTACCTGCGAACGAAGGCCGCTGCCGACGCCATCCAGTTCACGGTTGAGGCTTCCACGAAGGAGGACCAAACCGTGGGCGGTCTTGCCGAGCGAGCCGACGATGCGGACAGCCTCGAGGCCATTGCGTGCAGTCTTGACAGTCCCGATGACTGCCTGATGTGCGGTAGCTGAGTAGCACCGCATTGGATGCTTCTCAAGCATCGTGACGGCGTGTCAAAAACCACCAAAGATGGCAAAAAAGAAGAGGCCAATGGCTGCAAAGAAGACCAATCCGATGATGGTGAAAATCAGCCCAAGAATTCCGAGGGTGCTCATCATCCCTTTGCGGTGATTGACCTGATATGGCAAGCCTGTTTGGGAATAACCGGCGAGACTCACCGGTGTATGCTTCAACGAAGGGTTTGAGTTTGGTTTGGATTCCTTGCCAAACAGCCAATACATCAGCGGCATGAAGAAATACAACGCAAGGAACATTTGTGCGATGTAAAATGGAACAAAGATCATCGGCGTCATATTCCCTGGATTCGTCCACAGTTGGTGAAAAGCTCGAAGGGCACCGGTTGCAAAGAAACTGAAGACGAACAGGAACCCAATACCCGTGAACGCGATGATTTGTCCCTTGTCATGCGCCGCTTCATCTTGAATCGTGGCGGCGACACCTTGTTGCGGCTCAGGTGCCTTGAATCGGACTTGACAGCCCGGGCAACGAATGGTGCCCTTCACCAGCACCTTTGTTTTCATCTGCTTGCCACAATGAGGGCACAGGATGAGATGCATGGTCAACACTCGTCTTTCGCTTCCTTAAGTGTTCACCCGATGGCTTCCTTGCCGACTTCCGTTTCCCTGCCCATTGAACGCCAATTCGGTCCCCAGAATCGGAGGAAACCTTAGATGCACATTCACCAAGGTAGGTGTCATGGACGTGAACGCAAAGATTGGCATTGATTCCAAGCGAACCACGGCGGCGAGCGTGGCCATCGTTGGTGTGGTGGTCTACCTTGCACTGGTTCACCTGAAACCGATTTTGATGCCGCTGGCCATGGCGGTCTTGCTCTATTTTCTCATCAAACCACCTGAACAATACATCCACGCCAAGGTTGGCAACCGATTTGTCTCCTATGGAACCGTGATTCTCACCTTCATCATCACGATGTATTTCCTCTCCATTTTCCTGTACGAACAGCTGTCGTTGTTTGTTGAGGACGTCCCCGAGATCACCGCAGCGCTCGAGGAGAAGCGGGCCAAGTACGCTGCGTCCGACCTCTACGGTTTGGAAATCATCTTCTCTGACTCAACATGGGTGGAAGTCTTGGCTTCGCCCAGCAACATCGAGACCTTCGTGCTGGCCATTCTAGGATCACTCGGAGCGTTCGTCGGCACCATGGTCACCGTCCTGATTTTCCTGCTGTTCATCGTGCTTGAGGAGCACACCATCGCCAAGCGGTTTCGGGCGGCCTTCCCTGCTTCCACCGGACGTGCGGGCAACATCGTGCGAGATTCAACCGAATCCATCAGCGCTTACGTGGTGTCCAAAGTCACCTGCAGCGGCGGCCAAGCGATTGTGATGACCCTCATCCTCTCGCCGGTCGGCTTCAACATTCCAGGCTGGTTCTTGTTCGGTGTCTTGTGCTTCTTGCTGGATTTTATTCCCATTTTGGGCGCGCTCTTCGCCACCATCCCGCCCGTCCTCATCGGCTTCATCATGATGGAGCCGTTGACCGCTGTGTTCATGCTCGCCTTGCTCATTGGCAACCAGCAAGTGTTTGGCTCGCTGGTGGAACCCAACCTTTCGGGTGCTAAAATCGGTATCTCGCCGCTCGTGTTGTTGCTCACCGTCATGCTGTTTTCGCAGGTATGGGGCATCGCAGGCGCCATCATTGGCGCACCGATGATCATCATGATTCGCCTCATCCTCGAGGAAAACGAGCGCACCCGCCCAGTCGCTGTGATGATGGCGAACGATGTCGAAGAAGAATAAACGCCATCCTCGCTCCTTCTCGAACGATGGGCGTTTTGGCGATGGGATTATGCATGACTTCTCCCACTTCCCACCATGCGAGCACCTCCTGCGGTCATGTGCTCTTTGCTTTTGCTCATGTTGACCATGAGCGGTTGCCTTTCCGCTCCCCCGGGCACTTCGGCCGATGATTCGGAGGTGCCTGCTGAGGAAGATGACATGCCACCGTTTTTCACCGACGGAGATTACACCTGCATCGTCCACGAGGAGCGAGACCGGTGCTGGATCACCCATGTTCCTGACAATTTGGACCCCGAGGTTGTCGTCCCGCTCATCGTTGACATGCACGGTTTTGGCTCGACCTCGCTGGAACAGCGAGAACTCTCCTCGTTTGACCACATTGCTGACGAAGAGGGGGCCATCGTGGTCTATCCCGACGGTGTGGGCTACTACAACGAACTTGACGGACGCACCAACCAGGCTTGGAATGCAGGGTGGTGTTGCGCTGAATCCGCCACTGAAGGCGTGGACGATGTGGGCTTCATTGAGACGATGATCGACATTGTCGTTGACCTTCATCCCGTTGACGAACATCGCATCTATGCCTCTGGTTGGTCCAACGGCTGCGCCATGACCCAACGATTAGCGATGGTATCGAGCGATGTCTTCGCCGCCGTGGGGTGCATGTCGATGTACCTCTTGACCGACCCGGTGGACGATTATTCACCCATCCCCGTCATGGAGGTGCACGGCTTCTTTGACCAAGTGGTTCTTTACGAATCCACGGTGATGAGCGTTCCGTTCAACCCTGCATTGTGGACCGAACCCGAAGCCTACGATACAGGGGCCATTGAGAACATCCACGAATGGGCCGAATACAACGGCTGTTCGGGCGGTATGGAGACCTTTGAAACCACGGCCCTGTACTCCACCGTGGGATTCAGTTCGTGTGAAAACGACGCACAAATCCGGCTGGTGACCATCTTCGCCGGTCAGCACAACCCTTACGAAAACGACCTCGAACAAGACGGGCTGGGTCAGGTGTTCCAGGGCACCAAGGGGTTGGTTCAATCCACCCAGATGGTGTGGGAGTTCATCAGCCCGTACAGCAAAAACGACGTCCAAATCGAGGCTTAAGCCTCTAACGGCCGTATCACATCTTGTGGATGGCGTGACCTAACGTATCGAGCACACCCTCGTGGGTCATCTCGGTCATCGTTGGGTGAGCATGAATCGTGTGGGCGATGTCCTCGAGGACGGCGCCCATCTCGAGGGCAAGCGTCCATTCGCCGACCAGTTCGCTGATGTGCGTGCCGACGCCCTGAATGCCGAGGATGCGGTGGTCGTCTTCTCGGGCTACCACACGGACGAAGCCGCCGGTTTTCTCCGCTTCCTGGGTGAGCGAGCGACCGTTGGCGGCCAGCGGGAACTTGCCCGTGATGACGGGGTGACCGGCCTCCTTGGCTTGGTCGGGTGAGAGACCAACCGAGACGATTTCGGGTTCGGTGAAGACGATGGCGGGGACAGCGACCGGGTCGTAGGCGCGCTTGTGGCCGGCGATGAGTTCGGCGACCATTTCGCCCTGGAAGGAAGCGACGTGAGCGAGCATCTCTCCGGAATCACAGAGGTCGCCAATAGCGTAGACGCCCTTCATGTTCGTTTCACAGCGCTCGTTCACCTTGACGAAACCACGCTCGTCCATGGCGACACCGGTGGCTTCGAGGCCCGTTGAAGCAGGCTTGCGACCCACCGTGACCAACACCTTGTCAGCGATGACGTGTTGCATCTTCTTCTCGTCCTTTTCGTTCTTGTCGATGAAGTTGAGTTGCACCTTACCGCCTTTGGCGTCTTCAACGCCCTTGGCGAACACGCCCGTGTGGACGGTGATCTTGTTCTTCTTGAGGAAGAGTTCGAGCGGGCGTCGCAGTTCCTTGTCAAAGAGCGGCAGGACCGAGTCCATGGCTTCCACGACGGTGACTTCGGAGCCGAGCATGCGGAAGGTGATGCCGAGTTCAAGCCCGATGTAGCCGCCACCAACGACGACCACGTGTTCGGGCAGGTCTTCGAGGGACAGTGCTTCTCGAGAGGAGAGCACGTGGTCGCTGAAGGGCATGAACGGGAGTTCGATGGGCACGGAGCCTTGGGCCATGATGACGTGCTCGGCCTGAATGAGCGTGGCGTCCTTGCCTTCACCGATCTTGACGGTCTTGGCGTCCTGGAACACCGCCCAGCCGCTCACGAGTTCAGCACCGGCGTTCTTCAACAGCGCCTCAACGCCTTTGTTCAGGCGGTCAACGATTCCCTCTTTCCAACCGACGAGGTTGCTCATGTCGAGTTCAGCCGGCCCGGGGATGGAGATGCCCATGTGACCGTCCTTGCTGGCGTGCTTGGCCAGGTTGTGGAAGGTGTGGGCAGCGTGAATGAGGGCTTTGCTAGGGATGCAACCTCGAATCAAACAGGTGCCACCGGCACGTTCGCCCTCAACGATGATGGTCTTCAGGCCGAGTTGAGCGGCACGGATGGCAGCGACGTAGCCACCTGGGCCTGCGCCGACAACGAGAACTTGGCATTGCTTTGTCTTCATTGCTCGCACCTCACATGAAAATGGTGGCAGGGTGCTCGAGGTAGGACTTCACCAACTGAACCAAGCTGGCACCGTCGTGGCCGTCGACCACTCGGTGGTCCCACGACGAAGAGAGGTTCATGATGCGGCGAACCACAACCTGACCGTCCTTCACCACGGCTCGGTCTTTGGCATTGTGAACGCCGAGAATGCCGACCTCGGGCTTGTTGATAATGGGGGTCGCACCAAGGCCGCCAAGGCGACCGAGGCTCGTGATGGTAAAGGTGGAGCCGGTCAAGTCGTCCACGCCGGCCTTGCCGTCGCGGGTGGCTTGGGTGACACGTCCCATCTCGGCAGCGGACTGCCAGATGTCCATGGCTTCCACGTGCTTGACCACCGGGACGTAGAGGCCGCGGTCGGTTTGGGTAGCGATGCCGAGGTTGATGGCTTCGTGGCGGGTCACCACGCCAGCCTCGTCGTCGTAGAGGGCGTTGCACTCGGGTCGCTGAGCGAGCGCCTTCACGAGGGCTTGCATGATGAACGGCAGGTAGGTCAACTTGGGCGCACCCTCGGGGCGGGTAGCGTTGAGGTGTTGGCGCAGGGATTCCAGTTCGGTCACGTCAACCTCTTCGAAGTAGGAGAAGTGCGGGATGGTGCTGTAGGACGACATCATGCCGTCTGCAATCTTGCGTCGCAGGCCGATGACCTTGATGTCCTCGGTGCCGTTTCTGGCCACCTTGGCCACGCCACCCATGGGCATCGATGGTGTTGCTGAAGCAGCGCCACCAGCGATGTGTCGGTCAAGGTCAGCGTGGCTAATGCGTCCTGCTGGGCCGGAGCCGGCGACCAGTTGGAGGTCGATGTTGGCAGCACGTGCTCGCTGACGAACAGCCGGCGAAGCGAGGGCCTTGGTGCCTGCGGCACGGGCCACAGGTGCGGCGGCAGCGGGAGCAGCGGGAGCCGGCGCTGGTGCGGGCTCAGGCGCCTTTTCTTCCACCACGGGCTCAACCTTCTCCTCCACGGCGGGAGCATCCTCGACCACGGGTTCAGAGGCTTCAGAAGCGTTGCCTTCACCGTCAACGTCGAACACGATGCAGACGCCACCGACGGGCAGAATGTCGCCGGCTTCACCGACGATGCTGGCCACGGTACCGTCGCAGGGTGCAGGGATTTCCACGGTCGCTTTGTCGGTCATCACGGAGAGAATCGGGTCGTCTTCCTTGACGGTGTCACCAACGGCAACCATCCATTCAACGATCTCACCTTCAACGACACCTTCACCGATGTCGGGCAGCTTAAACTCAAATTTTCCCATGTTCATTCCTCCTGTGTTCTTTGTATGGCTTCTGCGATGCGAGATGGACTGGGCAAGTAATCCCATTCGGTGGTGTGCGGGAAGGGGGTGTCCCAACCGGTGACCCGCTGAATGGGGGCCTCAAGGTGGTAGAAACAACGCTCCTGGATGGAGGCGCTCATCTCGGCACCGAATCCACTGGTCTTGGGCGCCTCGTGGACGATGACGACACGCCCCGTTTTCTTCACGGAGTTCACGACCGTGTCGCGGTCCCACGGAACCAGGGTTTGGAGGTCGATGAGTTCGCAGTCCACGCCGGAGTCCTTGATGGCTTGCTCACAGACGTGAACCATGGCGCCCCAAGCGATCACGGTGCAGGCTGAACCTTCTCGGACGATGTTGGCTTCTTCGAGCGGAATGGCGTAGTAGTCCTCGGGCACTTCGCCGTCGGGATGGTTGTTCCACGTCGGCACGTTGTGCGGGTCGCCGTAGAACGGTCCACGGTAGCACCGCTTGGGCTCAAAGAAGATGACCGGGTCGTTGGATTCAATGGCGCTGGTCAGCAGGCCCTTGGCGTTGCGAGGGTTGGAACAGTAGACCACCTTTAGGCCGGGGGTGTGGGTGAATTGCGATTCAGGGGATTGCGAGTGGTGGTGGCCGCCCTTGATGCCGCCGCCTGCAGGTGTGCGGAAGGTGACCGGCGTCGAGAATTCGCCACCGGAGCGGTGTCGTAGTTTGGCGATCTCGTTGACGATTTGGTCGTAAGCCGGGAAAATGTAGTCGGCAAACTGAATCTCTGCCACGGGGCGGAGGCCGTTGAGTCCCATGCCCATGGCGATGGCGGCGATGCCACCCTCGGCCAGCGGTGAATCGAACACACGGTGGGGGCCAAACTTCTCTTGCAGCCCAGCCGTTACACGGAACACGCCGCCGAAGTAGCCGACGTCTTCGCCGAAAATGACGACGTTGGGGTCTCGCTCAAGTTGGTGAGCGAGGGCTGAGTTGAGGGCAGCAATCATGTTCATTTTCGCCATGTTCTCACCTCACTTCCCGAGCTCCTCACGCTGCTCTTGAATGTGCCAGGGCACGGTTTCGTAGACTTCGGTAAAGATGGTTGAGGCCGGCGGGTAGGGGCCAGATGCCAAATCCCCGAACTCGCAGGCTTCCTTGTAGGCCGTCATGACATCGTTGTCGATTTTCTCGGCCAGAGCCTTGTCCTTCTCCTCATCCCATTCACCGATCTTCATCAGATGGTCTCGGAGGCGCTCGACGGGGTCGCCGCCAGGCCAGCATTCGAATTCGTTGCCCGGACGGTAGGCCGACGGGTCGTCGGAGGAGGAGTGAGCACCTGCACGATAGGTGTAGACCTCAATGTGTGTGGGGCCGAGCCCAGCCGAAGCACGCTCACGAGCCCACTTGGTCACGCTGTAGAGAGCGAGGAAGTCGTTGCCGTCGACGCGGAAGGACGGGATGTCGTAGGCCAGGCCACGTTCGGCAAAGGTTCGTCCACCAGTGGCGAGGGAAACGTGCGTGGAAATCGCCCACTGGTTGTTCACCACGTTCAGGATGACGGGGGGCTTGAAGGTCGAAGCGAAATTGAGGGCGTAGTGATAGTCGCCTTGAGCGGATGTTCCATCACCAAGCCAGGAAATGCACACTTCGTCATCGCCTTTGTAGGCGCTGGCCATGGCGACGCCGACGGCCTGGGAGAATTGCGTACCCACCGGGGAGGAAATGGAGATGAATCGGCCTTCTCGCCAGGTGTAGTGGACCGGCATTTGGCGCCCACGGACGTTGTCTTCGGTGTTGCCAATGCAGTGGCAAATCATGCTGACCATGTCGCGTCCACGGACGAACTGCGCACCGGGTTGGCGGTAGGAGGGAAACAACCAGTCCTGCTCCTCGAGCGCCATGGTTTGGGCAATGGCGACGGCTTCTTCGCCAAAGGAGCGCATGTAGAACGAGAGTTTGCCGGTCCGCTGCATTTTGATCATGCGGTCGTCGAAGATTCGAAGGCGCATCATGTACTCCAGTCCTTGGATGAGGGTGGCGGCATCGAGTTGAGGGTCCCATTCGCCGATGGCTTCCCCTTCGTCGTTGAGCACACGGATCAACCCCTTGGCGTGAGGGGCCGTGTCTTCTGCACTGCAGGTGGCCGGGTCTGGCCGGTTCAAATCGCCCGGTTGTTCGATAAAAGCACCTCCGAAAGAGGGCTCATCTCCGGGGCGGAACGGGGCGACACCAATGGTGTATGGCGAGGTGGTAACCGTGCTTCGCTCCGTCATCGTTTCACCTCAGGGCTCGTCCGTCTTAAGTGGTGTCGGTGCGGGTGTCTTGGCCTGTGCCACCCGGACGTAGGCGCCGAGCATGGTCTCGTCGTTGTCAGGGTCGCGTGTTTTTCGGACCAAAAGGCCGGCTTTGTACGAGGAGCGAACGAGCGGGCCGCTGGCCACACCGGCGAAGCCAAGGTCCATGGCGGTCTGTGCCCACTCGTCGTAGCGTTCCGGTTCGGGGAAGCGGTCGACAGCGAGGTGCTTCTTGGAGGGGGCGAGGTACTGTCCGATGGTGACCAAATCCACGCCAGCCTCGCGCAGGAGCCCAAGCGCTTCATCAATTTCCTCGTCGGTTTCACCGACGCCCACCATCAACGAGGATTTTGTGATGATGTCGGGGCGGAGTTTCTTGGCTTCTCGGAGGATGGAAATTGATTGAGCGAAGGAAGCCCGTGCATCCCTGACCGTGGCGTCAAGGCGAGGGACGCATTCGACGTTGTGAGCAAACACTGACAAAGGACTTTGCTCGAGCAGATGGGCCAAGGCATCAAGGTCGCCTGCGAGGTCGGAACAAAGCAGTTCAAGGGTGACCTCAGGGCTGGTTTGAGCGACGGCGTCGATGCACTGCTTGTAGTGGTCGGCCCCGCTGTCGGGAAGGTCGTCGCGGTTGACCACCGTGATTACGGCATGGCGCAGGTTCATTGACGCCACGGCTTGGGCGAGGTGGGACGGTTCTTCCGGGTCAAGGGGTGGGGGACGCTTGATGGTGCCCACGGCGCAAAATCGGCAGCCTCGGGTGCATTCTTGGCCGGCGATCATGAAGGTCGCATCGCCGCTGGCCCAGCATTCGTGGATGTTGGGGCAACGGGCCTCCTCGCAAACGGTGTGGAGCATGTTGTCCTTCACGGCGGCTTTTGTGCTGTTGAACACCGCTTGTTGAGCACCGCTTGGCAGACTGGTTCTGAACCATTCGGGCAAGCGACGTTTTGGTGCAGGTGCCGGGCTTGAGGCGGCCATGGGGAGTTGTTTACCGGTCATGGTCCTCCCCTTGCAGACCTTCGCAGTTGGTGGATGTCAAAAAGGTGTGTGGGCGGCATGATTGCCAATCTTGGTCATGACCGTCATACGAGGCTTCATGAATTGGTCGGCGCTGGTGGGACCATGAACGAACGCGTGGTGCTCATCACGGGGGCTGGTCAGCGGCTGGGTGCTGCGACCGCTGCCCGATTGATGGACGAGGGCATCCACGTGCTGGTCCATGTTCGCTCTTCAATTCATGAAGCCAAGCAGCTCATCGACGATGCTACGCAGCGAAACGGGGAGGTTCGGGGCACCATCGTGCAGGGCGACCTGACGGTTGACGCAGAGGTTGACGCCCTCATCGACAGCGTCAAAGCCCACCCCTTGGTCAAGGCCAACGGTCTGTTCGGTTTGGTCCACAATGCATCGTTCTATAGCCAAGCAGCGTTTGAAGATGTGAGCTTGGAAACCTTCCGTTCGCTCAATCGCTTGCACATGGAGGCGCCCTTCGTGTTGACCCAGTCGTTGCTCACTGTCGTGGAGCGAGGCGGCGGTTCGGTTGTTGCCATTGTTGACACGTCGTGGGGCCGTGCCTGGGAAGGGTTGGCCCATTACACAGCAAGCAAGGCAGGCCTTCGTCAACTCATGCTCAACCTCGCCGGTGAACTGGCGGGCCGGGTTCGCGTCAACTGTTTGGCTCCCGGCGCCATCATGGCAGCAGAATGGGAGGCTGAACACTTCGCCAGCGTCCTCGAAAAGGTTCCCCTTGGCCGGTCCGGTGCAGCCGAAGACATCGCTTCCGGCGTACACTTCCTCTTGACCAACGGCACCATCACGGGCAACGTTCTCCACGTCGATGGCGGCTGGACCCTGAACGAGTGAAGAGATGCTTTGAAGTGGGTCAGCGAGGCGTGTTTGCTCCACGCAGGGGTGGCTGAGTTGGTCAAAGGCGCCGGGCTTAAGATCCGGTCTCGTATGAGTTCGTGGGTTCGGATCCCACCCCCTGCACCACATTCGCAAGGCTGAGCCCAAGGCAGGATGGGATGTTTGTCGCACAAACCATACAAAACCGTTTAACACCCCCTGCACCACGGCGATACGGTGGACTTGATGCTGTTCAGGCAATCCGAATCGGGCGACCGCACGGTCGCAGGTGCACTTGTGACCCTTTTCCTCTTCTCCATCCTCGGTGCCATGGCCCCTGCTTCGCCGCTCAGTTCATCGGTTGAAGCCCTTGAAGACGTCCGTGTTGTGGCTCCCGTCTCTGTCCCGGAGCAGACCTACGAACTCTACCTTGATGCCGCCACCTCCGAAACGGGCGGACAAGGGTCCATCACCACCATCGAGCCCAACGGCGGGCAAGAAGAGGGCAGCGCCATTGACGGCTTGGAGTTCCGCAGCGCCGAAATGATCAGCGATCTCTACATCAACGGAAGCGGCGCTTCCAACACGGCCCGTCTCTCTGCCTACATCCAATTCCGTGGCGCTGAGGGCTCCACCGCCGACGTCACCTTCTCCCTCAAATCCGGTGATACGCAAATCACGTCCGAGAACCGACAACTGGAGGACCCCTGCTCACCCAACCCTCTTGGTGGTGGCTGCTCGTGGAGTGTCATCGAAGTGGAGTTTGATGTTGGCGCCAACGGTTTCATGGTGGCCAAGGGGAAGCAACTCAAAATCCGCATTGACGCTCAGGCCACGTGCGAAGGCAACACCGGCGGCTTCGGTCAGTCCGACTGTGCGGTGGACATCGCCTTTGGAAAGATGGAAAGTTCCGGTGGATATTCCCGTCTCCAAATCATGACCAATGCCCTCTCGGGCTCCAGCGTCCGTGTCCACAGCTGCAACGAGGTCTACGGCTGCAACTGGAACGATGCACAGAAATTCGAATGGTCGCCCAACCACCGACCTTCTTTCCGCGAGATGCAATTCTCGGTTGAAGTACGAGACGCCTTTGGCCGAGAGGACATCGAAGAAGTCAACCTCGTGATGGACACACCCAACGGAGCCAACGCCGTGTTTGAGAAGAACTTCGAAGATGATGACTTCAAACTCGACAACAACGGTTTGGTGGGCAACTTCACCTACACCTACGAGGCGGGCATCGCCGCAGGTGATTACCCCATTCGCCTCGAAGTGGAGGACGTGCAGGGCCACTCGGTGATTTTTGAGCACCCTGGCATCACCATGCTTGAGAACGACATCTACCTCTCGTTGCCGTCCAACCAGCCCGATACGGTCTTGTTCGCACCCGGTGCCGTGGTCCAGGTGGAATTCCTCGTGGAGCACACGGGGTCCTCTTCCAGCAGCATTGACGTGGTGTTCGACCTCGAAACCAACCTTCCATCGACATGGTCCGACCCGCAATGGAGCGCGCCAAGCAGCACCTACACCCTCAACGGCGGTGGCTCCTCGGTCATACCGGAACTGCAACTTGAGGTGCCCGAAGGGAACCTTGACAGTGCGCCGGATTCGCTCGAAATTGAGGCCCGTGTTTACGCCGTCAACAGCCAGGGACAAGACGAGGAAGTGGCCATTCGTACCATCACCCTCGACTTCGAGGAAGTTGATGTCTTTGCACCGCCTCGTCTCTTCGTTTACGAAGACGACGAACATCAGAAGCAGATCGCCGACTCCACGCGTCCCGAAGCCTACGACGAGACCCTGTCTCACTACGTTGATGCCGACGAGGTAGGCGATTTCTACCTCGATGTGTTCAACACGGGCTTCCAGACCGACTCGTTCAAGATTCGCGTGCTCGAACAACCCGACGACTGGCAGTACCGGTTCTATGACAACGACACGGGGCTTGAACTCACGGAGGAAGGCATCTACTCGCTGACGCCCGACATCGGCTCCACGCAAATCCTGACCATCCGCATGGAGGTGTATCCACCAGCCGACCGAGACGGCGTTGACATTGGCTTGTTCCAACTTTCGGTCACCAGCAAAGAGGATTCAGAACTGCGCACGGATGTTTCCTTCACCGTCCACCGAACCTTCGGCATTTTGGTTGAGGTCATCTCGGACAGCGACGGGACTGGCGAAGACAATCCTTTGGGCCAAGTTGGTCCCGTAACAGGCGACGCCACGGTGTTCTTCAACCTCAGAATCACCGACTCCAGCGACACCGGTTCGGGCTCAACGACGTGGAAGATTGTCAATCCCCGGGATGTTGAACAAAACGCCGACAACAACCCGAAGTACACAGCATGGGACTACACCATTTCCAACGGCAGTAACGCCAACCTCGTGGCGGTGAACCTGGCGCCCGACGAGTACGTCGATATGAAACTTGAAATCACCCTTCGAGGTCAGGTTGAGGCCGGTGAGCACACCGTCTACACCCGCATCATCGAGGAAGGCGTGGAAATCGACGACGCTCGATACTTCGACCTCCCCGTGAAGGTCGTCATTCGCGAAGAAGTCATTCCACAACGACTGGAAATCACGGACAAGACGGAGAAGTCTCGGTTCTCGCCTAGCGAGGAAAAGAACCTTGAGTACCGCATCAGCAATCAAAACAACATCCCACTGGATGTCGTGATTCGCCTCGACCAGCCCGACGGCTGGGACGGCGCCATTCGGGCCACGTCGAGTCAGCTCGGCAGCGATTTCCTGATCATCAACCTCCCTGCCTACTCCTCCAAGGATTTCAGCGTCACCATGATTGCCCCCGACGACCTGAAAGACAGCGAGGAAGTGGTGTTCGAATTCCGGGTCACGCCCATGAACAACGAGACGCCCTTCGCTGATGAGTATGTTCAGCAGTTCTCCTTCCCCTACATGACGGAGTGCAGCGGCGCTGCTTGCCTCTTCCAGGAACTCATCAACCCGGAGCCACAGACCATTGCCTTCTACGTGCTCATCGTGGCTTTGCTCTTCTATGCCCGGGGTCGAAGCGGACGCGCACCAGCCGACTACGACAAGGACGATTTCCCTGAACTCGGAGGCGAAACGGTGGGTCACGATGAATTCGACGACGACGATGATTTGCCCGCTCCGGTTCTCGCTCAAGATGAGGAGGACGACGACCTCGAACTCCTCGAAGAACTCGACGATTTGTGACCATCAAACCATCGCCTCATGGCCTGTTGTTGGCCATCCAAGTTGAGCGTTGTATGAACAGCGTACCATTTCCCTTATGAGGCATCAGACGCACCCAAACGCGTGAGACCCATGCTGACAGGCTCGAATTCCACGGCGGCCGCGATTCGACCAGCACTTGCAGAGCGCAAAAAGGCACTCAAATCGCTGATGCTCACCATGCTGATGGTGACGTCAACGCTGGCTGCGATTCAGTACACTGCCGTGGACGTTCAGGCCGCTTCCGACCAAGACGGTGACGGCCTGACCTATGGGTTGGAGTACCTCATGAACACTCAACCCAACGACCCCGACTCCGACAACGACGGCCTGCCTGACGGCTGGGAGTGGAAATACGGACTCGATCCGTTGTCCTCGAACGGCATGGACGGCGCCGTAGCCGACCCTGACGGTGACGGGATGTCCAACCTTCAGGAGTACCTCTACCTCCAGCCCTCTGGCTGGGACAACACCAACACCGCCTCCGTGCTTGACAACGGCGTGTGGTGGAACGGCACGATTCCCGTGAACGACTGGAACGAGGAGGACGCCATGCAGTTCAACCAACCCGCTTGCGGCGCCTCCGGCTCTGACGGAACCGGTTCAATCATTCTCTGCGATGAGGACCCTGTTGGCAACATCTGCACCAACGGCTTTGACGATGACAAGGACGGGTTCGTCGATGCAGCCGACTCGGACAACGACGGCGATGCTGACTGTGCCTCAGACGATGATGACGGCGACGGTGTCATTGACGAAGACCCCGCCGGTTGGGACACCGACGGCGACGGCATGCCCGACGGTTGGGAAGCCGCCAACGGGCTCAATGCAACCTCACCCTCCAACGCTGACGGCCCCAACGGTGACCCCGACGGGGACGGCCTCAACAACCTCCTCGAATACGTCAACCCGACTTGGACCACGATGTGCGGTTCCTCGCCTTGTTTCCGAAACGGTCCCGACGGCATCGTCACCGAAACCACCTCGCCGTGTGACCCTGTCCAAGGCATCGGACCCGGTGGATGCGCCACCTACACCGCCGAAGTGGACGGCATTACCTCAACCAATCCCCAGCGGGCGGACACCGACGGCGACGGCCTCAACGACTCCTACGAAGCCCTGACGCTGCTGACCGACCCGACCTCGTCGGACACCGACAGCGATGGCATCAGCGACGGTGTGGAAGTCAACGGTGCTTACGGCAACCCCGCTCAAGCCAGCGACCCACGAAACAACAACACCGACGGCGATGCTTTCGACGACGGTGAGGAAGACACCAACTTCAACGGCGTGCTGGATGCCGGTGAAACCGACCCCACTCGTCGTGAGGATTCCGGAGACGAGGATCAGGATGGGATTCAGAACTGGGAAGAGAACCTGACGTGCACCTTGTGGAACGTGGCCGATACGGACTTTGGTGGCATCAACGACGGGCAGGAGCGTAATATCAGCCACGGAACCGATCCTTGTGATTCCCTCGTGAATTTTGAAACCACCTTCGTTCAATCGCTCCCCGGAAGTCGCCTCGAGGTAGGCGACGGCTCCGGCTTCAATCCGGGAGGTGGCACGGGATGGTACAACGTATCGGGGACTTGGGAGTCCTTCGCCTATGCCACGGTGGTGAACAACGTCCTCCAGGGCGTTTCCAACACACCATCGGGTACAGCGACGGATGTGGCGAACCGCAACGGTTCGTTCTGTCACACCGACGCCGTGAACGCCGGCACCATCACGACCACGCAGAATTACTGCGATGACGATTACGAAGACACGGATGGCGATGGTTTGGCCGACTGGCAAGAGTTGTTGGGCACCTTCGGTTGGTTCTCCAACCCAAGCATCGCTGACAGCGACGCCGACGGTGTCAACGACTTCGACGAGATTCAAGACAACACCGACCCCAACGAACCGTGCACCAACCTGCTCGATGATGACGGGGACGGTTTGAACAATTACTTCGAGAACACGACAGGCTGCGACCTGATTTACATCGGCATCACCAACGGCTCACAGGATGTCTGGGTCACCACCTCGACGGCTTACGATACCGACCAGGGCGGTGTGGACGACCGCAGCGAATACTTTGACGGCACCAACCCGGAGAACGATCCTTCTGATGACATTCAACCCGACGACTTTGACGGCGATGGCATTCCCGATGCCGTGGAAAACCAAACCGGTACCGACTGGACCAACCCCGACACCGACGGCGGAGGCATGCTCGACGGCTTGGAATGCCCCGACATCTTCTGGTTCGTGAACTGCGCCGGTGCGCCCTTCGACCCGTTCGACCCCACCGACGACATCATGTCGACGGGCATCGTGTTCTACGCCAACAACACCTCTGGAACGGTTGACCTCAACCTTGACCACCGCTGGCGCACCATCACCAACGACTTCTACACCGGAACCACATACGCTCACCTCGAGAGCGTCCATCCCGGCGCCACGCTCACCGTCCCTGTGAGCAACCTCACGCACTTGGCCCCGCTCTCCTTTGCGAATTCCACGGTGGAATGGAACGTTCAATTCACCCAACCGTTGACCTCAGGGCAGGTCCCTGCGCCTTCGTGGTACTCCAACGTCTCGTTCTATTTTGAACCGACAGCCAACCTTTCGCGAACCAACGACACCCACATCCTGAACCTCGTTGACGGCTCGATTGACCAAGTCGTCTACCAGCAACCCGAGTACTACTTCGATTGGGCAACGCTGGCTTCCACCACCGTGCCCGGTCAAGGCTTCCCCTACGAACTGCTGGTCGACCCTCAGTTCACCGATTCATCCTCCGAATATTCCTACGTGAGAAACATCACCTTCGGCGTCATCAGCGACTCGGGGGCCACCGATGCCTACAGCACGGCGTTGGCGCTGGAAGATTTCATCATCAACGGGAACAGCACCACCGAGTTCAAGCGAAATTTCAACGGCTCGGGGACCAGCAGTCCTGTTGACGTCACGCTCAACGTGCTGGAAGCGCTCAAGGAAGGGTCCTGCCGTGAATTCAACACGGCCTTCGTGACGATGGCTCGGCTGGCAGGTTTGCCCGCCCGCCAAGTCACCGGCTACATTGGAGGAACGTGGACGGGTGATGGCTACGCCGTCTACTCCACCGATGCTGCGACCTGGTCTGAAGTTCGTCTCCAACAAAACAGCGCCAACGGCAACACCGATCTTGGTTGGATTCCCTTTGACCCCTGTCCGCCCGCTGAAGAGGTCGAAATCGTCAATCAAACCATTTCCACCATGACGGTAGCACGCGATGGGACGGACACCATCACCGTCACCGGACAACTTCGCTACGTGGCCAACGGGACGCCCATTCAAGACATTCGGGTCTTCTCCTACTTGACGCCCGCAGCTGACGCCGAGTTCGTTCCTGGGGCTGGCGCTACCCAAGAAATCCTCCTCGATGAAAACATCACGGACGCCAACGGGACCTTCACGTTGACGGGCTTCCCCAGTGCGCCTGCTGCTCCGGGTATGCACAACATCGTCATCGAACATCGTCAGTCTGGCTATGTCGCTCATGACGGGGTCATCTTCGACGGTTTCGTCAACCTGACCGAGAACGCCACGCTCAACCACACCGCCCCGCTCGCCATCAACGCACCCATTGCTGGGGCAGGTGCCACCACCGTGCTGGAAGGTCGTTTGGTGCTCGCCAATCAACCCGTTGACGAGATCTTCAACATGCCGAATCAAACGGTGTGGCTCTCCTACACCTCTTCGGTCGATGGCGCCCAGAACTTTTCGACGCAAACCGATGCCAGCGGCTCGTGGAGCATCACGCTCAACCTCAGCGAAGCGGAGACTCGAGGAAATCTATCGGCCATCATGGGCTTCTCCGGGTGGCAAGACACCTCTGTCCCCGGGGCAACCCCGGCCGCCTTCCATCTCAACCCGACAACGACCAGCATCGTCCTCAACGTCACCGATGCGCCCAACTTGACGGCCACCATTGAGGGTCCATTGACCAACGGCAGCATTCTCCTGCTCAACGACACCGTATGGGTGAACGGCAGTGCCCTTTCGCTCGGCACCACGCCCACGGCGTTGGCCGGTGATTTGCAACTGGCCATTCGGGCCAACGACTCTGGCGACGAATGGATGGAAGTGTTCAACCTCAGCGTTACCGGCACCTTCGCTGTTCCGTTCCAGCTCCCGGCCAACCTGATGGTGGCGGCGGGGGAAATCGAAACCCGCCTCCGCTTCTTCCCCTCCACCTTGCCCGCTACGGACGACGCTGACCTCTCTTCAGGAGCTCCGTATTTCCTGCGTGGCTTGCTGACGTTCCAAGTGCAAGAATCGGCTCAAGTTCGTGGACAAGATGCTCTCTTGACCGTCCAAATCAACGATCACCGTGGCGTCGCCGCCGGTGCCGACATCTTGGGCAATTACGACTTCAGCTTCGACGGCTCGTGGTTCAACACCACGGTCGACCCGACATCGGACCTGCTTGAGATCACCTTGCCGCTCGATGCCAACTTGCGCTCGGGCGACTACCCCATCGACATCGGGTTCAACGGATCCTCCTTCTACCAGCCTTCGACCGGCAACGGCTCCATTCGAGTGATGGCGGACATTGGCTGGAACCTCTCCATCGGGCAAGATTGGACGTACATGGGTAACTCAACCCGCCTCTTCGGCGATGTGTTTGACTCGGTTTACCTCACGCCCGTGGTCAACAACACGACCCTCATCACGGTCTCGTTGTTCACGGAACAAGGCCCCATCGATGTGGCTCAGTCCACGCTCAACAACTCCACGGGCGCCTTTGACATCCCCATCGTGATGCCGACCAACCTCCGCTCTGATGCCTACGAATTTGTTGTTGACTTCGACTTCCTCACGCAGGCACCACTCGGCGGTGCATACTACGCCTTTGTTGATTCGGCGGTGCCGCCCGCCCCACCAACGCAGATATCGCAGTTGGGTGGCATCATCACCGAAGTGGTGGTTGAGGCAGAACGCCCGGCTTACATCGTCGAAATGAACGACACGGTGTCCTTCAACGCGAAGATCACCGATGTGGCTGACAACTCCAACATCAGCGGTGCTTCGGTGGACTACATTTGGGACTACGGCAACACCAACCAGAGCCTCGGTGTTTCGACCACCGACAGTGAAGGTAACGCTACGTTTGCGTTCACGCCCTCCGGTATTGCACCTGGATTCTATGACATGGCCATTGTGGTTCAAGACGAGCTCTCTGCTGCCCTTGCCGCAGGCAATGCCCGCCGCTATGGAAACGCCTCGGTGGTCAACGTCACCGTCCAGGTCGTGAGCAACATCAACCTCGTTTCTGTTCCAAGCACGGTCACCGCCGGTGTGCCGTTCAACGTGATCGGCCAGGTTGAGGATGGGGAAAACGCCAGCCGGACTTTGATTTCTGCCGTGCGTCTCAACGTCTTCTGGTTGGAGAACCCCGAGGAATTGTTGCTGAGCAACTTTGCTACCACCAACAACGGCAGTTTCAACATGACCGTGCCAACCGACACCGCCGGCAACGGTACCACTCGAGGTCCACACACGCTGGTCATCACGGTGGTTAACGAATCCTCGCCGTTCTACTTGACCGCAACCGCACAATCACCCGTTCAGGTGATGGGTGTCTCTCGCTTGGAGAATCTCCAGCCGCTCAACGCCGTGGTCATCAACCGTGGAAACGACATCAACATGTCTGCGAAGTTGGTTGAAGCCTCGGACTTGTTCGCTCCGCTCTCGAACTACGAGGTGGGCTTGCAATTCCACGAAACGTGGCTCGCTCCACAAACCACGGACGGAGAAGGCTTTGCGAACTTTACGTTCAGCGTGCCCTACGACCACCCACTGGGTCTCATCGTCGTTCAGATGGTGTTCAACGGCTCAACTGACCTTCTTTCAACGAGCGCCAACTTGACGAGCATCACCGTGCGGTCGTTGACGTTCTTGGTGGTGGACCCCATCGTCGCCAACCCCGTGGCAGGCACCTCCTTCAACATCAGCGGACAAATCGTCTCCGACAACGACTCAGGTTTGGTGATTCGGGATGGCAGTGTGCTTCCCAACGCCAACGTCTTGTTCTCCATCAACGGGCAACCCTCCGGCTTCACCGCTACGGGTGGTGCCATTGGTGTCGATGGTTATTGGAACGCTACCATCCGCTTGAGCGAAACCTTTGCGGCTGGAAGCCACCTGATGGAGGCCACCTACATTCCAAACGTCAACTATTACGTCGGTTCTCAGAACAACTCCTCCTTTGACTCACGAGGATTCTCGGTGATGAATTTCATCGTGCCGACCCTCGACGGCATCGGCCAACCCTCCCTCAACGACCGTACGGAGCGCGGCACGCAAGTGGACTTCACCGTGCTCCTGCGGGACAATCAGGGCTTGCCGCTGGCCAATCAGAGCGTCGTCGTGTCGTTGACCTCCACCATGGGCGACGCCTCGCCGGTGCAAATCACCGTCTTGACGGCTGCCAACGGCTCCGCTTGGGGTAACCTCACCGTGCCTGCGACCTACGACGTCGGTCCAACCGGCATCCACGCAGATTACGCAGGCATCGCTGGCACGACGGGGATCATCGGCACGAACGCCACGTCAGAGTTCGTGGTCCTGGCGCAAACCGAGGTCCAAATCGTCGAAGCACCGACGGTTCTCGTGGCCGGCGACACGCTCGTGGTTAACGGCACGCTCCTCGATGACCTTGGTATGGTCCTCAAGCGGAACGGAGAAAACGCCACCGCCATCGTGCACTTGCTCATTGATGGTGTCCCCGTGGCCAGCGTTGAAACCGACAACATGACCGGTGCCTACACCCTCGCTTACACCCTCCCCGAAGACACGGCCGCTGGCCCGCACGTCATCGGCGTGGAGTTCCGTGGTGGACGAGAGTGGGTGGATCCGGTCGGCTACGGTGATACCAACAATCCCGAGTACTACATGCCAAGCTCTGCCACGGTTGATTTCAACGTCAGCGTCCCAACCAAGATTCTCCTCTTGACGGCCACCGGCGACGCCGACCGTGAAACGACGATGACCATCCAAGGACGTCTGCTCGACGTGGTGGATAACCCGCTTCCCAACATGACCATCGAGATTTGGCTGGGTGGTCAGTGGCTCACCAACACGACCACCGACGAAATCGGAGAGTTCAGTGCCGTTCATCCGGTGCCCGCCGACGCTCCACTTGGTCCGGTCGCCCTTGAGACTCGCTTCACAGGAACGGTCGCTTACCTCCCGAGCAATGCCACTGGCCTCTGGGAAATTTTCAGCCCAGTCCTCGTAACCGTCGACATCAGTTCACCCGTCGCAGTCAATGAAACGGTGACAATCACCGGCTCCGTGGTTGACAACCAACTGATGGGCATCGCCAACCACGAAGTCCAACTGGTGGTGGAAGGCATCGTCATCAACACCTTGTCCACTGACAACAACGGTGACTTCACCTTCCAGTGGGTTGTCCCCGACATCTTCGACTTCGGAAACCGAACGTTGGTGGCCGAGGTAGCACCACAAGGCTACTACCGAAGCGGCGAAGGCAACGTGTCGTTCTTCCTGTCCCACCGCTCATGGGTGACCCTCCTCTTCGATGATGGCATTGACGCCACTCGAGGGGACACGTGGGAACTTAGCGGTCGTCTCTACGACTTTGACACGGTTGACAGAGACGGGCTGGTCGGCTTTGAATTGCTGGTGCAACTTGACGGGAACACCCTGTTCACAACCACAACAGGTGCCGATGGTGCCTGGAGTGCGACGGTTCCCGCCACGATGGACCTCACCCGTGGGGACCACACCATCGCCGTGGTCTTCGAAGGGACCCAGGCGCATTTGCCTGCCGAGGCAGAAAACAGCGTACGGGTGTGGGCCGATCTCCTGATTCAGGTCGATGCTGCCACTCGTTCATCGGTCGTAACCCGCTCCAGCAGTGTGTTCGACATCATCTCCTACTCCGGCTCCGTGCAAGAGGTCGGTGGCTCCGGCGAGGTCTTTGAGAACCTCCTCTTGTCCATCGGCAACGGTTCGGATTGTGAGAACGGGCGTGAGGGTGCACGCTGCTTCCCTACCACCACCGTTTCGTGGTCCAATGGCAACTTCTCGCTCGAAGCCACAGCGCCCTATTGGCTTGAGGTTGGCTCGCAGTATTTCTTCCTCGATGTGGCTCGTAACGATACGCTCTACCTGAACGCCGCCAGCATCAGTCAGACCGTCTTCGTCCAGGTTGATGCCATTATCACGGTTGACTTGCTCGACATCGTGGAAGACGAGCAGGAGGAAGTCGGTGGGTCCCTCACCGTCATCGCAGAGGACACCCAAAACGGTCTCCCTGGCATTGATATCGTGGTTTACCTGTACGACGCCAACCAGTCGCAACTCGCCAACCGCGGTGCGCAGACCGATGAGAACGGGCGTGCTACCTTCGTCTTTGAAGCTGACCCGCCGTACGGTGATGTCGATGTTTGGGGTCAACTCACGATGGACATCATCGTCAACGATCCACGTTTGTCCGCACAGAGCATCCAGGCCTTTGAGACGCTCCGTAGCGAAGGTTTCGCACCGCAATACGAATTCGCAGAAGAACAAGCAGAGACGCCTTGGTGGTCCTACCTGTTGGTGCTGGTGCTTGCCGCTCTGGTCGCCGGTGGTGTCGTGATGTACCGTCGAAAGAAGGTCGCCGATGACCTACTCAAGGACGCTGCAGAAGTCTTTGCCTACACCGCCGAACTCCTCGCTGCTGGCGATGCCATCCGTGAAGCCATCTTCACCTGCTACCAGGACCTGTGCGGTCTGTTGCAGCAGCGCGGCTTCTTGCGTCGAGATTTCGAGACCGTCCGTGAATTCGAATTCGCCATCCGACAAGCCCTTCAAGGCGTTTCAGAAGATGCCTTGACGGCCTTGGACAACACGTTTGAAATGGCTCGCTACAGCCGTGAAGAGATGGGCGCTCAGCACCAGGACGTGGCCTTGCAAGCCCTCAACCGCATGGCGGGTGAAATCGCTCAGATGCAGGCCATCCCACAGCGCTGATGCGTTCAACCGTGCAAGGGATGGGCGGATTCCGTCCTGGTCACCAGCGTTTCGACTCACCAGCGAAGGGTGAGGCGGCCTTGGCTGTAGTTGGCAGCCAGCGTTGATGCGGCCTCGGTTGGGAGCGGCAACTCACGAATCAGGTTCGGGCCTTCGCTGTCCTCGATGTCAAGGCGAACCAAGGTGGCTTCCTCTGTCTCTTTCACATGAAGTTGTATGGCGGATTCGTTGGTTCCCATCAGTGGAATCGTCAGGCCATCGGGGTTGATTCGCCCGTTGATGCCCTCAACCACCCACGCAAGGGCACGCTCAGGGAGGTGCTCTGCCAAGCCGCTTTCCGGCAGCATGCCGGCCGTAACGAGCACTTCTGCGTGGCGCTGACGGACATCCATGAGGTGATCGTTGGACGCCTCAAAGTAGGCTTGAAGGCTGGCAGCATCCGTCTCAAGGCCTTCGGGAACGGCCGGCCCCACGACCTCGTGGTCCATGTTTTCCGTGGTCAGGTCCAACGGTTTCCATTCGTCCATGCCGTTTTGGACCCGCCGAGCCCACATGAACCTTCGGACGTGATTCATTCGGACTCCATGGTGTGATCAGGGTGGACTTTGGCGAAAAAGCGACGAGCGAACCGGTGGGTTGAGTCGTGATCGCTCGAATCGTTCATGCGTAAATCTTGAGGAAAGCAGCCTGCGTAAGTTCGGTCGGTCACACGCCGGTCGAGGAGCAGTATGAGGGCCCGGTCTCCGATGGAGCGGATGGGTCGACCCATGGCCTGAAGGATGGCGTTGATGGCGGGTTGAGAGACCGTATAGCGCCACGCCAGGTTCCGTCCGAATCGCTCTTCGGCGTACGTCTTGAGGGATTTCGAGAGGACCGAAGGTGGCGAGTTTGGGATGCCGATGCAGGCCACGGCGTCCAGGGCCCCGCTGTGATAGTCCACGCCCTCCGAAAGGCGAGCACCGAACACACCTGCGAGCAGGATTTTGCGCCCGTTTCGCTTCTCTTCAAGCAGCGTGTCCACCACCTGGTCGAGGTCTTGCTTGGTCCACTCTCGACTTTCTGCCATGATACGTGCGCCGGTAAAATGCCCTTCCAACACGACTTCATTGAGCATGGCATAGGACGGCGCAAAAACCGCCACGTTGCCGGGTGAGGCGTTGATGAGCGCCTGGATGTGGGCCCGAATGGCTTCGGTGTTTTGCGGGCTTCGCTCGGTGTATTTCGTGGTGACGTTGTTGGCGACCAACACGGGCCGGCGCATGGCTGCAAACGGCGAAGGGTAAGCGACGGAGGTGGTCCTCGAAGAGGGCAGAGCGAGAATGTTGGCGTACATGCTCGGCGGGTACAGCGTACCTGACATCAAGAGGGCACCTGCCGATTGTTCGAACACCGGTTTAGAGACCAGGCCGGGGTCGAGCAAGTGGGTGGTGATGCGTCCGTCTTTGCCCTTGGTGTCGTAAATCATCGTCAAGGCCGGCGTGGACCCAAACTTGAGCAAGCAGTCCAGGATTTCGGCCACCTTGTGGGCATTGGGCTCCATGGGGTTGCCATCATCACCGGCCTCCATGTCCACGTCCACGCTGGACAACACATCTCGAAGTTGGTGAATTCGAACCGCGACATCGACCTCGGGATGGCTCGAGGTCGTGGTCTCGAGTTGTTGCTGTCCGGCTTTGCCCTCCACCACATCGCAGGCCCGATGGAACACATTCAGCACATCGTCGGTTTTGACTTCGGCTTCCTCATCGCTTCCCGTCAAGCCTCGCATGTAACTGCCGAAAAGTGCATCAAACCCAACACGAGAGGCCTTCAAGACATCAAACGCCCAAGCAGCAAGGCCGTGGGTGATGGACAGGGCTTCACCACCGGGTGCTTTCATGGCTTGGGCGAGGACGCCGGCGTACTCCTCAAGTTCGATTTGCGTGTTTCGTATCATGGTCCTCGTCAACCGCTTCTCAAGCGTCATTCGGATGCGGTCGGGCAGGTTGTGGGCTTCGTCAACGACGATGATGATGTCCTCAAGCGACAGATCCATGGCTTTGAGGCTGGATTCCCTGACGCCGTCGTCAAACAGGTGGTTGTAGTCGCCCACGAAGACATCAGCGCCGCTGACGGCCTCTCGGGCCGCTTTCCAGGGACAGGTCTGGGCGGGCTCTCCATGCACCGTATGCGTGCGACTGATGTCGACCAGTTCGTCCACGTGGAGCGGGCTCGCAAGAATCCGTTCCTTGAGGCCCGGTGCGGCCGTGATCCACGGTTTGCAGGAACGGGTTTTCCGTGCTTGGCTGCACAGCAAAGAAAACACGAGTGGCGATTCCTTTGCAAAGGGTTGGACGCACATCCCGGCTTGGCCGACCATGTCAACGAGCCGAACTGGCATCATGCCCTTTCGTCGCTGATTGATTCGCCGAACGGTGTCGACGACAATCCGGTGCTGGGTTTGTCGGGACGTCAAGAAAAACACGGTCTTCTTTTGCGAAGACCGGCCGGCCACCTCGAGGGCTGCCGCCAACGAAGCGGCTGTTTTTCCAATCCCCGTGGGGGCGGCTGCGAGGTGGAAGCCGCCTCCGTTCAGGGCCTTGATGCCGTCCTCGATCATCTCCAATTGGCCCGGTCGTGGAGTGGCGTGAGCGAGGAAGGGGTAGGTGGACGAATCCACGTTTGCCTCTTGCTCGTTCATATCGTCCATCCTACGGCGACCCTCCTAAAGGATTGGGATGAAGGTCACAGGTTTGACCGGTGCTCATCAATGTGCCCAGAAGTGTGGGGGCTGGGCACGGGGGGAACCACCGCGTCAACTGACGGGGGTGGAATCTGGGCCTCCCTGGCCGTCGTCCAGGGAAGCGTGTGGGGGTGTTTGGTTGTGGGAACCAAGGCCAAGGCGTGCACGACGGGCACGCTGATACAGCGAGACAAAGCTCTGCAGGACAGGCCG
>JAYYDY010000107.1:0-36563 GCA_036160375.1 Thermoplasmatota archaeon | reverse complement strand
GGCATGAGCGTGGATGACATCTCGTTGGAGGTTGCATCCTCAGCACTGCTGCCGATGCAACCGTTGGAGGTGAGCGAAGATGAGTGACCTCCAGCGAATCCTCAACGTCGCATCGAGAATTCGAAGGGAGCGGTTGGCCGGTATCCGCCTCAAAATCATGATGCCCATCCTTTTGCTGTTCCTTCCGGGCATGGCGTGGGGCTTTTCCGACCCCAACATCGTCCTGCCTGGCGGTCATCGCCCCGACACCGCCATGGAGGTGCTCTTCTATGCTTCACTCGGCGTGGTCTTCGGCGCCACCATGTGCGCTGTTCTGATGGCCTTTGACGGGGTGAGCAAGGACCGAGCCAGCGGCATGCTCGAGGTGCGATTGGCTCAACCCATGCCACGACGCCACCAAGCCACGGCCCTCATCCTCGGCCACGCACAGAGCATCCTTTTCCCGGTCTACGTTTTACTGGCGGCTGCGGTGGTGCTGGTTCGCCTCCGAACGGGTGAATGGCCATCGGCGAGTGAACTGTTGGTCTACGGCGCTTCAACCGGTCTCATCGTGCTCTGGTACACCCTGTTTGCCCTGCTCGCTTCGACCTCGGCAAGGGAGCAAGGGACTGCCATTGCGTTTGGTATCGGCGTGTGGTTCTTTTTCACGTTCCTTTGGGCACTGGTGACCACCATGGTGGCCTACGCGTCCGGTGTGGCGGTGGGGGAAGCCAACGACCCGGCATGGGTCGCGCTCGAAGGTCTGCTGGATTTGCTCTCGCCCAACGGCGTCTACCACCATCTGTTGGAAACCCAGCTTCCAACCGTTGACCGTGGCGTCGCTGCGTGGCAGTCGTGGCTGGCCGCCCTGCTGTGGACGGTGGTGCCCTGGTGGGCCCTCCATCGGCGCATGGAACGACTTGTTCCTTGAGGGAATCAACCAATGCTTCATGAAGGCGAGAGCCAAGGGGATGGCATGGCACGCCGATTGACCGCACCGATGCTCACCGTTCTCATCACCCTCGTGTTGATGGGGGTCTCGTCATCTCCCGTCTTGACCAGTTTCGCTGATTCTCCCGTGATATCGTCCACCGAAGGCCGTCAAGACGACGCACTTGACGTGGACTGCTCCGGATACTCGTTTGAAGACCTCTTTGAGTACGATTTTGCATTGTTTGAACTCGACGTGCTCGACGACTGGGCCACCGGCGACATGTACGCCAACGCCTGGGTCAACGGCTCAAACTCCGCCATCGTTCGCGACAACCTTGACGGGCTCTTTGAGGGGCTGCCTGGAGGCGACAACGATTGGATCAGCACCGACGAGCGAGACGCTGTCCGCAGCATCGGACCCAAGTGCATCGCCGACATGGAAACCCGACTTGGCATGCGAGAAGGCATCCCTCACTCGGGTGGCGTGGACTGGAACGACTTCGAATTCGTTGAAGACGGCATCGGCCTTGATGAGGTGAACCTCGTTCCCGAAGGCCACCCCGACGCTCGAACGTGCACCAACTTTGGTGCCGCCGCCGACTGCAAGGAAGTCCCCACCTCGACCACCGACGACATGGAGATCAGTCTCTTCGTGGCCGACGGTCAGAACCACAACGTACGCTGGGACCAACTGCCCAACAGCGGTGTGTCCAACTTCACACTGGCGATGAACATCAGCAACATGAGCAACGCCGCTTTGGTGGTCACCTTCCCCGTGCTCCAAGGCCTCCGCATGTACGATTTCCGTGTCGTGGACAATCAACCCGCCAGCGGCCAAACCTGCGACCACATCGGTGAGCCCTCCTTCACCTACCTCCCCGACGGTGCTCTTCAGGTGACGCAACTCGTCAATTTCGATCGAACCCAGTGGGATTTGTTCTGTGACATGTTCATGGATTTCACCACCCAAGAGCCGGCGATGAACGACATACCAGCGTGGACAGGTGAAGCCCCTGCCAACGGCACCATCGTTCCCACCTCCGGCACCGGTACGTGGCCGTTTGCCTCGGCCGACGTTGGCAATGCATGGGCGACCGACGAAAACGGTTGGTCGCTGCAGTGTTCCTTTGATGAAGCCGGCTGGAGCGTGTCCACGAACGTGCTCGGGGACTTCTTTATCACGCAACCCGCTGATTCAACCCAGGCCACTGCCACCTGCACACCGGTGGACCCCTTGGGAGCCAGCGATGAAAACGACACGCGAACGTGGACCTTCGGCACCCTCTACACCGCCACAGCCACCGTGGACGACGACGGAAAGAACGCTCGATTGACCATCACCTCCACCGGCTTGGTCAACGAATTCCTGTTCTCGGCACGAGCCACCCAAAACGGCCAGATGGGCGCCACCGGTGAAACGGTGACCGTAGCGAGTGGGCCGACGGTGACAGCCGTTTCTCTGCAAGCCATTCGCCCGGGCGCATTTTCCTTTGCCGTGATGGCCGAAGCCTCCAACATGCTGGACCACGAGGCCGACCTCGCCCTTGGCCTTACCAAACCCAACTCACCGCCCGTCGTCTCGGTTGCTGTGAACTTTGACGGAGAGAACGCCACGTGGGACGACAGCCAACTCAAGTTTGAGATGTACGGCTTGGTCTCCGACCCCGACCTCGAAGCCGTGACGATGAGCCTCACCATCTGCGGTGCGGAATACCAAGGGTTCAACATTGACGGCATCAACTGGGTCGTTGAAGTCTCGACCGCCATTTGCCTGGCCAACGGACTGACCAACTACGATGTCCTCATCACCGCCGTGGACGAATCCGGTGCCAGTACCCAACTCGCCGTGAGCATTCCTAGCCCCGTTTCCGAGGAACCCCCCGCTGTGGCACCACCGCTGGTTGACGACGAGACCGGCGCGCTACCCTCCCTTTCCTTCTTGGCCACGCTCTCGATGCTCGGCGCTGCCCTGTTGCTTCAGCGACGGAAGCCTGAGTGATACCGACAACACCAAAAGCACTTGGCCGCAGGATTGAGCAGGTCTTGAGATGTTCACAGGCACGGTTGAAGCGAAAAGCCACGAAGGTGGCCTGCTCGTGCATTTTGACGGTTCTTCGCCGGCCTTGAACGCCATCATGGTCCGAGCCGACGACGGCACCTACATCGGGAAGGTGGACGGCGTCATCGGCAGCACCGACCGCCCCCTTGCTCACGTGGCTCACATCGACCGCTCACTCGACATGGACGCCCTGATCGGCGTCTCTGTGTCCGTTCGAGCCAAGAAAAAGCCTACCGAACAACGACAAGATCGCCGTCAAAGCGGGCGCGACAGCAGTGGGTATCGAAACGACCGAGGCGGAGACCGACGCTACAATGACCGCCAGGGTGGACGCGACAATCGCGGGTACCGAAACGATCGAGGCGGAGAACGACGCTACAACGACCGTCAAGGCGGCAGAGGCCAGCCAACCTACGACGATTGGACCTGCCCGAAATGCAACAATTCCAACTTTGCCCGCCGCACGGTCTGCAACCGCTGCGAAGAGCCCCGACCCGGCGGTGGCGGCCAGCGCAACGACCGTGGTGGACGGGACAACCGGGGATTCAGAAACGACCGTGGTGGAGATCGACGCTTCAATGATCGGCAGGGAGGTCGTGACAACCGAGGCGGTCGTGACAACGGCCGATCCCAGCGAGGCACGTTCAACGACAACGACTGGACCTGCCCGCAGTGTAACAACTCCAACTTCTCGTTCCGAAACGCCTGCAACCGGTGCGAAGCCCCCCGGCCAGGTGGCGGCGGTGGCGGTGGTCAACGAGGTGGAGGTCGCCCTTCCTACGGCGGCCAACGCAACGACCGGCGTCAAGGTGGCGGGTACCGAAACGATCGTGGTGACCGAGGCGGAGACCGACGCTCTTCCTACGGCGGCCAACGCAGCGGAGGAAACCGAGGGTTCCGAGATGGCGGACGTCGAGACGGTGGAGACCGTGGGCAAGGTCGCACCCAGGGCGGCCGAAGCGATGGCCCGCGCGGAGGGCGGGGCCCACAACGCCGAGGCTCCTCAGATGGAAGCTTCCGAAGGGCCAAAGGCAAGCGCTCCGGCCACGCCCATAACCGCCCACCACGCGATTTCAGATCACCTCGTTCCTTTGAACGAAAGGAAGACTGAACGGACGTGTTACCATGAGCGCCGAATCGCATTACCTCAATGCGCTCGAAGCCCTCGATGAAGGCGACAGGGACCGTGCCAAGACCGAAGCCAAAAAGGCGACGTCGCTCGACCCCGAGCACCTCGAAGCCTGGTCGGTGTACGTTGAAGCGTGTCTTCCTCCAGCCCCGACACCGCCGACGATGGCCCAAGCGGCTCAAGCGCTCTCTGCGGTGAAGAAAATCGTCGCCGCTGACCCAAGTCGAATGGACATGTGGGTTCGTGGTGGACGTTTGATGGCCGACGACTTGGGCATGCTCCACGATGCCCTTCACTGGTGGCAATCCTGCAGAGATGTGGCCCCCGATGAGGTGACCCCTGTCGTGGAGATGGCGTCCATCTTGGCCGACATGGGCGAATACAGCCTGGCTCAGGAACGCCTCCAGTCCATTCTGGACGACAACATGGACGTGGGCATGACGCAATTCAGGAAAATCAACAGCCTGCTCCAACTGGTGCGCTCCGCAGCCACCCAACAGCCGCAAGACATCTTCAAGCCCTATGAACGCCACCACGACGGTTGGATTGCCATTCGCAACAAGATGGTCAAGCCACCGATGTCGCAGAACTTCATTTTCCTCATCACGACCTTGCCCATCCTGCTCATCCTCATGATTCTCCTCCAGGGAATGCGCCCGGAGAGTTTCAACATCGTCACCCTGTGTTTCAACACCCTTGCCATCCTCATCGTCATTCTGGTGTGTGCTCGCAATGCCAAACGCTGGTTCCAGATCATCAACCGACCGGCGTTTAACCTCCTCAGAGCGATGAACTTCGAAGCTGCTACCGGCTACACCGTCATGGACGAAGAGATTCGCACCTCCGTGCTCTACATGTACATCATGCAGCGAAAACCCCTGTCCTGGCAGGAGCGCATGCTGAAAATCATCGATAAAGGCACCCCACTGCCCAACAACTGGCGGTTGCGCATGCCTGATTTCGAGTCCCATGTGGATTCACAAGGCCGCATCCCCATTGAGGAAGGACCCCTGCTCGAAGCCTACGAAGAAGAGTGAAGCCGCCCGGCCGTGGTGCGCAGGGCTGGTTGGGTGAATGTACCCTCGGAGCTGCAACGTGATGATTCACAACGAGGTTCGAACCACGTAGACGACGCCCCCTGCAATCATCATCAGCATGGGCAAGACCACCGCTGCTGTGCACCATCCAAACCCGCGTCGAACCGTTGCGTGCAGTGGGTGTTCAGGCAGGGCTGGGCCTTGCTCCCACACGTGATGGTTCAAGGCGAACCCGAGCAGGCCCATCAGCAAACCCAGGCCCATGACGGGACCGAGAGGGATTCCGATGATACCCATCCACTTCGCAATGCGAGCCTGACGGCCCAGTCGCTCCAAGTCCTCAGACATGGGAGAAACTCCCCGCCCTCAGATCTCACTGTTGCGATTGAGCGTACTGAACGGCGTACTGCTGCGCGTAGGCTGCGGCTGTCGCTGCATCGTAGCCCTGCGCCACGAACTGCTGGTAGTACTGCTCGTACACCGCCTGGTCGTAGCCTGCGGCAGCGGGTTGCGCTGCTGGCTGGGCTGCTGCGGGCTGCGCCGCTGCGGCGGGCTGGGCCGCACCGCCAACGTACTGCGCTGCAAAGGCCCTCGCTGTTTCCTCAGGGTAGCCCTGAGCGATGAGTTGCTGCACGTACTGCTCGGTGGGGTCAAGAGCATCAGCACCGAAGGCGCCTTCCATGCCGCCAAAGGCGTCTTCCTTGTCGGCGCCCTTGCGCATGAACATCAGCGAACCACCGATGATGAGGAGCAACACAACACCGCCAATGATGAGCATCATGGGGTCGAGGCCACCGGCGGTGTCCTCACCGTCGGTGGTGGTTTGGGTGTTGTCCGTCCACTCACCGGTGAGCGGGTCGTAGGACCATGCACCCTCCCATTGACAGTCGCCGTTGGCATCGAGAACAAACTCGCCACCGGCATCGATGGCTCGCTGGTCTGCCTCGAGACCTTGACAGGCTGGCAACTTGAGCGTGATCGACTTGTAGGTGACCCAGCGCTCGTTCGGGTAAGTGCCCTCGTAATACTTGAGGTGAACTTGCCGAGATGCTGGGTTCAGCGTGTAGAAGCTGCTCAAGTCCAACGTCAACGAGAATTCGTCGCCGTCGCTGAGGTTGTCGCTCTTGGCCCAGAGGTCCTGCTGGCCCAGTTGGTACTTGATGGCCGCAGAAGCGCTCAGGTTGTCCTGGAAGAACGCCACCTCGACGTAGACCTCGCCGGTCTCGGAACCCGAAAGCACCTGACCCGTGAGGGTGATGGTGTCGTCGGTGAACTGGGTCCCGTCAAGGTTGGCCTGGTTCCACTGAACGTCCGGCTCTTCATCGCCAAATCCTTCCGGCACGACGACGAAGTACATTCGGTGCTTTTCGGAGAACTTGCCTGCACTGTCGTACACGACCAATTCGATACGAATCTGGTTCTCCGTGGTACCGGTTGAGTCAACGGTCACGTTCTGGAACTTGTAGGACCACTGGCCGCCGCTTGCAGCGGTTTGCGTGAAGGTGTGGCCGTCCAAATCAAACGAATCATCACCGTACGGTGCGTCGAAAAGGACCTTCCATTCGTAGGTCTCAATGCCGTTGCCGTCAAGGGCGTCCATGTCCATGGATTCGCTGGCGTCGAAGTGGATGATGAGTTCGGCATCCTCGCCTTCGCCTTGCAGGATGAGACGATGGACGTCCCATTCCACGTTGGAGACCGTCTTGGTTCCCATGAACTCAACGTTGTCTTCGTAGTCCGTTCGCATGTCGATGACAGCGTCGGCCTCTGGTCGGAACTCGTCAGCATACACGTCGTTGGTCTCAACAACCACGTCAATGGTTCGGGCGTGCCCGTTGTCGTCGTGGAGCATCAGCGTGATGTGCCACTGCTCGCCCTGAGCACAGCCGGTTTGCGATGCAAGGTCAGCCTTACAGAAGGACATCACGGGCGACATCTCGGTGGAGTGGCCGGTGACGCCTGCAGCGAGGGTGCTGCCGTCCCAGTTGGTGGGGCCGTCGATGATCCAGTCGGCTTGCAAGGTCTCGGTGGTCGAGGTCGTGTAGCCGAAGGTCAAGGTCGCATCGCTCTTCATGTAGCGGAGGGCGTACTTGCCAGTGCTGGGGTCAATACCGGGGACTTCGCCGTTGATGGTCAGGTCCAGACCGTTGCCAAGCGTGCCGAAACCATCGGGGTAGGGGTTGACTTGGTACTGGAGGAGGTTGCCCATCAGCGGGAAGGTGGAGCTGTCAGCGCGCTCGGAGTGCGTTGCCACGTCAATGGTCGAGATGATCATCCCGCCGGAGAAGTAGCTGCAGACGCCAAGAACGGTGTCTTGGATGTCCTCGGTTGAGCGGATGAGGCGCTGGAAATAGCCACCGTCTTCCATGTAGCCGTTGCATGTTTCTGGCACGTTGTTGGTGCTGACCGACTTGGTGTTCAACACAGCCTGTGCAACACCGGAGTTGGCATCAAAGCCCTGGAAGGCGTTGACGTCGATGTTGTCCATGACCGGATGGTAGGGGTCTGCGAGGTCCATGGTGCTGTAGGTGACCTGGGTGCTGGCCGTGTCTCGGCTTTGGATGTCAAGGCCGAACGGTAAGCGACCGGCCAAGCCTTGGTCGAGACCGTAAATCTGACTGCCGAGCGGGCCAAGGTGGGCCTGCACGGTTCCGCCAGCGGACATGAAGTTCTCAAGCACGGTGCGGCGAGCGGGCTCACCGAGGTACTGGTAGTAGCCATCGCCACCGAATTGGGTGTCCTTGGCCACCAAGACGTCCTGCCAAGGCAGCACGATCTTGTCGTAGTGCGTGAACCAACCAGCGTCGAAGTAGGTGTTCCAGTCGTTGATCTCGTACTGGGTGTAGGTCATGCCGAGGATCGCCAAGTCTTGCTTGATGGCCGTGGTGCGCGTCGAGGTGTCCGAGAGGATGGCCACGTCAACGTGGTCGGCAAAGGTCGCGTGGAAGTAGCGCTCGTTGCCGGTTTCGGTGCCGTCTGAGAGGCGGCCGTAGAAACTGATGTTGTACGTCTTACCGTCCATCCATCCGTTCCAGGGCGTGAAGGAGACCGTGGTCTTCTGCTGGCTCTGGAGGGAGACGGCCGGCCCGGAGTCCACGATGTGCGCCTGACTGCCGTCAGCCATGTCCGTGACTTCCATGTAGAACACGTAATCGCCGGCAAGCACACCGTTGGTGGCCTGGATGTCCCACGAGTGGGTCAAGGCACTGTCAATGGGCAGAACACAAGCCAAGCTCTGGTCGTCGTGGCAGGCGAGGATGTCGGGCTTTCCGATGGAGATGTCAACCGATTCAACGTTGAAGATCACACGCTCGATGTTGTTGGCCTGCGACAGTTCGTTGTCGTTGTACCAAGGCTTGCCAATCGTGGTGTTGTCAAAGATGGTCTTCACGTCCAAACGGTAGACACCCGAGAAGAATTCGTGGCTGGCGATGACGGTGGTAGCGGCTTCTTCAGCATCGACGTTGGTTCGGGAGTCGGTGTAAACAGCATCCTGAACGAAGGTGTACTCCTGCAGGGAGATGTTGTTGAATCCAATGCCCTTGAAGCCGTCGTTGATGCCGTTGCGGCCGTCATCGTCCGACTGGAAGTCAAAGTGAACATCGACCATGGAACCCTGAAGCGACATGCACTCTGCTCGCCACTGGCTGGAATCGGGCGAAGAGCGGTTCTGGATGTACAAGTGGGTCAAGTCAATGCTCGTGGTCTTCACGAGCTCATCGGAGTTGAAGAACACGTTGTAGTTGCCACTGCCGTCGGTGTTGGCCGGGTCGCCGATGAAGGACAACTCGGTTTGGTCGATGGATTCGGTGGCGTTGATGATGCCGTTGCCGTCGTCATCGTTCTGACAGGTGCCGTCTTCGTTGTAGTCGTTCCACTGAGCGAAGACCAAACCGGTGTAGTTGGCGCCGTCTTTGTCGTAATCAACCGACATTGTAGCGTAATCACTGGGGTCGACGTCGCCGCTCTGGTCGATGGTGTAGAAAGTGTCAGCGTAGTACTCGAAGTTGAGCGAAACGAAATCGCCGCTCATGCTCGTCAAGTCGATGTTGGGAATGGTGAGGGTTTCGTTGGCCCAAGCATCGTCGTAGCCGAGGGTGCCGGTATCACAGGGGTGGCCGAACCAGTAAGCGTTGTTGTTGAAGATCTTGGTTGAACACGAGTTTTCGTTGTAGATGGCACCCTTTGGTTGCTGGTTCTCCTCGTAGCGGTAGCCTTCACTGCCGCCTTCGAAGGTTTCCTCACAAACCGCTGAAGGCGTACCACAGTACACGTCCGACGGGGTGGCGGAGTAGACCGTTGCTTCAATGCCGAAGTCCACGGGGGTGTTACCGTAGTTGTTGGTCACCACCGAGATGTCAAAGGTGCCCTCGGCGTACAGGCCACCGGGGTTGAAGAAATCAATGGACTCCACGGTGGGGTCGTACAGATTGAACGGTGTGACATAACCAATGGCGTCATCGTTGATGTCCTGTTCGTCCCAAGCGTTGTTGGAGATGGTGGCGGAGATGCGGTAGGTGGTGTCGTTGAGCAGGTTCGCCTGAATGGAGGTGGTGTACTCTTGACCGGGTTGGAGGTTGCTCAGCGGTCCAATGGTCGTGGATTGCGTCTGTGGGTTTGGCAGGAAGGCTGTGTTCTGCTTCCAAATCGTCAGGTTGTCAACGGCGTAGCCGTCGCGGCCGCTCCATCGTGTCTCGTTGTCGTCAGCGGTTGAGCCTTCGAAGCCGGTGCGGAAGCGGAATCGAACGTCGACGGTTTCGCCAGCCCATGGGGACAGGTCGAAGGCACCGAGGTCCTCTTCCGTGAAGTTGTCCCAGCCGTAGTAGGTACCGGAGGCGAACAGCCCGTAGTAAACGATGTTCTCGGGGGCTGCGCCCCAGGCGTTCTGCTTGAAACCACGATCGTTGTCAAAGCCACCCCAAATGGTGGCACCGGACGGACAGGCACCTTCGAGGGCTGCTTCCTGTGGGCAACCGATGAGGTTCCAGCCCGTTTCTTCGCTACCGATCTCAACGATAGCAAGGTCGTCCCAAACATCGCCGACAATGAAGCCCGTACCGTCGGAATTTCCGAGGGCGCCAAGGCCGAGATGACGGAAGAGCTCAACGCTCATGAACGCACGGTCGGCGCCGGTCAAGTCAACATCGTTGAGGACCATGGCGTCGTCCCAGTTCTTGCCGTAGCCGCTCCACGTGTCGCCGGAAGCGTTGGTCTTCATGTTCCCGGCCCACATGAAGTCGGTCGGGTTGATGTAGTTGGCTGAGACGTTGGCGTCGTTGTTGCCGCCGCCGGTGGCACCGGTGGAGTGGTTGGTTTCGAGGTGCCAGTTGGTGGCGCCGTCCACGTACTCCTCAAAGGTCCACGTACAGCCGGAGCCGCATCCGGTCTTGTCTTCTGCGGAGTCCCAGTCGTTGGCGTACACGGTGTTGTTGGTGGAGTTGGCTTCATCGACGACCTTCAACTCAACATCCAAGTCGGCGGTTTGGCCGTTGAGGGTGTCCATGCCGGTGTTGGTGACGGTCACGTTGATGGTTCGTGTGCCTTCACCCACCACGCCGAAGAAGCGGTCGGTTGGTGAGATTTCGAGGTCGGTGACAGCCAAGTCTTTGTTGTCCATTTCAACGACCGTCAGCGTGTCGTACTGACCTGCCCAACCGAAGTTGTCTCGCCAGCCACCGAAGTTGTAGTTGGTGTGGCCGACCACGAGGTCGGGAGCCGAGCTGGCACCGCCCTGAAGTTGACCAACAGCCACGGCAGAGGGGCGTCGGCCTGCCGGGTAGGACAGTGGGCTCACGTGCCCACCGTTGCCGTCGGAAAGGGTGACCTGAACGGTGGTGGGGAAGTTGAGGAAGAAGCTCGACGTGCTTCCACCAGCGGAGTCCGAGGTGTTTTGCTGGAAAGCGATGGTGGGGTTGACGAAGTCAGGTTCGCCGTCACCGTTCAGATCAGCGACCTGAATGGCCCACGAGATGTAAGGCCCAAAGTAGGCAAGTTGGGAATTTCCGAAGGTCCCTTGCGCTGAGGCTTGCTTGAAGCTCACGTTCTCGAGGTTGCTGTCCATCACGGCGATGGTGTCGACGTATCCGCCGCCACCGATGTCAGCGATGGAGAAGTCTTCCGTGGTTGCGACGCCCATGTTGATGATGTGGGTGTTGGCTTGGTTGGTGCCGTAGGAATAGGTGGCAGGGTAGTTCTGGAGTTGACAGTCGTATTCGATGACCGTGATGTTGTCGTCGTTGCCAGGGTTGGTGACTTGCCCGGTGGAGTAGTCAAGACCCTCACTGCGCAACAGGAAGATGTCATCGTCCGTGCATGCGCCGGTCAATCCGCTCTGGGATTCACCGTAATCACCGACCTCAATGGACCGGAACGTGTTGGATTGCGAAGAGCCGAGCGTGGTTGGAATACCGTTGGTGGCCGAAGTGATCGGGCTGCGGTAGGTAACAACACGCTGCGTGGTGATATCACTCAGAAGGTCGAGCACGAAGATGTCGTCGTTGCCGTCTTGGTCGGCGTCACCGACGGTCATGTCCCACACCCAAAAGTGGGTAAACCGTTCGCCGATGGACCAGTCTCGGTTGCTGCAACCACCGTTCTCGATGATGGTAACGTTGCCAGGCTCACCAGCGGGTGCGCCTTGGTCGTTGGTCTTGAACGGGTTGTTCTTCTGATAGATGACGATGTCAATGGCCGAGTCGCCCGTGAATTCACCCACTTCCACCTGCTCAACATTGGCAAACTCGTCCCAGTCTGCGTTGCGGCTTTGGTTGCCAGCCACCCAAATGTCCTGGCGTTCGTTGAAGTTGCCAAAGCCGTCGTTGTAGAGGATGGTCATGGAATGCGTCCCGTCCGTAGCGACGGCCATGTCGTTGTGACCGTCGCAGTCGAAATCACCAATGGCGACGTCCATGGGGTCGCGGTTGGTGGTGTAGGTGCGCGCAACCGATGCACTGGCGGTGGTTGCCAGCGCGGCGGTGGTGCTGAGCACCATCAACACCGTCAGGAAAATACTACGCATTCGGGCCTTAGAGAGGTCGTTTTGGGTAAACATGGACATCACTTGTTCCTGCGACGGCCTGTTCGGATATAATGCCTTTGCACTCAAGTTCCCCGCCAACTTGGGCGCAAGCCCTCGTTTATGTTCAAAAAAAGAGGGCTTTTCTCCCTCCAATTTCCAACGGAAGGCTCGTCCTCAAATCCTTCCGGACAGCCACCTTGGCGAGGGCCCCCATCCGGTGGCATCTCCGCCGTGAATCTTCACCAATTTCCCGGCGGAAAACAGCGATTCCAACCACACCTCCAAAGCGGTGCCTTCTCGTCCGCCCAGCTTGCTGCTGGCGATCTCCTCAATGTCTTCGGTTCGAAGACCGGTGCTGCCGTGGTCGCGCACGACGAGTTGGAGCAGTTCACGCAACCACGCCTCGGCCATGGGATCAACACTCGTCGCACCCTGGACCGGCGTCGGAGGGTCCATGTCCTCGAGGATGTCCATCAGTTCGATGATGTCCGGGCGTTCGGCCGGCTCAAGGCCGGCTTGACTCAACTTTTCCTGAAGATTCAACTCACCGATGGGGCGACGCACGATGGGGATACGACTCGGGTCAGGCGTGGGCCCCATGTCGGCTGGAGGTTGGTCCTCTGGCGCATCCTCCATTTCGATGTTCTCACCGGCTGCCTGGCGTTCTCGACTAACGCTGGAGAGGTTGCTGGCTTCGACCTGCGTTCCCGTTGGCATGGTCCAACCCACACCGGTGAGGCCCAAGTCGTCCACGTGGTTAGCGACCCACTCAGCATCGCCTTCGATGACGATGTTGACATCGTGGTCGTCGGACCGGAACCGGTATCTGACGTTGCCCCGGAGTTGACGCATTGAGCGGGTCTGTGCTTCGTTTGATTTTGAATCTACTGCATTCATGCAGTGGATTGAGCCATCTCACGGAGAACCGTGTGCAAGATGCCGCCGTTGCGGTAGTATTCAACCTCAACCGGCGTGTCGAGGCGAACCTGCGCCTCGAAGGTCCTGGAGGTGCCGTCGCCTCGGTCGGCCGTAACGGTTACCCACTGGAGCGGTTGAACATCGTCGCTGAGTGGGATGCTGAAGGCTTCATGGCCTGTCAACCCCAATTGCTCGTGAGATTCACCGTCCTTGAACGTCAACGGGAGCACCCCCATGCCGACCAAGTTGGAACGGTGGATGCGCTCAAACGAGGTGGCGATGACCGCCTTAACACCGAGGAGGTACGTTCCTTTGGCCGCCCAGTCGCGAGAGGAGCCCGTCCCGTATTGGCTGCCTGCCAACACGACTTTCGGAGCGGTGATTTGGGCAGCATCGTAGACCGACATGACCTCACCCGTTTCATGGTTCAGCGCATATCCGCCCTCCGTACCCGGCGCCATTTGATTGCGGATGCGAACGTTCGCAAACGTACCACGCATCATGATCTCGTGGTTGCCACGCCGGCTGCCGAAGGAGTTGAAATCGCCTTTCTCAACGTGGCGCTCAACCAACCATTGGCCGGCAGGGCCATCGGCTGGGAAGGAGCCTGCCGGGGAAATGTGGTCGGTCGTGATCGAATCGCCCAATTTGAGCAGCACCTTTGCATCCTCGATGGACGTGATGGGTTCGGGCGTGGCAGAAAGACCCGAAAAGAAGGTCGGCAAGCGAATGTAGGTTGACGCATCCTCCCACGGGTAGAGCGGCGATGGTTCGGCTGGAATGCTGTTCCATCGTGGCTCGTTCATGGCGTCAGCGTAGCGCTGACGGAACATTTCGGGCGTGATGACCTTCATGGCTTCTTCGACATCGGCCTCGGATGGCCAAATCTCGTCGAGCATGACGGCCTTGCCCTCTTGGTCGTAGCCGATGGGTTCCGAGGTCAAATCAATGTCCAAGTTGCCGGCGATGGCATAGGCCACGACCAGCGGAGGGCTGGCGAGGTAGGAGGCCTTGACCTTCCCGTGAACACGACCCTCGAAATTGCGGTTGCCCGAAAGCACTGAGCCGACGATGAGGCCAGCCTCATCAATGGCGGCCTCAATGGGCTCCGGCAGTGGACCGGAGTTTCCAATGCACGTCGTGCAGCCGTAGCCGACGGTGTGGAAGCCCATGGCGTTGAGGTCGTCCTGCAGGCCGGTGGCTTCGTAGTATTCCGTGACCACACGGCTGCCAGGTGCGAGTGAGGTCTTCACCCACGGCTTGACCGAAAGGCCACGCTGTCGAGCGTTTCGGGCCAGAAGGCCAGCCGCCATCATGACGCCGGGGTTGGAGGTGTTGGTGCACGACGTGATGGCAGCGATGACCACATCGCCGTGGTTCAAGTCGAACATTTCGCCGTTCATTTCCACGATGGCGCCTTTTGACAGGTCGTCGGCCGCCAAACCATGGCCGTGGTGGCCCACCTCGTGCGTGAGGCTTTCCAAGAAGTGGGATTTCATGTTGTTGAGGTCCACGCGATCTTGTGGGCGCTTAGGGCCGGCCAGGGCGGGCACGACGTCGTCGAGGTTGAGTTCCAGCACGGCGGTGTAGGATTTCTCTGCAGCGTCCTCGCCGCACCAGAGACCCTGCGCCTTGGCGTAGGCTTCCACGCCAGCCACGGCGTCATCCTCGCGCCCCGTCAAACGAAGGTAATCGAGGGTGCGCTCGTCCACCGGGAAAAACCCACAGGTGGCGCCGTATTCAGGCGCCATGTTGGCGATGGTGGCCCGATCGGCCAGCGAAAGCGCCTTCATGCCAACACCGAAGAACTCGACAAATTTCCCGACCACGCCGTGTTCACGCAGCATCTCAACGATGCGCAGCGTCATGTCGGTGGCAGTGACGCCGGCTTGAAGACTGCCCGTCAATCGAACACCGACGACATCGGGGGCGAGCATGTAGATGGGTTGACCGAGCATGACGGCTTCGGCTTCAATGCCACCAACGCCCCAGCCGAGCACGCCCAAACCGTTGACCATCGTGGTGTGCGAGTCCGTTCCCACCAACGTGTCGGCCAGCCAGACGCCTTCTTCTTGGCGTGCGACGCTGGCGAGGAATTCGAGGTTGACTTGGTGAACAATACCTCGGGAGGGTGGCACAGCTTGGAAGTTAGCCAGGGATTGCTGACCCCACTTGAGGAAGGTGTAGCGTTCCATGTTTCGATGATACTCGATGTCGAGGTTCATGTCAAGGGCATCGCTGCTGGCACCCGAAACATCGACTTGCACCGAGTGGTCAATCACCAAATCCACGGGCACTTGAGGGTTGACCTTCTCGGGGTCCCCACCCATTTCCACCATGGCGTCGCGCAATGCAGCCAAATCCACCACGGCGGGAACACCGGTGAAGTCCTGGAGGATGACACGAGAGGGTCGGAAAGGAATCTCGCCGCGCTCACCGTCGGGCGTCCATGCGGCGATCTTACGAATGTCCGCTTCGGTGATGAGGAACCCATCGTTTCCGCGCAACGCGCCTTCAAGGAGAATACGGATGGAGTAGGGAAGGTGAGCCGTGGAAATACCGTTGGCATCGAGGGCGTCAAGCGCGTAGTAATCGCCACCGACAGCGAGGGTCTTGCGTGCGTTGAAGGGGTCCAGTGTCGCCATGATTCAACCGAGAACCCAGCCGTCTATGAAGAAAACCCTTCACCCCTCAGACCGGGTTGACCCGTCGCTGCTGCGTGGGTCCTTCTCGACGATGCCCGCCTCACCAGAACTCGTACCAAGGCTTGGTTTCAGAACCAACGAAGGTGGCGGAGACCAACTCAACGTCTTGGGTCGGTCGGTCGTTGCTCCCCGTCGAGACGCCGGAGATGGCCGTTACATGGTTACAGCCGCTCGTGACTTCACCAAACACGGTGTGGACGCCGTCCAACCAGTTCGGGGTGCTGTCGTCGGGGATGAGGAAGAATTGGCTACCACCGGTGTGGGGTGCGTTGGTCTTGGCCATCGAGATGGTGCAGGGTTCGTGCTTGAGTCCGTTGTCAGCCTCGTCGGGTATCGTGTAGGAGGTCTCCTGACAGTCCGCCTCGGAGACAGTGTTGTCGCCGTTGCAGTAGCCGAACCACTTGGCTGCGTGGCCGCCCGTGCCGTCGCCGCGCGTGAAATCGCCGCCCTGAATCATGAAGTCGTCGATGACGCGATGGAAGATGGTGCCGTCATAGTCCCCGTTCTGGACAAGGAGTTTGAAATTCTCAACGTGAACAGGTGCCAAATCAGGGTACAACTCGATGGTGACCGTGCCGCTGCTGGCGCCGCCGTTCCAAGTCAAATCAAACTCCACGATGTCGGTGGTGGTGTCGCCTCGGTTGGCAACGTTGATCATCGCCAGGACGAGCACGCCAGCCAAGAAAATAGCCACGATGCCCGCAGGCGTTGGCGTGCCGTCGTTGAGCAAGCGAGGGAAGCTGGTTTCGCTGATGCCCTTGTCTTGCATCTCATTGAGCAGTTCGTTGTAGAGTCGGTCCGCCTTCTTGTCGCGAGGGTTTTTCTTGGTGGATTCTCGAAGCAGGGAAGCGGCTCGTCGGTAATCGCCACGGTTGTTGCGAGTTTTGGCTTCCAGCCATGTTGCATGGCCTGCCAAACGCAGCGTAGTGGGCTCTTTTCCGTCGGCGTCGATGTCCCGAAGAATCTTCAGGGCTGCATCGCCTTTTCCTTTCGTGATGGCCTTCTCAGCCTTGTCCCAACCGGCCGTCATCGCATCGTCCGCCATGCCACGAGCCAACCGCCCTGTGGTTTTGAGCCGTTCGCTCAAGCAAACTGAATCCCGCCCTACGGGCGCCTGCCCGCTGAATGGGACGGCAACATGTTGAAAGGGTGCTTGGCCAGCCCGAACTCAAGGACGGGTTTTCCGCCAGCCCCACGAGGGATGTTTCACATGGACCGCATCATCAACGACTTCACCATCAACATCGCCACCGCCAACGGAACCGGGTCGCAATCGGCCAACCTCATCCTGTTGCAATCGCTCTTTGACATGGGCGTCCCCGTCAGCGGAAAGAACCTCTTCCCTTCCAACATTTCTGGCCTTCCTACCTGGTACATCGTCCGCCTCTCCGACAAGGGCTACCAGGCTCCCGGTGACCGCACACACATCCAGGTGCTGGTCAACCCCGCCACGTGGGACGAGGACCTTGCCGCTCTTGAACCGGGGTCGGTCGTGATTTGGAACAGCGACACCAAGAAGAAAACCGTCGAGCGCGACGACATCATCTCCTACCCGGTGCCCATGAGTTCCCTGGCCCGGAAGATCAACCCAAAGATTGCCAAACTCGTTACCAACATCATCTACGTCGGTGTTCTCGCCGAACTGCTCGGGATTGACCAAGCCTGCCTCGAGTCCGCTGTTGCCAAGCAATTCAAGGGCAAGGCCACCGCCGTTGAACTCAACATCACGGCCCTCGGTTTGGGCCGGGACTACTGCAAGGAGCACCTGACCAAGGAAGACACCTACGCCGTGGAATCTCGCGACGTTGAAGTGCCCCAATTCTTCATTGAAGGCAACGAGGCGGCCGCCCTCGGCGCTCACTACGGTGGCGTCCAACTCCTGGCATGGTACCCCATCACACCCTCGTCCTCGCTGGCTGAAGGCATCATCAATTACATCCCACGGCTGCGAACCGACGACGATGGCAACGCCACCATGGCCGTGATTCAGGCCGAGGATGAACTCGCCGCCGCCGGCATGGTGCTTGGCGCCGGTTGGGCCGGTGGCCGCGGCATGACCGCCACCTCCGGACCGGGCATTTCGCTGATGCAGGAATTCATCGGGCTGGCCTACTTCGCTGAGATCCCCTCTGTCTTCTGGGACGTCACCCGAGTCGGCCCGTCAACCGGCCTGCCCACTCGCACCCAGCAATCCGACATCGCCATGCTCTACGAAGGCAGTCACGGCGATACGCAGCACATCGTGCTCATCCCGGGAACCGTGGAGGAGTGCTTTGAATACGGATGGCGAGCCTTTGACTATTCAGAACGCTTCCAAACGCCGGTCTTCGGCATGAGCGACCTTGATTTGGGCATGAACCGTTGGGCCTGCGGTGGATTCACCTATCCAGACCAGCCCATGGACCGAGGCAAGACCGTCCGTGAGAAGGACGTGTTTGAGGCCTTCGAAACCTTTGGCCGCTACCTCGATGTTGACGGCGACGGCATCCCTTACCGCACGCTCCCAGGCTCTGGCATGGCCCCCATCCTCTACCGTGGAACCGGCCACAACCCCATGGGCGTCTACTCCGAAAAGCCGGAGGATTACTACAACCTCATGCAGCGCCTGCGAATGAAAATTGACAACGCACGCGACCAGTTGCCTGCGCCCATCCTCCGAGAAGAAGAGGAGTGCGAGGTCGGTATCGTCTTCCTCGGCAGCATGGAAAACTCCATTCAGGAAATCGACGACATCCTGGAACAAACAGGCCTCAAGGTCAGTCAGTGCCGTGTTCGCGCCCTGCCCTTCCACTCCGATGTAGAGGCCTTTGTGCGCCGCCACGAGGTCGTGATCGTCCTTGAGATCAACCGCGACGGTCAACTCTACGGCATCCTTCGCCGTGAACTCCCCAACGACCTGGTCACCAAGGTCCACTCGGTCGCCTACAGCGACGGTATGCCACCCCGCGCACGCATCTACGCAGAACGGATTTTGGCCACCCTTGAGGAGGTGAAGCAATGAGCGACAAACCCGCACGAGCCATCAAATTGAACGTCCTCAACGAACCCAAAGACAGCTACACTGGTGGCCCATCATCGCTCTGCCCCGGTTGTGGCCACGACCAAATCTCCAACGTCATCATCACGGCTGCTTGGGAAAACGGCATTGAGCCCCACCGCATCGCCAAGATGTCGGGCATTGGCTGTTCGTCCAAGACCCCTGCTTACTACCTCGGCCAATCCCACGGGTTCAACACCGTTCACGGCCGCATGCCATCGGTGACCACCGGTGCCTACGCCATCAACAAGGACCTGCTTTACCTCGGTGTTTCGGGCGACGGCGACTCCGCCTCCATCGGTATTGGACAGCTCATCCACGCCATTCGACGCAACATGGACATGGTCTACATCGTCGAGAACAACGGCGTGTACGGCCTGACCAAGGGCCAATACTCTGCCACCGCCGACGTCGGCTCAAAGAAGAAGAAAGGACCGGCCAACGAAACCCAACCCATTGACTTGTGTGCCATGGCCATCAACCTCGGATGCACCTTTGTTGCCCGCTCGTTCTCGGGCTCCAAGAAGCAACTGACCTCGCTGCTCAAGGCCGCCATGTCCCACAAGGGCTTCGCTTTGATCGACGTGATTTCACCCTGTGTCACCTTCAACAACAACGACGAGTCCATGCGCTCGTATGGCTACGTAAAGGAGAACGAGATCACGCTCCACATGGCTGATTACATCCCTCACTTCAACCCCATGGAAGAGATTGAAGTTCCAGAGGGGCACTTCCGAGACATCACCCTGCACGACGGTTCCACCATCCGTTTGGAGACCATTTCGGCCGAGCACGACCCCGGTGACGCCATGGCGGCCCTCACCGCACTGCACGAAGCCGAAACGAGCAAGAAGCACGTTACTGGCCTGCTCTACTTCGACGCCAGCAAACCGTCGCTGGCCGAAGACCTCGGTTTGGTTGACACGCCGCTGCTGGATGTTCCCGACGAAGTGCTCCGTCCCGACCAAGCCTCGCTTGATGCACTCAATGCGGAATTCCTTGCTTGACTGGCTTCCGACCGCTTCTCTCATTAAGGAGCCCGGACAGATACAGCGTCATGGTTGACCCCGTCACCCTCGGCACCAGCCTTGGTTTGGGGGGGTTCGGCGTCTACTTGCTGAATCGATATTGGCAACAACGGCAAGCCCAACTTCGGGCTCAAGCCTTGCTTGACAAGTACAGCACGCGCTCCCGCATCGGACTCCACCAAGGCGAGATGCGCCTTCTCGTCACCATGCCGCAGGTGGGTGAACTTCCACTGGCCGAGCAAGCGGCCTGGCAGGAGCGAGACGAGCGCCGCAATCGTAATTTTCTCGAACTTGGCCTGCTCCAAGCCAACGCCGAGGCGGAACGCACGCCAGATGTCGACGAAAACGTCCCCGACGACGACGAACGTTTGATGGAACTTGAGGCACGTCAGGAGTGGACGGATGAACACGAGACTCCCTTGACCGAACACGCCGCTGTGGTTGCAGAAGAGCACGTTGGAAGTGGCGTGATTGTAGCGACCGAAGAGGACGAAGAACCGGAAGTGAACATGGATGAACGCCTTGAACGAGAAGGTGGCGCCTCGGGCGAAGTCCAAATTTCGTTGGCCTGGGACGACTACAACGACCTCGATCTCCACCTGTTTTGCCCCTCGGGTGAACGCATTTACTTCAACAACAAGAAGAGCGAATGCGGCGGCCACTTGGACGTGGACATGAACGTTCGTCCCGTATCCAACACACCGGTGGAAAACGTGGTGTGGGCCGGCAACGCTCCGCTTGGCACCTACAAAGTGGGGGTCCATTTCTACAAACATCACCGCAAGCGACGAACCAAGCGCGTCTGCAAGTACCGGTTGCGCGTGGTCACACACGGACGAAGTCGGGAATACCTTGGAAGCATCAAGTACGGCCAAGCGATGCAAATGGTGACCTCGTTTTCACTGGCCGACGCTGCTCACAAAGGCTGAGTGGCCAGCGCAGCACCCAAGGGCCCTGCCGTCTCTAGAAGGGCAGCGGGAACCAGTTCTGCCCGAGTGGAAAGGAGCGGGCGAACGGTGTCCCAGTGTTCCATCAGGCCACCGTAGAGCACGATTCGGTCAGGTGCAAGTTCCGCTTCGAGGTGCGCAAGCCCTTCCTGAAATCGTTCAGCCCACGCCTCGAGGCTTAATCCCTCAACCCGACGGGCACGGCCCGAAAGATGCTCTTCCAAGCACCCCGTACGTGTCGGATGAGGCCAACGTCCGTACTCCAAATTCGGCACCAGCGTCCCATTCTCGTGCAGGGTGGTACCAAGCCCCGTTCCAACGGTCAGCGTGAGCACGCGTGCCGCCTTCCCGTGACCTGCACCGTACTGGCGCTCGGCCACGGCCACGGCGTCGGCGTCGTTGATGAGAGCAAACCGGCCACCGTGAAAGCCCTCGAGACTCGCTCCGATGTTGTGGCCAACCCAAGCCTCACCCAGGTTGGGGGCCGTGGTGGGCCGGCCGTCCTCGACAGCCCCGGGAAAGCCCATGCCAATGGGGCCATGCCAGCCGATGGCGTTCAACACTGCTCGAATGGCGGAAAGGACGACCTCCGGTTCGGTTAATTCGCCGTGAGCGTGGCGGTTCAATTCCCCAACGAGCGCCCCGGTGGCCAGGTTGAAGACCCCGATGCGGAATCCACTTCCACCCACGTCGATTCCCACCGCGTTCACGCTTCATCCCCCGTTCGACGGGCAAGAATGGCGTCCACCAGCGGCGGGAACGTGGCGCCGTGTGGATGGGGCGATACGACATCGGCGGCTTGAGCCACGGCGTCGAACGCACCGCCAACAGCCACCGACCAGTGCAGCAGTTCAAACATCGGGAGGTCGTTGGGCGCATCGCCCACGCACAACGCATCCTCCACCGACCAGCCCATGCGGTCAAACAACACCTTCAGGCCCTCACCCTTGCTGAGGTGTGGCTCCATCAGGTGGATGGCAAAGCCTGTGCGGACCACGCTCAGGTGTGGCCATGGACCGGTCGCCATTGCTGCAGTGACCGCTTCGAGGTTCTCGTACGGGAAAAGGCACCATTCGCTCTCTCGCCATCGGTTGGTGGCGATGCCATTCGGGTCCAACCCGTCGATTTCATCGGCCAGCCATCGAGCGGCTTCCTTGGCTTCCGCAGCCGTCGCCCGCAGCATCGGCTCGTCCCAAGAGGGGTGCCAGATGACGCCCCCGTTTTCACAGCACATCGGTGCTGAGAGGCCCAAAAATCGCCACAAGCCGTAGGTGACCGGGCGAACGTTGCCCGTCGCCAACACCACGGGAATGCCGACGTCTTCCAGTTTTCGAAGCGCGTGCACGGCCTCGGTGGAAAGGTGCTTCTTCCCGTCGGTGATGGTACCGTCAATATCGATGACCACCACGCTGGGACACCAATTCGGCGGCAGCCACTCCATGGGTGCGGCTGTGCTCATGCGCGAGATGAACCTTGCCTTGACCGGCCCCCTTCGGTGCGATGGGTGAGATGATTTCTTGAACGACCGTTGATTGGCTGAAAGCATGGCGGCTTCAGACGAGACAGAAGTGTTTCTGTCGCTGGAGGACGACCCTCTCGCTGAACAGCCCACGAAAGCCGCGACCCCACCGGCCCCTGTCGCCATTCCAGCGCAAACATCCGAGGCTTCCAGCAAACAAACCGACGAGGAAACGCCCGCCCTCGAGGCGGACCTTGTTGACACCACCGTGTTGACCGATGCCACCGGCTCTTACACGGTCAGTTGGCCGATTCTGGGCATGGATTGCCCCGATTGTGCGAGCAAAGCCACCCGCGCGATGAACCAGATGAAGCAGGTGTCCAACCCCAACGTGTCCGTCACCTCTGGCGAAGTGAAATTCGACGTCGACCTTGAGCTGGGTCCGCTGTTTGAGATCTCATCCGTGCTCCGTTCCCTCGGCCACGCACCCGACGTAGAACATCACGAACTCGTCGGCGTCAAGGCCTCAGCGGTTGCTCAACGAAACGGCGTACCCGTGCAACGGCTCGACCGTGTCATTCGTCGGCAACCCGGTGTGTTGGACGTGGAAATATCAGACGATGACCGCATCCTCCTCCAACTGGTTGTGACCAGCGAACAAGCCCTCTTGGATTCAAGACGCCGTGGGCTTGAAGCGGTGCTCGGCCGGCCTCCAGAATTCTCCAAAGCCTCTTCCAACCGGGTACGCCCCGACCAGTGGCGACTCATCGGCGGCGGCATCGCCCTCCCCGTTCTCATCATCGTGATGGTGGCCGAATTGCTCGGCTATCACGGACCGCTCATCCCCGTGCTGGCTGCTCCCGGCGTGGCCATTGGCGGCATTCAAATGTTCAAGGAAGCCTACGGTTCGCTGCGTAGTTTTCAGATGGGCTTCCAAGTCCTCACCAGCCTCGCAGTCATCGGCGCATGCATCCTCGGCATGTGGGAAGAAGCCCTCATCGTCACCATTTTGGTGGCGTTCACCATTCACCTCGAAGGTGATGCCCTCCTCAAGGCACGCGAGGCCATGCAAGGCGGCCTTGACCGCTTACCGCGAACCGCCCGCAAGGTCGACAAGGCGCCGGCCTTTTCGCTCAAGAACGTCGGTTCCATAGGCGCTGCACCGGCAACGTTTGCCCTCCCCATGGCTGCAGGACCAACCTTGGCGCCCGCCCACGAAGAGCAAGAAAACGTCGTTCCCATCGACCTCATTCACCCGGGTGATCACATCGAAATTCGGAGCGGCGAGCTCATCCCAGCCGACGGTCGCATCGTTGAAGGTACGGGAGCACTCAACAAAGCCCCGCTCACCGGCGAGTCGGTTCCGGTGGACGTGGGCGTAGGTGACGTGATTGAAGCAGGGCTGGTCTTGGCGCAGGGACCGGTCGTTTGCGAAGTCATCGCCGTAGGCGACAACACGCGCCTGTCCGGGCTCATCGACGCGGTTCACACGTTCAGGGAAGTACCTCCTCGACTCCATAGCGGCATCGAAAAATTCACCGCCATTTGGGTTCCATTGGTGCTTTTCGGTGCCTTTGCCGTGTGGTATTTCGCCTTCCCAGAAGATTGGAAAATCATCCTTCTGCTGTGGGTGGTGTCTTGTCCATGTGCCCTTCTTCTCGCCACCCCAGTTCCGCACGCCGCTGCCCTCTCCAACGCCGCCCAAAGCGGCGCTGTTGTCCGAGGCGGCGACGCGTTGGAGCGCATGGCGCACGTGAATCACATCTTGCTGGACAAGACGGGAACCTTGACCTCGGGCAAACCCAAAATTGGAACCATCGTTCTCGGGAAAGGCCGTCGCATGAAATCAGCCCTGCAAGTCATGATGGGCCTCGAGGCCCGGTCCAATCACCCCTATGCCTTGAGCATCTTGGAGCACGGTCAAGCCGAAGGCATCGAAGCGGCCAACATCAAGGGCTTGAGCGACATTGATGCCGGTGTAGCCGGAAAGCATGGCACGGCTGACGTAGCGTTTATCCGACCGGACAAGGCTGAAGCGATGGGCTTCACCGTGGAAGAACGGTTGCTCGAGGCGTTTGAGGCGGCCAAGGCAGAGGGGCACGGTGCGAGCCTGCTGGTGAAGGACAAGGTGGGGATTGCGCTTGCAACCTTCGTCCACGATGATACTCGGGACGGTTCGGTGGAGCTCATCTCGGCCATGCGTGAGCGGAACATCAACGTTGAAATTCTTTCAGGCGACCATCAGCAAGCCGTTTCGGAATTTGCACGCTCCGTCGGACTGCCCGAGAGTGCAGCCCACGGTGGCTTGAGTCCCGAGGAAAAGGTCCAGTGGGTTCAGGCCCGCTCAAGCTCCCACGTCACCATGATGGTGGGCGATGGATTCAACGATGCTGCGGCGCTTGCTGTCGCCGATGTGGGCGTCGCGATTGGAACGGGAGAGTCGGTGAACCTCGAGGCGGCTGACGTCCTCATCCCCGGTGATGACCCTCGGCTGCTGACCGAGATGATCGACCTTGCTCGCCAAGCCCAACGCACCTTGATGCAAAACCTGTTTTTCTCGGTCTTCATCACCGTCACCCTGGTGGTCGCCGTGATTCAACAGTGGTACGATCAACTCTGGGTCGGTGTGCTGATTCACGAACTCTCGGTCATCATCGTTATCCTGAACGGCGCGCGGCTCGCACAAAACGGGCAGTCGTTCAAACTCCTCAAGGAAACACTGGGCACGATGGTCGACGACACCAAACTTGCCTTTTCCACCTTCAGAGCCCGCTATTTCCCTGCCAAGAGCTGAGCGGATTTGATTCGTTTTCACGCGACATCTTCAAACCATAGAAGCATTTCTTGGCAAACGGTGAGCGAGTGGGAAGAGTACGCGGCGACCCCATCACCACCGCTCTGGCCCACCCGACACGCCGTGGCGCCTACGTTGAATTGGCGCAAGCCGAAGAGATGAGCACGGTTCAGTTGCAGAAGGCACTGGGCGTTGACCGGTACAACCTCTATCACCACCTGAAGAAGCTGGCTTCCCTCGACCTCATTGAAAACCATCGAGACGAAGGCCGTGCACGATGGTGGCGAAAGAACCTTCACGTTGACCTTCCCGAACTGCTCAACGCCTCGGCCCAACCCGCTCCAACGGCACCCGGTACGGCTGCCCCTGAAACCACAGCGACCACCCGAACCACCTTGGCCTCGTTGGCGGTGGACGAGGAGGGGCGGGAAGTCATCGTCTTGGACCTCGAAGGCTCTCGAGACCAAGTCAGCGCCAAGCAGCTCATCGTTCGCCTTTCCGAAGAATTCGGCTTGACCCTCGACGTACCGTGGAACTTCATCCCCGAGCAACTCGTTCTCTACTCCAAGAAGAAGTGATTCCATGGCCGAGGAATTGAGCGTGGAATCCAAGGTGGCCCCGCCACCGCTCTCATGTCCAAAATGCAACGGCCTCTTGCCTTCCGGCCTCGGTGAACTTCAGTGCAGGTTGTGTGAAGCCAAGGTCCGCGTGGACCATCCCGCCACACGCAGGAAGTGGAAGGAAGAGAAATTGTCCTGCCCTGAGTGCTCAAAGGTGCTCGTGGCGGGCGTGGACGATCGTCCTGCCAATCTCAAGTGCGGGTCATGTGAATGCTACTTCACGCTCACGCCGAACGTGCCACGGGTCGAGATCGAATGCCCGGGTTGTCATCGTAATCTTCGAATGAAGCGCAGGCCAGGAAAGCGGGAAATTTCCTGCCCTGCATGCGACAAGGAATTCACGGTCCGATTTTGAGGACCTCCGCACCTCGGAAGAGGTGGAAAAAGCGCGTGCTACGCCCATGGCTCCGTCGCGCTCCTTATCTATGAAGAGAAGTCCATGAACAAGTGGATGGGATTCCAATGGGGATGAGCGAAAGCCATGACAGTGAGGCTGTAGACGCAGCACACGCAGGCCATGATACCACGGAACGCATGACGCTCGCTTCGTTGCGTTCTCAGTTTACCTCCACCGGCACTTCGACCCTTGACGAAGCGATGGGTACCCGCGCCCGGTTCCGTCAGGAAGAACGGTTGAGGGCTGATTTGCGCCGTGAGCGCCGACTCCGGCAACAGGCGATCACCGAACGTGTGAACGCCATGAAGGCCAACATCGCCAAGGACCTCGCCACCCAACACGAGCTGACCCTCGATGCGCTCGAGAACGAACTGCGTGGCACGATGGAGGCCGAACTCGAGACGATGGAGCGGGACGCCCTGGCGGCTGAAGAAGCACGCATTCGGCACGAACTTGACCTCCGACTTGACCGGCAAGTCCAATCGCTCCACGAGAAGCACGGTGTTGAACAGCATCAACGCCTTGAAGAGCGAAAGGCTGAGATGAAGGCCAGCATCGAAACGCAACTCCACGAGGAATACGACCGTCGATTGGCCATTCAAAAAGAACGGATGCGCCTCGACTACAACCAAGCCCTCCAGCAGCGCCTCCGAGAAATCGAGGCCAACCTCGAGCAGGAAATGGAGCGCCGATTTGTCGAGATGGAAGGCTTGGAAGTCAGCCGACTTGAAGAAGGGCATGAAGCCCTGTTGGCCGAACGAGAAGAACAACTTCGTCGCGGCATCCGAACCCGCCTCGAACAACAACTTCGTCAGCGACTCAAGCAGCGTGAAGCCCGACTCAAAGTGGAATACGAGCGCCGCAGCCTTCGCCTTGAAGAGGACATCGCCCAGCAACTCCAACAGGACATTGAACAGCAACTCCGCCGTGAAACCGACGACCTCGAGGAGCGCATGCGAGAAGATGTTGAATTGGCCATCGCCAAGCGCCGCGACGAACTCCGCGGCCAAATCGAATCCCAACTCAACGAACAACAATCCGAGCGCTTGGCGGAACGAAAGGCCCGCCTCAAGGCGAAGTACGACCTGACGTTCAGCAAGGCCATCGACGACATCTCCCGAAGTCTCCAAACCGAGATTGAAGCAGAACTTGAGCATCGAAAAGAGAACGAGTTCGCCTCCTATCGCCACGCCCGAGAAGCAGAGATTCAGAACCGATTGTCCCGCTATCGCTACGAGCGAGAAGCCGAATTGCGCGAACAACTCGAGGCCCAATACGACGCCAGCAAGCAGGATTGGACGGAACGGCTCGACCTTGAATTCCAATCCAGGGAAGCCGCAGCCCGCAAGGCCATCATGTCCGAAGTGGATGCGCAACTTCGCAACGAACGCCTCACGCACGAGACCGATCTTGACTTGCTCAAGGAGGAGACCTCTCTCGAACTGGAGGTCGAAATGGAGGAGCGGCTTCAAGCCTTCAAGACCCGCAAGGAAGAGGAAGTCGCCACGCAATTGGAGCGCCAGCTTGACAAGCGCGAAGAGATCATGCGCAACAAAGCGCTCATCGATGTGCGCAAGCGTGAAGCACAAATCCGTGCTGAAATTGAAGCGCAACTCGGGCTCAAGCGGGCAGAAATTCGCGACCGCTTGAAGGGTCTTGCCGAGAAGATGGATTCCTTCAAGGAGATGGCCGAAGAGAAGATGCGAGAAGCCGTATCACAACAGATTCAGGGTGAAATCGACGCCGACGAAGGCGAATTGCGAGCCCGTGAGCAGGAGTTCAGTGCGCTCCAAGCCACCGACACCCGTGCAGAGAAGCGACAGAAGTGGATGCAATCCATCTCAGGGCAAGCCCCCGCCGCCTTCGGCGCAGGTGCGATGGACCCCACCGCTCTTGGCGCTCGCCCGGACGGTCTCGGAGCTGCCGCAGGTCGGCCGCTTCGTGGCTTGATGGGGCAGCAGACCCAGGACGAGCCGCGCCTCGGCCTTGGCAACATGCGGGCGCCGATGACCAGCGCCCGACCACTCGCTGGCCAGGTGCCACCCGTTCGCACGGTTCGCCAGCCGATTGCTCAGCCCGAACCGGTTCGCACCGTTCGTCAGCCCATTTCCGCACCCGCCATCGTGCCGCAAGAAGAAGCCGCCATGGAAGAGATCGGCGAAGCCATGCTCGAAGAAGCCCATGCACCGGCTGAAGTGGTCGAAGAGACGGTTGAAACGGTTGAGGAAACGATTGAACCCGCCGTGGAGGACTTCGATGAGGAGGCACTTGAAGCGTCCACGTCGACGATGACTCGACCAACGGCGCTGCTGAAGCCCATCCGAGGGACCCTCCAACCACTCACGCAAGAGGAAGAAGTCCGTACCGCCCCCTTGACGCCAATCGGACACATGCTCGTGCCCGAGAAAAAGCGAGGACCACCCCCCTCCGCCTCCGTCGGGCGCCCGCCAACGGCCAAACTTCGTCCCGTGCGAGGAACGCTCACACCCGTCACCAAGACTCCAGTGAAGCAACTGAAGCCTGACGAAGAGAGCGAAGACTGAGCCTCAACCTGTGAACGCAGGTGAGCGCGTGGTTCATATCTAACGAGGGCATCGCTTGTCTCATGAACCGATGGCTTGCGATGTTCATGGTGTTCTTGCTGAGCGCTCAATGCGCCGTTGGTTCTGCTGCCGGCGACCTCTCGCTGTTGACCGACGGTGGAGAAACCGACAGCCTTGACCGGCCTTTGGTCCTCTTCTCCACGCTGAACGACGGTAGCGTCCTCACGGTAGACAACCAAGGGAACGTGAGTGTGAACAGTTTCAGCAACGGCGTTCTCTCAACGCAGTGGACCGTGTTCTTGGATGTCAGTGCCAACAACGCTCGGGTCGACGACGCTCAGGAGTTGGTTTCGGTGGCCCACGATGATGGAGCCTATGTTGTCCAAATGAGCACCCAGTCAATTTACTGGAACATTTCCTCACCCGATCCCGTTGACGATGCTGTGCTCGACCAGGAAGGCGACCTTTGGTTGGCCTTTTTTGCTGGCAAGCGACGTGCTGACCAGTACGATACCTCAGGGTTCACCGGCGTGAGCAGCACGACCGTTTCCTCAGGCATTTCCGCGTTTGATATTTTGCACGACGGCCGCTTGGCCATCGCTTCCTACAACAAGAACATCTACATCCACAACAGCGACGGAACGCTGGCCACCACCCTGACCGAACCCAACGGCATCGTCTCCAGCCTTCATGAAATTGACAACACCACGATGCTGGCAGGCACCACCGGAGGGACCGTGTACCACTACAACACCGAAACTTGGGCGTCTTCCAGCCTTTCCCTCGGCCATACCAAACAGACCACCTTCATCGGAGAAGCCGGCGACATGTACGTCGTTGGAGCAAAACAAGGTCGTGTGTCCTTCATCGACCAAACCAATTTCACGGTTCTCGAGACCTTCACCGCATCGGGCGACATCATCGATGTGGTTCCAGAATTCACGGGTCAATTCTTTGCGATTGGCACCTTCCCCACCAAAACCACCCTCCGCTACTTTGACATGGACAGCGACCAGGACGGCGTCAACGACCTCAGGGACGCCTTCCCCAACGACGCCACTCAAACCGAAGACCAGGACGGCGACGGTTATGGCGACAACCCAGCGGGCAACCAGCCCGACGCCTTCCCCAACGACGAGACGCAATGGGCCGACACCGACGGCGACGGCTACGGCGACAACGTGGCCGGTGACAACCCCGACCTGTTTCCCAACAACGCTGACCAGTGGGCCGACGCCGACGGCGACGGCTACGGCGACAACACCAACGGGCAAGATGGCGACGTGTATCCCGAAGAATCAACGCAGTGGGCCGACACCGATCGAGACGGCTACGGCGACAACCCTGACGGGTTCAAGCCCGACAGTTGCCCGACCGTGAACGCCTTTTCCAGTTTGGATCGCTACGGGTGCCCGGACAGCGACCTCGACGGGTATTCCAATCCGGACGAGAACTGGACCGTGGACGACGGTGCTGACGCCCTGCCCAACAACCCCACCCAGTGGCTGGACGGGGACGGAGACGGCTATGGAGACGCCAGTGACGGTCAGAGCCCGGATTCATGCCCGTGGGAATTCGGCACCTCCACCAAGGCGGTGAGCGTGGATGCGAACAGCACCACAGGCTACGTCGCCATTCCGTCCTTTGGCTGCCTTGACGAGGACGGTGACGGCTGGGTAGATCGCACCGAATCACCCCTGATGGACATCGACCCCAACGAACACTTCGACGGTGACGGCGACGGGGTGGGCTCCAACTCGGATTACGACGACACCAAGGGCTTCATCCAAACCGAACAGGACCACTGCCTCAACGACAAAAACGACACCTCAGAAGCCTGCATGGGATGGAACGACCCCGCTTATCAGGCCTACCTCAGCAGCGTTGAGGAAGGCACCCTGGTGTTGGGCTACAACGCTTGGAACACCACAAAGAACGACAACCCAGGAGGTAGCAGTGAAACCTTGGTCGACGAGGACACGCTCAACCAAGTCATCATCGTGGGCCTCGTGGCCTTTGTTGGCTTAACGGCCCTCATTCTCGGCGTGGCGTTCATCATGAATCGCCGAAAGATAGCGGCCACGACAAAGGAATACGGCGGCGTAGCGCCTAATGCATCCACCAATGCCTCGCTCGAAGCGCTGGAAGGGCGTGGCGGCATGTCGGCCGACGGCGGTATCATCGACGACGCTTCGTGGGACGACGACGTGGCCCAACTCGACTTTACGGAGAGTGACGGCTTTGATGACATGGCGATCAAGAACGACGATGCGCCCGCGGAAGCCGAGAGCATGACCTACGAGGAAGAAAGCATCGAAGCCATCGCCGGGGTTGGCGCCGAACCAGCACCCGAGCCTGCCGCTGAAACACCGGAAATGCCAGCCGAGGCCCCACCACTCCCCGAAGGCGGACTCCCAGACGGTTGGACGATGGACCAGTGGCGTTGGTACGGCCATGAATGGTTGGCCAAGTACGGGAAGAGTTAACGCCAAACGATGGGCAAACTGGCTTTCAGTGCACCGAGCTCAACGCCGGTGTAGAGCGGCTTTCCTTCCACCTTGCAGGTGTTCATAACCAGCCACAGGAAGCCATTCCACGCCGTGGAATCAGCAAAGAGTTCCACCTTGCCCAGCACCGCTGCCATCAGCAGTTTGGACTGATCGGTTTCATCGCTGCACAGCGCCTTGACCAAGTCCTTCGCACCAAAGCGATAGGCAGGAGGGCGCCACGACATCATGGAGCATCACACCGGGAAGGGCGCCATGTTGAGGCGTTCGGCAAGGTGTTCGACATCGACGTCCACGGCCATCTTCATGCGTTCTCGAAGGGTGTCAATTTCTCCCTTCATCTTGAGCATCTTGTGCGTGCGGATCATCTCAGCCAGCAATTCGTTGACGCTGCGATGGCCACCCGTGGTTCGCAGTGTGTTCAACTGACGTCGAATCTCATAACTCACGCTGACCGAGGTCATTCCTTCGCCTGTCATGTCAATCCCTGCTTGCGTTGGGCCTCGGCCCATACTTAACCCATGCGAAAGGTTGTGGGTTCAGAAGGCTCGTTTTCACACGAAAACCGGCTCACCAAACCTCAACGGATGGTGCGCTCTCGCCTCAAACGAGATTCCTCAACCACGCCGAACTCTCGACGGACTTCTTGCACGCGCTGGTGCACTTCCTTGGCGAGCGTCCAATACTCGAGGCTGCCTGCGCCGGCCCCTGAGTTGGTGGGCTTGTTGAGGATCACCGTAGGTGCGCCACTCCAAGGCGCTTCAGCGACCTTGGCCAATCGTCGGACGGTGGTGTTGAACAGTTTGTTCGGCATTTTCTTGTTGACCTGGTCGCACACGTAGGTGCTCAATTTGGAGCGCCCGTCCACCATCGTCATGACGATACCGAAGATCTTCAGGTTGCGGTTGATGCGGCGCTGAATCATCTTGATCGAATTCATCAGCATGCTGAAGCCCTCAAGGGCGTAGTATTCCGCCTGTACGGGCACCATCACCCAGTTCGCAGCGCACATGGCGTTGATGGAGAGCAGGCCAAGGGAGGGTGGGGTGTCGATGATGATGTAGTCAAACTCGTCCATGATGGGCAGCAAGGCTTCCTGCAAGCGTGTTTCACGACCAATTTTGTGGCTGAGTTCAATTTCTGCGCCGGAGAGGTGGATGTCGCTGGGGAGGATCCAAAGGTGGCCGGCATCGATGGTATCGGGGACCTTCTTACCGCCGTTTCGGTTGCTCCACGCTTCTCGCATGGCCTTGGTGATTTCTTCGGGGGGAATGAGGTACTCCTCCATCAAGGGGAGTTCTTCACCGGAATCGTTGGTCAGCAAGTCGTACACCGTTTTCTTGATCTTCTTCTTTTCAAGACCGAACGAGGTGGCACAATTTCCCTGAGGGTCCAAATCGATCAGCAGCACCTTGGCGGGGGGCAAGCCTTGGCGACGGGACCCCTTGGCCAAGGCGGCGGCCACGTTGACGGCCGTGGTGGTTTTGGCGCACCCTCCTTTCTGGTTCGCAACAGCGATGACCATCTTGTAGGGGTTCATGGTGTCCAGCCTCCGGCGTCTTCAGCAGGAAGGACTTCCCCTTTCAATGCAGGCATCAAACACCCACGCATCAGGCCGGTTGAATCACAGGAACAGGAACCTCAGAGAGGATCTTCCGAACGATGTGCATGCCCGTGATACCGCGAATCTTTGCTTCGGGCTTCATGTTGATACGGTGTGAGATGATCTGCAGGGCAATGCCCTTGATGTCATCGGGAATGACGTAGTTTCGCCCGGCCACGGCCGCAGCAGCACGTCCGGTCTTGAACAGGGCTTGGCTGGCACGAGGTGAGGCCCCGTTGATGACACGATGATCTTCACGGGTGCGCTGAACGATTTCGATGATGTAGGAAAGGATGGCAGGATCGACGTGAACCGTCTCGAGGGCTTTCTGCATGGCGACCACCTTCTTGGGCGAGGTCACTTGTTCCACCACGTGCTCGTCTTGGCCTCGCAACTTTCGTCGGGCGAGAATGGCCTTCTCTTCAGCACGGTCGGGGTAGCCCATGCTCATCTTCATCAGGAATCGGTCCATTTGAGCTTCAGGCAGCGGGTACGTACCTTCCTGCTCAATGGGGTTCTGCGTCGCCAACACAACGAACGGTGCGGGCAATTTGTGCGTGATACCCTCAATGGTCACTTGCTTCTCTTCCATGGCTTCCAGCAGAGCCGCCTGGGTCTTGGGAGGCGCACGGTTGATTTCGTCAGCCAGCAAGATGTTGGAGAACAACGGACCGGCACGGAGTTTGAACTCCCCGGACTTCTGGTCGTACATGTAGGTCCCCATGATGTCCGAGGGCAACAGGTCGGGCGTGAATTGCACACGCTTGAACTTGCACCCGAGCGCGCGGGCGAAGGTGTTGGCCAGCAGTGTCTTTGCAAGACCGGGGAAATCCTCGAGCAGCATGTTGCCGTTGGACAGAATACCGACGGTCACACGTCGGAGGTTCTCGTTCTTACCGATGATGACCTTGCTGACCTCGTTCATCAGGCTGTTCGAGATAGCCGAAACGGTCGCAATCAAATCTTGGGTACGTGCGCCACCGGCGCCTGCTTGCATACTTGCTTCCATGACAAGACCTCGTTCGCAGGAAGAATCTCTGCTCATATCTTATATGAATGTGCGCGCTTTCTCTATCAAAAATGCTCATCCGAACATCATTGCGCAGGGCGCCTAACGGCCCCAGAAATGGTTGTCTTTTCGGTGAAGCGCCACGATCTCCGCAAGAATCTCTTCCTCCACGGGCGAAAGGTCCGCTTTCTTGAGCCGCTTGACGTGGCGCTCAGGCACGTCGACATAGAATTCGTCCAACTCCTCGATGTGGCGCCCCACGGTGGGCCCTTGAACGGCCACGGCGATTTCTTCGCCTTGCATGGCCTCTTTGACATCCTCACTGGAACGGGTGCGCAGGCTCTTGACCTGGCCGACGGGCGTACCGTCCAACTTCATGAGCCGCTGACCAACGTGGATACGGCCACCTAACACGCGCATGCCGACGATGGCCGGTCCTTTGGCGCGGAACGTGTGGTCTTTGAGGTAGAGCACCTTCCCGGGGTAGACGATGGATTCTCGCTGTTCTTCTTCGATGGCGGCTTTGGTGGCTTCCTGCCATTCCTCAAAGGCATCCATGATGTGGTAGATGATGGGCCCGGAGATGAATTTGACCTCGCCGCCGTCGTCCTCGAGTTGTTGAGCGACGTCGCTGGTGTTGGCCTTCGTGGAAAACCCAAGAATCACCTGTTGGAGCGGATCGCTGGCCGATTTCGCCATCAAGATGTCCTTCTTGTTCACCGGGCCGACCGTGGCCTGACGAACGGGAATGTTTCGCTGGTGCAACTCAAACGCCAGGGCTTCGAGCCCGCCCACCGTGTCGGCTTTGATGACCACACCCGTGCGGTCTTCTTCCGCTCCACGGCACGGGCCGGAGGCGGTGTGCTCACCGAACACTTGCCGAGCAAAAATTTCGTTGCACGATGAGCACATCACCGGCATGGTGTTGAAAATCGCTCGCCACTCCTCTCGAATGGCTTCCTCAGCCGCTGCTTTTTCCTCGTCGGTGTTGGCTAAGTGGAGCGTGGTCCCGGCAATGGTCGCCTCAAGTTTTGGCGCCACAATTTTCACGCCCGAAGCGGCCTCAACCGTGTCAAAATTGACCCAACGCTTGCCAGCGTCCCGCATTTCAGCCATGCCTTGCGGTCGCTTGAGGCCCTTGATGTGAGTCGTGAACGGTCCGTCTTGGCCGGCGAGCATGACGGTGTCGCCCACGCTCAGTTCACCTCGGTAGAGGATGACGTCAATCGTCTTGCCCATGCCGACTTCGTCTCGCATTTCAAGCACGGTGCCCTGAGCGGCGCCGAGCGTATCGGTCAGCCGGTCTTCGAGGAAACGTTCAGCCAGACCCACCGTGACGGCCAAGAGGTCTTGGAGCCCTTCGCCTTCTTTGGCCGACATGGGCACGAGCGCCACATTTTGTCGAAAATCCCGAATTTTGTCGTAGCGCTCAAGGTTGAACCCGTGCTCGGAAAATTGCCCGACCGTCTTCCAGTAGCGGTCCTCAAACAGGGCTCGGACGTCCTCTCGCTGTGCGCTGAACGATTCGATGAACGAGCGCCCAGCTTCGCAACGCCAACCGTGCAACCGGTCGACTTTGTTTCCAGCGATGACGAAGGGCGTCCGTGTTTCTTTGAGGATGTTGAGGGATTCGATGGTTTGGGGCTGCAGGCCTTCCATGATGTCAACCACCAAGACGGCGATGTCCGCCACGGAGCCGCCTCGGTTTCGAAGCGAAGCGAACGAGTGGTGCCCGGGCGTGTCGATGAACAACAAACCGGGTGACTTGAAATTCTTCCCGCCCAGCATGGCGGCACAGGTTTCGTTGAGGACGTCGGCAGGAACTTCGGTAGCCCCGATGTGCTGTGTGATGCCGCCGGCTTCCCTGTCCATCACACTGGCTTGGCGCTGGCTTCCGATGGAGCGAACCATGTCCAGCAGACTGGTCTTTCCGTGATCGACGTGGCCGAGGACCGAGACGATCGGTTGCCGGTTGTGCCCGCGAGGTGCTTCGTCGCCTTCTTCGGCGTGGGCGACCTCTTCGTCGGTCATGGTTTCACCACCGATGCTGCGGTGTTATCAGGCTTCACTCGTAAACCCAGGCGCCCATGGTGTTTTCCCAGGACATCAAGCCCTCAGGGAACCAGAGGCCCAGTTCGAATTCGGCCGTTTCAGGTGCGTCAGAGCCGTGAATCATGTTGAAGCCCATGTCCATGCCGTAATCGCCACGGATGGTGCCGGGGTCGGCGTTGCGGCCGTTGGTGGCGCCGATGAGTTTGCGAGCGACGGCAATGGCTTCGACGCCTTCCCACGCCATGCAAACCACGGGACCGGAGGTCACGAATTTGATGAGGCCGGGGAAAAACGGGCGCTCTTTGTGCACGTCGTAGTGAGAACGGGCGATTTCTTCGGTGGGTACCATGGCTTTCAAACCAACCAGTTTCAGGCCTTTTCGCTCAAAGCGGCCGATGATTTCGCTGATGAGTCCTCGCTGTACGCCGTCGGGTTTGATCATGATGTAAGTCGTTTCCATGGTGTTCACCGTACCGACCCAAAAGTGACCCGTTTAAGGGCGTTGCTGTGGGGCTGTGCGCTCTTCAAGCACTCACTGGATGCCGCCCTTGACGTAGTGACGGGTCCACTTGACCTTGCGAGCGTTTCGCTTGAGTTGGAGTTGGTTCTTGCGAGCCTTGCTGCTCTTGAACCACAGAACGCTGCCGTCCTTGCGGACAAACATCATGCCGGTGCCGGGTTCGATCTCCTCGCCCGTGAAGTTGCAAATTCGTCGTTCTGGCATTGTCCTCACCGTGCGTTCAGCTTGCGGGCTTCACGGCCCGTGTCCTTGAGCATCAAAATGTCGCC